>NZ_JAIWOT010000001.1:1955000-2255000 GCF_021295335.1 Komagataeibacter sp. FNDCF1 | reverse complement strand
TGGTGCATGCGCCAGAATCAGGCCGCCGCCACGGCCACGCCGCGCGTCGATCAGCCCAAGGCGGGAGAGGCGATGGATCACCTTGACCAGATGGTTTTCCGATATGTCATACGCATGGGCTATTTCATGAATGGAGACGCGTCTATCAGCATGGAGTCCCATGTATAGCAGCGTGCGTAAGGCATAATCGGTGTGCAGGGTCAGGCGCATGGAAGTATCTAACATGCTCATCACGCGCAGAGACAGCTCTCTATAAACTGTATGTGAATTGCAATTTATAGAGGAAAATACTCTCCAGCCCTTGGTTTCAGTGAGCGGATTAAAGATAAAGTCGACGAATTCAGTACTATAATATCACGTGAATGTGATCAAACACGTTATCTGTAATACATTTGCCAACATTTATCTGCCACGATTCCCGTTGCGGCGTTTCCATGTTGCCCATGTGTGCCTGTTCCGCAGCAATGGGGCGTGTGTCCCGGTGCGGAAAACAGGCCGGCAGGCGAATGACCGAATGGTTTCGCCTGGCGTCATGGCAGTTCCAGCCTCCGGCCTGTTCCGCCTGCCGGGGTCAGCCCGTCCGGTTCTGGCCGGGTCATTGTGGCGGTCATTGCGTCTGTTCGGCCGCACACTGTTCGATACTGCCCGGAAGACCCTGCTGGGTGTGTCTGGTCAGTATGGAAATGGAGTTTTCGCACCTCATGCAGAAGATCATGACCCGCAACAGGCGGGACCATTACAGGATGTCGTTTATGTTCAAAAACTAAATACGTGGATTACCGAATGGCCGGATGTCGGGCTGCCTGACCTGTTATTTCCGACACCCTGCGGGAAATGCGCCTTTACCGGATCACGCTGCCCATGGACTGCCGCCGGTCAGCATGCCTGCCCGTCAGGCATGCAGGACTGTCACTTCATTCCGCTTTTTTGCCACGGCATGGTGTGCAGGGGAAAGGCGACGGTACCAGGGACGTTTGATCGTGCATGGGACTTATATAATCTTTTCCTACCCCGATGGGTAGGATTATTCTGGTGGCAATAATTTTTTATCGGCCTGTTTTCCGGATGGTTTTTTATGGGGCCATAACCGTCACGAATATGTGTTCCGTTCAGGGTCAGGCGATGAACGGGAGCCGAAACCCCGCACATGGCCAGTCCGGCCACCGCACGTCCGCCACCCGCATGATCACCGTACTGTTCCCACCGTGGCCCCGCGGGATCATCGCCCGCATGCAGGTCGGGATCTGGTGACGATGAATGACAGGCATGATGGCCGACGGCCTGGACGCATGTGCGCCCTGTAGCGGGGGCGAACAGGATGCCGCCGTTATGATGTGGCCCAAACCGGGTATGTGGAGGGGACGGCCCGCAGGCCATCCCCTCCATGTCCTTACGCTTTGGTCAACGCGTGGCGCAGCTTGCCGTCCAGCACGTCAAGGAAGGGCTGGGTGTCGAGCCACTTCGTATCCTTGCCCACCAGCAGGGCCAGGTCCTTGGTCATCTGGCCGCCTTCCACGGTTTCGATGCAGACACGTTCCAGCGTGTGGGCAAAATGGGTGACATCGGGCGTGTCATCGAAGCGGCCACGATAGGCCAGCCCCCGTGTCCATGCGAAGATCGACGCAATGGGGTTGGTGCTGGTGGGCCGTCCCTTCTGGTGTTCACGGAAATGGCGGGTCACGGTGCCATGCGCGGCTTCGGCCTCCACCACATCGCCCGTGGGGTTGAGCAGCACCGAGGTCATCAGGCCAAGGCTGCCGAACCCCTGCGCCACGATGTCGCTTTCCACGTCCCCGTCATAGTTCTTGCATGCCCAGACATAGCCGCCCTTCCACTTCAGCGCGCAGGCCACCATGTCATCGATCAGGCGGTGCTCGTAGGTCAGGCCCAGCTTTTCGAACTCGGCTCTGAATTCCCGTTCGTACACTTCCTGGAACACATCCTTGAACATGCCGTCATAGGCCTTGAGGATGGTGTTCTTGGTGGACAGGTAGACCGGCAGCCTGCGGTCGCGCCCATAGGCAAGCGATGCGCGCGCGAACCCTTCGATCGAGGCGCGGGTGTTGTGCATGCCCAGCGCCACGCCGGGGCCCTTGAAGTCATGTACGTCAAGCACCTGCTCGGGCCCGCCATCGGCGGGGGTATAGCGCAGTGTGACCATGCCGGGGCCGGGAATGCGGGTTTCGGCGGCGCGGTAGATGTCGCCATAGGCATGGCGGCCGATCACGATCGGCTGCGTCCAGTGCGGGACAAGGCGGGGTACGTTGGAACAGATGATGGGCTCGCGGAAGATGGTGCCATCAAGGATGTTGCGGATGGTGCCGTTGGGCGAGCGCCACATCTTCTTGAGGCCAAATTCCTCCACCCGTGCCTCATCGGGGGTGATGGTGGCGCATTTCACGCCCACGCCGTAACGGCGCACGGCCTCGGCGGCTTCCACGGTCACGCGGTCATCGGTCTCGTCACGATGGGTGATGCCGAGGTCATAATATTTCAGGTCGATATCCAGATACGGCAGGATCAGCCGCTCGCGGATGAAGTGCCAGATAATGCGGGTCATCTCGTCGCCGTCCATTTCGACAACGGGATTCCTGACCTTGATCTTTGCCATGGTACGTTTGTCTGCCTTTATGATTTCTATTTTTGCAATCACTGTTTTCAAGCGCGTTTTTTACACGCTTTTTTCTGGCGCCCGTCCGCGCACGGGCCTCCCGCGGGTGCATTATTATGCGCGGGGGCACCGGATAAAAAGCATTGCCGCACCGCGGTTCATTCACAAACGTGCCATCGTCCCGCCGGATGGTGGCGCAGGCGGGTGACGGCCGGGGGCTACCGGGCGTGGGACACCCGTGGCATGAAACCGGCATGAACGCGTCCCGCCCACACTCCGCCAGTCATCGCCTGCGTGGCCTGTGCGCCCGCGCCTGGCCTGATGCCCTGCTGGGCACCATGGCGGTCCTGGCGCTGCTGCCCGCCTGCACCGGCCTGCAGGGCGTGCTGCGCGCTGCGGCACTGTGGCTGGTGGTGGCGCTGGCATCCAACAGCAGGCGGGTACTGCTTGCTGCCCTGCTGCCCGCCGTCGTGCTGCTGCCCGGTGCACTCTATTATATCAGCATGAGTGGCGTGCCGCCGGGCTATCCGCTGTGGCTGATCCTGTTCTACTGCTCCGTGCCGGTGGTGAGGGGATATGTCGGTCCACTTCTGCCCTATCTGTGCGCGTGGATGGTGCTGTGGGGCGCGCTGGCCGCGCTCTATCTGCTGCGGCCGCGCGGGGCGGTTGTGCGGTGGGGGTGGCGTGCACGGCTTGCCTGCGTGGCGGTCCTGCTGGCGTGGGTTGTGGTGCCGACCGTGCGGCTATGGTGCGACCTGCCCCCCACGCGCGGCGGGACCGAAAATCCGATGGTGCCCATCCATGCCCGTTTTGACCGGGCCTGGCCATGGAGCCTGCTGACCGGTTACGCCGCCGCCCGGCGCGAAACCCGGCGCGTGACGGAAATGGCCAGCCGGATCAGCCATGAACCCGTTCACTTCCGCAGCCCCCCGCACGACCTGCCCGCGCAGGTGATCGTGCTGGTGATCGGGGAGAGCGCGCGGCGCGACCACCAGCATCTGTAAGGCTATCCCGTGCCCACCACGCCAGAGATGGAGCAGGTGTCCGGTCTTGTGCGTTTTGACAACATGGTCACGCCCTTTGACTACACGGTGGGCGCCGTGCCGGTCATCCTGTCAGGTTATGACAGGCTGCGGCCCGGTGCGGTGCCGGGGCATGATCTGGTCTCGGTCTTCAACGCAGCGGGCTTCGATACATGGTGGATCAGCAACCACCCCCGGCTGGGGCCGTATGACAGTGTGATCGGCGCCTATTCCGAGCAGGCGCGCCATATTGCCTATACCACCGTGCATGGCGGGATCATGAGCAGCCCGGTGCTGGATGAGCGCATGCTGCCGGTGGTCGATGGCGCCATCGGGCATGCGCGCAGCCCTGTCTTCATCGTACTGCATCTGTTCGGCAGCCATGAAAACGCGGCCGACCGCTACCCTGCCGCCTTCAGCCATGTCGGCACGCCCTATGACAACAGCATCGCCTATACCGACCACATGCTGGCGCATGTGCGTGCCAGTCTTGCCGCCCATGGTGGGCCGTCCGCACTGTTCTATGTATCGGACCACGGGGTGAGGGTGAATGAATGCACCGGCGGCATCCCCGCGCATGGGGATGTCCGTGCGGCCTATGAGGTACCGTTCTATTTCTGGGCTTCCCCCGCGTGGCAGACGGATCATCCGCAGGCCATGCAGGCGGCACGCGATAACGTGCATGCGCCCTTTACGGTGGCGGCGGTTCCCGCCAGCGTGCTGGATGCGGCGGGGCTGGCCCATGACGGGACGGATATGCGGCTGTCCGCCCTGTCCGCCCGCCCTGTCCTGCCGCGCCGTATCGTGCATGGAGACAGTGCCGCCAACCAGGGTGTGGATTACGACCACAGCCATGATGACGCGCGCTGCCACATCACCCGCGACTGAAGGCGGGCGGACGCGGGCCTAGTGCCCTTCGGGGTGATCCTTGCGCCATGCGTCATAGCGGCGTTTGTCCAGGCAGTAGGCCAGGTTCTTGTACAGCTGGATATGACGGGTATGGACCACTTCCTCCTGGCAGGTGATCTTGTCGCTATCCCTGTATTCATCCCATGCGGGCTGCAGGACCAGCGCGCGCTCCTTTTCCCCCGTAACACAGGCATTGGTCACGGCATCGCCAAACTCGGTCGTGCAGTCATCCACGACCGGATAGGTGGGAAAGGACAGCGCAGGGGCCGGCAGCTGCACTTCGGGGCGGATGTAGAGTGAGTTCAGTTCCCCTTCCGGCACGTCGGCGCGGGCAGGGGTTCCGCAGGCTGCCGCCAGTACGCCCAGCAGGGCACAGGTGGTGATCTTCTTCATGTCTGTATGCCTTCTTTCACAACAGGAGTGGGCAGGCGTGGCCGGGGGCCCGTGCCCATGGGCCGCCCGGCCCGGATAGGGTGGTAAAACGGTTTTAAGGTGGCGCGTCCATCCACGCCCGCCATGCCGGCCAGACATGGACGATCCGGGCCAGCTCGCCATAGCCGCCGCCTGCCGGGTGGGCACCATCCCCCCGGGCGATTTCGGGACACCATAGCGGGCTTGCCAGCAGTGATTCCCATACGGACAGGAATGGTAGCCCAAGCCGTGCACAGGCGGCTTCCTGCGCGGTGGAAAGGGCGCGGATACGCCCATCGGCCTGCTCATGCCCGGTCGGTGGGGGGCCAACCACCAGTACGGGCCAGTGATGGCTGGCCTGCGTCATCATGTCGCAGGTGGCGGCCATGCTCTGGTCATGCGTCAGCCGGGGCTGGCCATCGGGCAGGGTCGCGCAGTCATTGACACCGAAGGACAGGACAATTCCCCCGTCACGCCGGCCGGCCAGGCGGGTTTCGCTCTCGGCCCGCCAGCGTCGGGCCACGTCGCGGCTGGTCTGTCCACGCACGCCAAGATTGTAGAGCGTTACGTCCCGCCCGTCCTGCCGTTCCATGGCGCATAGCCGTCCGGCCCAGCCCTGGCAGGTTTCGTCACCCGTTCCCGTGACATAGCTGTCACCGATAAAGCAGATTCGCATGCCGGCATGATACGTGCCGCAGAGGGTAAAAACCATGCCGGAAACGCGTGATACTTCTGTACTTTCCTATTTTGTTCTCATGCTCTAGTGTCCGTTCTGCAACCGGTGGCAGGAGCGGGAACGAAAAGATGCGTGCATGGATCATGCCATGGCTATGGGGCTGGCTGCTGCTGGCCAGTGTTCCCGCCGTGGCTGCGCCAGACCTCTACCGTCTGGCACCCGCAACCGCTGGCTGCACGCAGCCCGATGCCGCCCACCGCCTTGCCCGTCTGCCTGTGACCGCGGGCACGACGACGATGCGTGATCATGCGCTGGCGCTGCTCCATTGTCAGCGCGCGGGCCGGGAAAGGACATGGCAACAGGCTGGCCGGCATGATGATCTGCTGCTGCTGCGTCCCCTGTCCGCGCAACATGGGGTGGGGGCGCTCTATTTTCCCGCCAGTGCCGTGACACGGGTGGGGGGCGGCCTGCCATCGGGGCTGCTGCGGCTGGTCATGGTGGGGATCGGGGCCGTACTGGCATGGCCGGTGCTGCGGCATGGCTGGCGGTTCTGGCGTCGGCGCATGGCGTGGTGCGTGTGCAGGCGGCTGATCGGCCGCCATGCCGAAGCGCTGCGCATCCGGCGCAGGCAGCTTGTACAGGTCAACAGCTATGGCGTGGAACAGACCGGCAAATGGCAACGTGAAATGGCCGAATTCAGCAGGACGGTCCTGCAGCCTGCCCTGCGGGCTCGTGGCCTGCATTGGGCATGGCCCATTGTGGAACGTGCGGTGCTGGCCCGTATCGAACGGGTTGCGGCCCGACCCGCCACCGGGGCCGTGAATACAGGCTACGCGCCCGACATGGATCCCATCGCCTATGAACGGTACTGCGCCGGATGCCTGCGCGCCTGCGGCTGGGATGCACAGGCAACGCCACCGGGCGGTGACCAGGGGGCGGACGTGATCGCCCGGCGCGACGGGCTGCGGCTGGTGGTGCAGTGCAAGCTGTACCGCAGCGCGGTAGGGAACGAGGCGGTGCAGCAGGTATCAGCCGCCCGCCTGCATTATCAGGCCGATGTGGCGGCGGTTGTGTCCAATGCAGATTACACGTCCGCCGCCCGCCAGCTTGCGCGTTCCAACAATGTGTTCCTGCTGCATCATGATGAACTGGCGGCCTTTGCCGACCGCCTGAACCGGATGCGGAAAAAAGGATGATATCCCATGCGTGTCATAACATTGCAGCATGGAAATTCCTGCCCTGTCCGCATGGGTATGGGGTTGTCAATCAGCTCCGTTCAGTGCTGGAAACAGGCGGGGCAGGCTGATTGCGCGCGCTCAGCCGGACCGTGATCAGCAGATGAGCGATCATGCGTGCAGAGTTGCTCATGAATCATACCTCCTATCTTTTCCATACATAAATCGTTTGGGAAAAGCGAAGGTTTCCTGCATGGCCACAAAGTGTTTTTTCTCGCCGTCATGTCGAAGTTCCTGCATACCTGTTTCTACCGCCGGAATGTGATGGAATGAGGAACGAATTGAGACGACATCGTGTAATGCTCGATGGCCGGGAACTGTATGCAGGTGCCCAGTGGACCCATGTCCAGCGCTTTGCCGAGGCCCTGCGCGCGCGCGGGCAGGATGCGGTAGCGATTCGTGACGAGACGCCCCGCCCCCCGCGTGCGCCCCGCCCGCGCATGGCGGGCCTGCCGCCGCTTGGCACGGCCCTGGCCCGGCAGGGGAAATAGGGCATGGCCTATGCCTGGCTACTTGTCGCCATACTGGCGGAGGTAACGGCTACGTTCAGCCTGACCCTGTCCAACGGTTTTGCGCGACCGGGCCCGTCCTGTGCAACCGTGGTGGGGTACGGGGTCGCGTTCTATGCGCTGTCACTGGCGTTGCGCACCATTCCGACCGGAATGGCCTATGCCATATGGTCCGGTGTGGGAACCGTCCTGATTGCGCTCGTCTGCCGCGTGGTGCTGGGGCAGAAGCTTGATCTTGCCGCCATTGGTGGCATGGTGCTGATCATGGCCGGGGTGCTGGTCATGAACCTGTTTTCAGGCACCGGGGCACACAGATAGGAAAGGCCGGCCCCACAGGGGCCGGCCCGTGCCGTCAGTGCCGCATGCCGCCGCCCGGACCGCCATGGCCACCGCCACCGGGCCCACCCGGACCACCGCCGTGCCCGCCACCGGGACCGCCCTGTCCGCCACCGGGGCCGCCGCCATGGCCCCCACCGCCAAAGCCACCCGGGCCCGGACCGCCGCCGCCCGGGCCACCGTGGCCACCGCCACCGAAGCCGCGCGGGCCGCCCCCGCCCGGCCTGCCCGGGCCGAAGCCCCTGCCGCCACGCGGGCCACCATCACGGCCCATATATACGGGTGCGCCACCGTAATAGTCGCCATAGCCGCTGTAGTAGCCGCCATAGCCGCCACCATAACCGCCGTAGTCACCATAATAACCACCGGGGCCATCCACGCAGGCCGCGAGGCCGCTGGTCAATACCAGCAAAGACAGTGATCGGGTCAGTCGTTTCATGGGAAAGAGGATCCTTTTTTCCATTACGGGCATGTTTCCTGATCCTGTCAGGCCCATACCTGTATAAAGATAAAAGGCTGTAAGACGACAGCGTTTCCCCACCGCTGCCGCAATCCTTTCCGCCAGGGCCATGCGTGGCGCGCTCTGGCGGAAAGGGGTGGGGCGGGCGTTACTTCAGGCCGTCGGCCTTGGCCAGTTCCCGCACGCGACGCAGGAGGGAGACGGCATAATCCTCGGCTTCCATCTTGGACGTGAAGCCGCCCAGGCTTTCGCTCAGGCCACCGATATTCACCTCAAGGCTGTACTTGCCCTGTGCGTCGGGGCCAACTGCTGCTGCTTTGCTCATGACTGTGTTTCCTGTCTGGTTTGGCCATGGGCCTGACGGACCATGGGTGGCACGCCATGTGCCTGCCTGTAATGACATGGGGCCTGGCGCGGATGTTTCCATGCAGGCTGTTGCAATGCAGCCTGCCGCCCGTTGCGCTTGACAGCGTGGTGGGGTGTTTTGCGCCCCAGCAGAAAAGCCTGCTACACCACGGGCCTGTCCATTTTCATTCCAGCCAGGGATCTGTTCGCACACATGATGAAACGCCTGCCCGGTTTCTTTCAGATGGCCCGCCTGTTCGACCTGTTCGAGGAAGGCGTGATGCTGGTGCTCACCCTGCTTATCGTGCTCATTGCCGCGACGTCGCTTGTGCATGTGGTGGTGGCGGTGGGGCGGATGCTGGTCTCGAGTGGGCTGAACCCGACCAGCCCCGAAATGCTGCAAAGCATTTTCGGCATGTTCTTTACCGTGCTGATCGCGCTGGAGTTCAAGCATTCCATACTTGTCCTACCCGATGCACAGCCCCACAGCCTGATCCGCATGCGCTCGGTCCTGCTGATCGGTATGCTGGCGACGGTGCGCAAGTTCATCGTGATCGACCTGAAGGAAGTCGATGTGATGGAACTGCTGGCCCTGTCGGCAGCTACGCTTTCGCTTGGCATCGTCTACTGGCTGGTGCGTCCGCCTGCACCACAGGTCCCGGCGGTGGAAACGCCGGTGGCGGCCGGTCCGGGGCCGGAGGCCTGACCAGCCGCGCAGCCACCGGGGCCTATTTCCGGCCCGCCATTTCGGCCTCGATCTTTTTGATGCGCTGGCCGAGCGCATGGGCGTGCTCGGGCCTGTCCTTTACGGCGATATCGTATTCCCGCCGCAGTTGGGCCAGTTCGCGTTCAAGGTCGGTGGAAGAGGGAAGATGGTGTTCCGATGACATGAGGCAGGTCCCTGTCTGCAATTGCTTCAGGCAATCATGTCGGGTACGGCGTGGCACCATACAACCCGTGGCGGGTGCGCATGTGGTATGTCATGGCCTGTTCCACGGGTTTGCGGTGCCGGGCATGACTGGCATGGTTGGTGCGCCGCCCGCCGTGGCGGACAGGGATATCAGAGGCCGCGAGAAGGAGAATACGGCATGGATTTCAAGCAGGGCGATATTGTGGTGGTCAGGGACGATGCCCCCGTAAAGCCGGAACTGCATGGCATGAAGGGAGAGATCGTGGAGATGATCGAAAACGGCCAGATCCGTGTACGTAACGACAGGACGGGTAATGATGAATGGTTTGACGCGGCGGCGTTACGACACGAATAGGCGGCCGGGCGGTATTCAGTCCCCATCCCACACGCGCAGGAAGGCATACGGATAGGTCGCGCAGGCCTGCACGAGATGGCGCATGCGTGCCGACCATTCAGCCAGGGGACGGGAGGGGGCCTGGATTACCTGCATTGCCTGACTCCTGAAATGCCTGTTGTAATCAGGACCGCCCGTGCCCACGCCTGTCGTCGGGCATGGCCTGTTCCTGTGGTCCCTGTAGAGTATCAACGCCATGCAAGCATGAAAGATGCCATGCCGCCCATCACTTTTCGATGAATGCTGTACCGGTCGTGCAATTGATGCATTGCCGCTGCGCACGCAGTGTTTGGACGGGGCGGCGTTCGGGATGATAGAAGGACCGGGGCATGCTCCAGTTGGCACCCCGATGCACAGACAGCGAAGAGAATTGATGAACCGCGGCAAGATTGTAAAATGGGCGACCATCGTGTCCCTGCTGCTCATGATTGGCAGCGTTGGTGTTCTGGTTCGCGGCATGACGGCGGATGGAATCGGCCCGATATCGTGGATGGTTGCCGAGGGCCTGGCCGGCCTTGGCCTGCTGGGTCTCGGGGTCATCAACATAAGTGGCGGGCGCGACTGAGCACGCCCGCCGGTGGGTCAGGGGCGGCGTACCTAGTTGCCCATTCCCGGGCCACCGGAGCCGCCAGGTCCGTCGCTGGGCGCGTCCTGCCCGGGTGAGCCAGTCATGCCGCCTACCCCCCCGCTCTGGGTCGGGTCGCTGGGCGGGGTGTTGGCCGCGCAGGCTGCCAGCCCTGTCAGAAGAAGCAGCATGGTGAATGTTTTCATCTGGGTTTCATGTCCTCTGATCACGCTAGGGTGAGATATTTAAGAGCCCGATCCGAAAGTTTTTGAACAATACCAGCCTGTTGTGATTCATCCGTCTTTGCAGAGAGATGGAGTGAATGGTGACATGGACTGGTATTGCCCGGCGCGAGTATAGCCGGGAAAGATTGCGATATCCATCGGACATGACGGACGGGGAGTGGACTTTGATCATGCCATTTGTGCCCCCGGCGAAACGGGGCGGTCGTCCGCGCACGACGGATATGCGCGAGGTGGTCAATGCGATGCTCTACATAGCCTCGGCCGGGTGTGCGTGGCGTCTGCTGCCGAAATGCTTTCCGCCGGTCTCGACCATCAGGCGCTATTTTTACGCCTGGCGTGATGCCGGAGTGTTCGAGGTCATGAATACGGTGCTGGTCATGAGCCTGCGCGAGATCGAGGGACGTGACGCCTCTCCGAGCGCGGGCGTGATTGACAGCCAGTCGGTGAAAACCACGGAAAGCGGCGGGATTTCGGGCTATGACGCGGGGAAGAAGGTCAAGGGCCGCAAGCGCCATATCGTGACGGATACCTGCGGCTTCCTGATCTTTCTCCTCGTTCATGCCGCTGATATCCAGGACCGTGATGGGGCCGTTGATGTTCTGGCAGCGATACGCAGGCGCTTTCCCTGGCTGCGCCACATCTTCGCTGATGGCGGCTATGCTGGCGACAAATTGCGATCCGCGCTCGCCTCCATGGGAAAATGGACCCTCGAAATCATCAGGCGGTCCGATACGGTGAAGGGTTTTCAGATCCTGCCGCGTCGCTGGGTGGTGGAACGGACATTCGCATGGCTGGGACGATGCAGGCGGCTCGCCAAAGATTGGGAACAATCCATTGCTTCCTCAACCGCATGGACATTGATCGCCTCAATCCGAATGCTCACACGACGGACAGCAAGGCATTGTCAGGGTTGAAAAACTTTCGGATCGGGCTCTAAGGATGTCCGGCCCGGAATCAAAGACTGCCCCTGTTGCTTAAGGGGCAGGCGTTCCCCCGGGTTCCACGCCCAGCCGATAAAGGGTGGTCTGGTCATAGATTGCACCCGGGCGCAGGGTGATGGTGGGAAAATCCGGGTGGTTCGGGCTGTCGGGGTAATGCTCCGCCTCCAGCGCCACGGCATCCGTCTGGCGATAGGCATGGCCCGAGGGGCCGGTATAGCGCCCGTCCAGCGCATTGGCGGTATAGACCTGCAGCCCCGGCTGGGTGGTCAGCACGTCCATGTTCCGGCCCGATGCGGGATCGGACAGATGGGCCACCAGCACCGGGGCCGAAGCAGGGGCTGCGTTTACGATCCAGTTGAAGTCATAGCCGTGCTGGTCACGCATCTGCTGCCCACCATCGCGCAGGCATGCCCCGATACGCCGGGGCGTGCGAAAATCCAGTGCGGTCCCGGCTACCGGGGCGGTCGTGCCCAGTGGCAGCGATGCGGCATCGACCGGCGTGAAGGTATCGGCATGGATCTGCAGGATTTCGTTCTCGACCGATCCGCTGCCTTCCCCATTCAGGTTGAAATAGCTGTGGTTGGTCAGGTTGACCACCGTGGGCCGGTCGGTCGTCGCACGGTAATGGAGCGACAGTTCATTGCGGCTGTTCAGGCCAAAGGTGACATGCGCGACCAGGGTACCGGGAAAGCCTTCCTCCCCATCCGGACTGACCCGCATCAGGGTCACGCTGGCGCCATCCGTGGTGGTGGCGGTGGCTTCCACGTGCCAGACATGCCGGTCAAAGCCCCGGCGGCCGCCATGCAGGGCGTTTGTCCCCTCGGTCCGGGGAATATGGTAGACATGGCCATCCAGGCTGAAGGTGCCGTTGGCGATGCGGTTGGCCACCCGCCCCACCGTCGCGCCAAAATACAGGCTGCCGCGCGGGTTGTTCACCACATAATCCTCAAGCGTTGGAAAACCCAGCACCACATCCGCCACATGGCCCCTGCGGTCGGGTGCGTCAATGGCGGTTATGATCGCGCCATAGGTCATGACCTGCAGGCGCACGCCATGGGTATTGGCCAGGGTGAAGCGTTCCACCACCTGCCCGTCCGGCAGGGTGCCAAAGGGTGCGCGGGTCAGTGTCACGGCCATGGCCGCGGCGCGGGCCAT
This sequence comes from Komagataeibacter sp. FNDCF1, assembly GCF_021295335.1. Classification (NCBI taxonomy): domain Bacteria; kingdom Pseudomonadati; phylum Pseudomonadota; class Alphaproteobacteria; order Acetobacterales; family Acetobacteraceae; genus Komagataeibacter; species Komagataeibacter sp. FNDCF1. Next base: position 2,242,276 of record NZ_JAIWOT010000001.1, on the reverse strand, counting down.
CGGCGCAGGCGCTGCCCCCGGCAGCATCGCGGCAAGGAAAAGGGCGCAAACCCTGTATGAAAACGAGGCATGCATGGCGCAATCCTGTTATTGCGGGGACGATATGGTCCGGTTCCCTGCGGCAATGCTTGCCGCTACAGGCCTGATCCTGCAAAACAGGAGCATATGAGGCAGGGTCTGGCGTGCACGCCCGTGGGTTGTGCACATGAAAGGGAGAAAATGGGATACAGGGTTGTGGTGGCGGTACTGGCCACGGGTATGGCCTGTGGTGGCATGGTGGCTGGTGCGCGGATGGCACGGGCACAGGATCTGCCCGTATCCCCTGCGTCGCATGGCAGCGCGGAACTGCAGAAGCTGCCGCCGTACCAGAACAAGGTAAATGAGTATATCGATCTGGCGTCCGTCCAGTTGCACGGCGCGCATGCATCGGCCGCGTTCATACAGGATTTTGACGAGGACATGATCCGCCACGGCCTGCCGTTTGCCTCGGTCCGTTTTTCCGTCATGTACAACTGCGCGGCCGATACGTACCGCACCCTGTCCTATGCCACCTGGTCCGGCCACATGGGTACGGGCCACCGGATAGCCGACGGGCCGGTCCCGCGCGGTGAAATGACGGTCGATCCCTCCCTGCGTGACGGCAGGCGGATCGCGTGCGCACGCTGGAGCGCGGGGCACAGGGACGCGGAATAACCCCATAACCTGTGGATAAACCGGTAAGTTATGTGGATAACAAGGTGGATGAGTCCATCCGTCAGCAACCGCATGGCCGAAGGAACGGGTGTAAACGGGTGCCTGTCCCCCTGTGGACAGTCAGCGGCTGATGATACGCTGTACCCGACCATGGGCGTGCCCGTCCCACTGCGCGCCGGAGCAGAAGGCACTGTAGCCCGGAGCGTGCTTTCAGCGGCCGGCCTGCCCTGTGGCCGGTCAATGATGGCGGCCTTTCCGGTGAAGCATTTTTAAAAACGCTTTACGCCATGCCGCTTTTATCAACAGGATGCGGCATTCTTAAACTGTCATGTTTATCGAAATGTTATTTTAATGTCCCTGCCTGATGTGGCTGGGCCTGCGGGGTGGGGCCGGGCTGTTGCGCGTCCCCTGCATCGCCGGTCTTGGCGGGCAGGATCACATCGCTGCCGCTGGAGCCCGAGACAAGCTGCCATTGCCGCCGGTCATCCTGATAGCGTGACAGGCACATGAGCAGCGCCTGATATTTTTCCAGCCTGCCCGGATCACTGACTAGCGACAGGCAGGCCCCCTTCAGGTCACTGTCATACCCGGCCCACTGGGTATTGAGCGCCGCCTGGCTTTTCTGTTCGGCGCCGACGCATTCCGCATCGGTATCCTGCATCTCGATATGGGCCCGCGCGCAGTTGGCGGCAATATCGAACTGCGGCAGGACCAGCCTGCGGCCATGCTGGGTATCGTACGGATGGTGGGCCAGTTTCTCGATATCCACGCCCGGCGCGGGACGGGCGGCGGGCGCCGGTTCCAGCGGCGGGGGCAGGCTCTCGCCATGGGCGCGGGCGTATTGCGCCAGGTCGTTCAGCGCCGCCATGGCCCCCTGGACCGAGAAAGGAACCGGATCATGTTCGAACGGAATCAGGGCCCCGGTCGCGGCCCCTTTCAGCGCCATGACCATGTCGGGCACCGTATCGGGCTTCAGGTCGCCGCCCGCCGTATCCCATTTCTGGCCATTCAGAAAGGTCTGGAGCGCCACGGTGAACTTGCCGATCATGACCATGGCCGTTTCCACCCCCTTCGGGTTGCGGTACCGGCCGTGGCGCTGGTGGATGGCAATGCCGATCGTCCCGCTGGCGGAGCGGTAGAACATCACGTCAAGCGACCCCTGATGGGACAGGACCATCGGCTGCCCCCCCGGCCCGCTATTGGCGAATATCCAGTCGGGGTCGGCCGCGCGGGCCAGTGGCATGGCGCCCCATGACGTGGCGCATAGGGTCCCGATTGCCAGGATGGCAGCAGGTAGCAGGCGCATCCCGGCTTTTTCCTTCCATATCCATATCTTCATCATCGACACGGCCATGATAACGGTCCTGCCGCCCAAAGGCCAATGCCCCCGGAGCGGGGGGCGGACATGGGCCGGGAAAATGAAATTCTTCTTTACTATTATTCAGACCACCAACGTGGCACGCATCGCGCAGGCAGGCAGACACGGTTTGTCGCATATTGGCCATGCCCGGACGTCATGAGAAATTCATGCCGGCAGGAAACCTTCATGCGGGCACGGGCGCTTTCATGTCCACAATTATGACAATATATGTCAATATCACGCTGCCGCGATTGATTTGATGGGTTACAACTCCGATTCGTCGGTCTCTGTTGCAATGGGGATTGTCGCAAAGTGAACAGGAAACTGAACATTCTTCTGGGCTGTCTGGCGCTCGCTACCCTGCCGGGGGTGGCAGGGGCGCAGTCCTATGATGAAAAACCCCGCGCCGTGCCGGTGGCCATGCTGCCGGAGGATGAGGGCAGCAGCCAGAATCCATCGCAGATGCTGGTGGATGAACGCGCGGGTGGCTGGGTGGCCATTCATCACACGCCGGATTCCGGCGTGCATACCGACCTGTGCATTGCAGGCTCCGAAAGCGAGATCCTGATGTTCCGCGCCGATGCGGATTCGCTGCAGGTGCGCAGCGCGGATGACCACTGGACCCTGGCCAGCGGGCAGAAGGGCGACATGACCGTTACCGTGGGCGCCTATACCCGCGTCTTCCACATGCAGGCCAATGATGCCACGACCCTGTCGGCCGATATTCCGGCCACCGAACTGACCACCCTGCTCAACGCCATGGCGGGCGCGCACATGGCCGTGGTCAAATATGGGGATCGCACCACACTCAGCGTCAACCTGGTGGGCAGCATTCCCGTGCTCGACCGTTTTCGCGGCTGTGCGGAAACCCAGCATTTTGCCGATCTGGGGCAGGGTGCCGGGCAGAAGGCCTCTCCTTTCTGACCAATCCCCTCCGGTTGTACATGCATGGCAGACCGCACGTTGCGCCGTGGTGACAATGCCCGCCCGTATGGCTGAAACTTCCTTCCGTACCGTCAGCGCAGGCTGATACCCAACGGAAGGAATACAGGACGTGAGGCGACGTTTTCATCTTGGCGCGCTGGCCGGTCTGGCTGTCATCGCCACGGGCATGGTGTCCGTGGCGGCCATGGCACGCTCCCCGCAGCATCGGCCCGAAGCCCCGGTGCCTGCCCTGGATGTTGCGGCATTCCAGAACCAGGCGGCCCAGTACGTGGGCAAGCCGGTGCGCATACAGGGGTGTTACATCACCTCCGCCAATTCGGGGGGGGCCGACTGCGCGGCGTTCCGTATTGCGGACCTGCCCGGTCAGGTGGACTGGAATGGCACCGTGCCGCTTGATGGTCCGACCATGGAGGAAGCCTCCCTGCGCAGGGCCCAGCAGATCTGTGGTGATACCGGCCAGCAGGAACGCTGCCGGGCGGAAGTTAGTGGCGTGGTGTATGACCCGTTCGGGGACATGGGCGTACAGGGGCAGCGTAATTTCGAACTGCGCAACGTACGCATCCACTGGCTGGCCCAGTCAGCGCCGCAGGCTGCGGGCAGGCAGGCCCCGGTGCGCCACGCGACGCGCTGAAGCGGCCCCCGCGGCATTGATTGCGGCCCCGTTTCCGGGGCTGCCTGCCTAGCCGCCGTGGCCCAGCAGGTGGGAGAACAGGGTCGCCACGCCGCCGCACAGCAGGCTGCCCATGACCACCATCGGCACGATCCACATTTCACGCATGACCGTTTTCGCATGCGCGGCCGCGCGGCGGGCATGCAGGCCGCGCGTGGAAGACAGGGATGGTGTGATCATGGTTGTCATGGCGTGACGTCCCGGGGCGCTCTGGCCCCAAAAAAGCGACTGCGGTGCGTGACCGGTGGCGCGTAATGCAGACAGGACGGAAGCCTGTCAAGCAGGAAAATCATGCCCGGCAGGGACGGGTACGGCAGAGATCAAAAAAATGTCGGTATTCCGCTGTTTTCCGCATGGCATATGCTTTTAGTGCGTGGCGGCGTTGCGGGGCGTTGCCGTATGCCCGATAAGATGCGTTTGGCCATGCGCGCGTGGTCGCCCTTACGCACGGGATTCGCCCATGACTCCACTCGCGCTGATCTTGACCGGCCTTGGCGGTATTGCCTCCCTTCTGGTGCTGATATTATGGGCGCGGCTGCATCCTTTCGTGGCGCTGCTGGCCGTTGCGGTAGGGGTGGCGCTGCTGACCGGCATGCCGGTGGACCGGCTGGCTGATGCCATTCAGGGCAGCATGGGCCGTACCATGGGCCATATCGCCATCATCGTGGCGCTGGGGGCGATGATCGGGCGCATGATCGACCTTTCCGGTGGCGCGGCGGTCGTGGCGGCCCGACTTGTCGCGCGCGTGGGCGCGGCCCATGTGCCGCTGGCACTGGTCATCGCGGCCTTCGGGGTGGGTATTCCGGTATTCTTTGAAGTCGGCGTCATCATGCTCATGCCGCTGGTATATGGCATGGCGCGGCAGACGGGCCGCCCGCCCGCCGTGTTCGGCATACCCATGGCGGTGACCATGCTGACGGTACACGCGCTGCTGCCGCCCCATCCCGGCGCCGTGGCGGTGGCGGGCGCGCTGGGCGTGGGGGCTGGCCACATGCTGCTGCTGGGCCTGCCATTGGCCGCCATGGCCACCGGGCTGACCTATGTCCTGACCCGCCCGATCATGGCCCGCCCCTTTGGCTGTACACCCGATATCCGCGCCGTCGTGGATGAGGCACGCGATACGGCCCGGACCCATGACACGGCGGATGGTCCGGCCCGGCTGTTCATGCAGGCCAGCCAGCGCCAGCCTGTCGGCATGGGGGAGATCGCGCTGGTGATTGCCGTGCCGGTCATGCTGATGGTCGGTGGCACGCTGGCCGGTGAACTGATGGCGCCAGGCCCCCTGCGCGGGGTGCTGGTCTTTGCTGGCATTCCCTTTGTGGCGCTTGGGCTGGATGTCATCATGTGCGCATGGCTGCTGGGGCTGCGGCGCGGCATGGCGCTTGGCACCGTGTCCGACGTGGTGGCCGCCGCCCTGCCGGGCACGGCCATCATCATCCTGATTACCGGGGCGGGGGGCGCGTTCGCGCAGGTGCTGGTGGGTAGCGGCGTGGGGGATGCGCTGGGCGGCCTGCTGGCTTCAACCGGGTTGCCGCTGCTGGTCCTGGCCTTTGTGCTGACCATGATCCTGCGCGTGGCGCAGGGGCCGACCACCGTGGCACTCATGACCACGGCAGGCATTCTTGGCCCCATGATCGGGCGGCTGCATCTTGACCAGACGCATCTCGCACTCATGGCGCTGGCCATGGGGGCCGGGGGCATGGGGCTTTCCCATGTCAATGATGCCGGGTTCTGGATCGTGACCCGCATGTCTGGTGTCAGCGTGCGCGAGGGGCTGCGGAGCTGGAGTGTGATGACACTGGTCGCCTCCGTGCTGGTCTTTGCCGGTGTGGCCGGGCTGTGGGCCGTGCTGCCTGCGCAGGCGGGGCATTGATAAAAGTTTCCGGGTGCCGCCTCCTTTTCAGGAAGGCGGCGTTCCCTGAAGCTTTCTGAAAAAGGCTTCACCAGAAATTTCTTTATGTTTTCAGCCCGTCAGCGGCAGCAGGTAGGGGGCGGTCCTGCTTGCGGTGTCGCGTGCGACATCATGCGGTGTGCCCGCCGCCACGATTTGGCCGCCGCCGTCCCCCGCCTCCGGGCCCATGTCGATGATCCAGTCCCCGCGCGCGGCCACGCGCATGTCATGCTCGGCCACGACCACCGTATGCCCGGCATCGACCAGGGACTGCAGATGCACCTGCAGGCGGTCCACATCCGCGGGATGCAGGCCGGTTGTCGGCTCATCGAGGATATAGAGCGTATGCCCGCGGCGCTGCTTCTGCAGCTCGGTCGCAAGCTTGATGCGCTGCGCCTCGCCACCGGACAGTTCGGTCGCGGGCTGTCCCAGCTTCAGGTAACCAAGCCCGCCCTGCCGCACCGTGCCCAGTGCGGCGGACAGGGATGGCGTATCGGCAAAGAACGCGGCGGCTTCATCCACCGTCATGCCCAGTATGTCGGCAATCGACCTGCCGCGTATGGTGACTTCCAGCACTTCGGGCCGGTAGCGCGTGCCATGGCAGGTGGGGCAGGGGGAATACACGCTGGGCAGGAACAGCAGTTCAACCATGACCGATCCCGCTCCCTCGCAGGTCGGGCAGCGGCCCTTGGGCAGGTTGAAGGAAAAGCGGCCCGCGTCATATCCCCGTGCCTTTGCCATGTCGGTTGCGGCATACATCTGCCGGATCGTGTCGAACAGGCCGGTATAGGTGGCAAGATTGGAGCGTGGCGTGCGGCCGATCGGCTTCTGGTCGATCATGACCAGCCGTTTCAGCCGGTCGGCACCTGCCATCACCTGCCCGCGCGGGGTGCCTTCGGGCAGGTCGTCCACGCTGTCCGCCTCCGGGTCGACCGTCAGTTTCTGGCCCAGTGCCTGGGCCACCAGCGTGGGAAGCGCCTGGCTGACAAGGCTGGATTTGCCCGATCCGGACAGTCCGGTCACGGTCACGAACGTGCCCAGCGGTATGTCCACGCCCAGGTTATGGAGATTGTTCCAAGTCACCCCCGCAAGCTTCAGCCACCCTGCCGGTGTACGCGGCGTGCCCGCGATGGGCGTATCCCCCGCGAACAGGTAGGGCGCCGTGCGTGACTGGCTTACGGCGCGCAGGCCATCGGGCTGGCCGCTGTACAGGACCATCCCGCCCCGTGTGCCGGCATCGGGTCCGACATCGACAATCCAGTCCGCGCGGCGGATGAGGTACAGGTTGTGCTCGACGATGAAGAGCGAATTGCCCCCGGCCTTCAGTCCCTCCAGCGCATCCAGCAGGTTATGGGCATCGGCCGGATGCAGCCCGCTGGAGGGTTCATCCAGCACATAGACCACGCCAAACAGGCTTGAGCGGATCTGCGTGCCCAGCCGCAGGCGCTGGTATTCACCGGGGGAAAGGGTCGTGACCGACCGGTCGGCCTGCAGGTAGCCCAGACCCAGGTGTTCCAGCACCGCGATGCGCGCGATCAGGTCGGTCGCCATGCGGCGTGCCGCGATGGCCGTGGCCTCGCCTGCCTGCGGCGCGTCATCAGGCGCAAGCGTGCCATCTGCCAGCGGGGCCAGGGTGCGTGCGATGGCGGACAGCGGCAGGCAGGTCAGCTGTGCAATGTTCAGCCCCGCAAGCGTGACCCGCAGCGCATCGGGGTTGAGGCGCTGTCCATGGCAGGTGGGGCACGGTGTCGCGGTCAGGAAGCGTTCGGCCCGCCTGCGCATGTTCGCGCTCTGTGACGATGCGAAGGTGTGCAGCACATAGCGCCGCGCGCCGGTAAAGGTACCATTGTAGCCAGGCGGGATGTTCTGCCGTATCGCGCGCTGCACGGTGGCATGGTCCAGACCGGGATAGACGGGATAGGTCGGTGTCTCCTCGGTATACAGGATCCAGTCGCGGGTCTTCTGCGGCAGGTCGCGCCACGGGCAGTCCACGTCCACGCCCATGGTGATCAGGATATCACGCAGGTTCTGCCCCTGCCACGCCGTGGGCCATGCCGCCACGGCGCGTTCACGGATGGACAGGCTGTCATCGGGCACCAGCAGCGCCGTGGTCGTGTCCATGATGCGCCCCTGCCCATGGCATTGCGGGCAGGCCCCCGTGGGCGTGTTGGCGGAAAAGGATTCCGCTTCCAGCCGCCGCATGCCGGCAGGATAGTGCCCCGCGCGTGAGTAGAGCATGCGCAGCAGGTTGGACAGCGTGGTGATGCTGCCGACCGATGACCGGCCCGTGCCCGTGCCACGCTGCTGCTGCAGCGCGATGGCGGGTGGCAGCCCCTCGATGCTGTCGACATCGGGCACCGGCATCTGCCGGAACAGGCGGCGCGCGTAGGGGGAGACGGATTCCAGGTACCGCCGCTGGGCTTCCGCGTAAAGCGTGCCGAAGGCAAGCGATGACTTGCCCGAGCCGGACACCCCGGTGAACACGACCAGCCTGTCGCGTGGCATGTCCACGTCCACGTCTTTCAGGTTGTGTTCGCGCGCGCCACGCACATGCACGAAATCCGCCCGGCTGCGTGGATCGGTCGAAGGGGAGGGGGCTGGGGAGTCTTGTGACATGAACATATGGCCTTTGATGCGCTGTCCCGGCCGGGGCCGGGTTTCTCTGCCGCATTATAGCGTTCCCGGATCATTTTGCATGACCATCGCGGTCCGAGTGGTATTATCGCCTGTAATAAAATTGCGTTCGGGCTGGCGCTGGCGCACCCGCTTGACCCCCGGGACCGGGCGGCGCATCAGGAAAGCCGGGCTATGACGCTATGAATGATCGGATGGGCGCAAGCATGAGAAGGTTTATCGTACTGGGTATCTCCATGGGCCTTTATGCCTCTGGCGTGGCGCATGCGGCGGGTTCCGGCCATCAGGGGCAGGCGCCTGCCGTCATTGCCGAGGCCGAGCGCCATGTCGCGGCCACCCTGCCCGATGCGCATGGGGCGACGTTTCGCAACGTGACGACACATGGCATGGATGGCGCATCCGTGGTGTGCGGCGAAATGGCTGCGCAGAATCCACCCCCGGGCGGCGTGTACATGAAATTCGGCTATGTGCAGGGGCAGGATGACCCCGTGGTGTTCAGCGGGCGCGACGTGCCGCAGAAAGTCAGTTTCAATGAGGTCAATTCCTGGCTCAATGACAGCATCAAGCTTGAGGACCTGGAGGAAATGGGCTGCGTGCCCAAGGGGACCTACCACACGTACAATGAGCGCCTGAACCGGGTCATGTCCCAGCGCAAACAGTTTGGCGTGAACTGAGCCGGGGCAACCCCTGCCGGTGCGCCGTGTTATGCACGGTATGGCCCCGCATGGGGCAAGGCGCATGCGGGGCCCCGGACCGTGAGCGGGTTGGCAGGGCGGCGGATATGTGTACGCTGGTCGATATGGGGACCGCGTGATCCGGCCTCCGTGCGGGTGCGCGGGGCGGAGCGCTGGCCCGATGATGGAAGGGAATTCATGACAGATGTAACGCAGGCCATGCTGGGTCAGGATGTGGTCGCGGCGGGTTCCGGTCGCATGGGTACGCTGACGGCGGTCAATGCCGACGGCACGATCCAGGTTACCGTGGATGGCCCGGCGGAGAGTACCTTCACCATTCCGCTTGCATGGGTGCAGTCGTCCGGTAACGGCAAGATCCTGCTCAGCCACACGGTGGAAGATGTCCAGTCCTACACCCCGCCGGCCTGAAGCCCGGACTGCGCGCAGCCACCACCGGTCAGGTTAGGCGCCGCCATGGTGGAAGACAGTGCCGGGCAGCCCGCTGGCCCGCTGCCGGGTGGGGGGGACGATACATTCCGCGTACCCCTGCGCATGTCACCAGATGCATTGCGGGCCACCGTGGCGGCCCTGCGGATGCCCGCGTTTCCACAGACGGACCACCGGGCGATCGACCTGGTCGACCTGGCCTGCTTCGATCCTGCCGTGGCGCTGGACATACGCTATGCCACGGCGCGCAATTTTCTGGGTTTTCCCGTTTATGACACGGCGCGCGCCTTCATGCAGCGCCCGGCGGCGGCAGCCCTTTCACATGCGCGGGTGCTGGCGGCGCGGCATGGTTTCGGGCTGCTGGTCTATGATGCCTACAGGCCGTGGCATGTCAGTGCCCTGTTCCGCTACGCCGTACCTGAATCCCTGCATGATTTCGTGGGGGACCCGGCCCAGGGTTCGCGCCACAACCGGGGCTGCGCGGTAGACCTGACGTTATGGGATCTGGCAACCCGGCGGGTTGTGGCCATGCCATCCGGCTTTGATGAAATGACCCCGCGTGCCCATGTGGGCTATGCGGGGGGATCGGCTGATGCGCGGGCGATGCGTGACCTGCTGGCCACCATCATGCAGGCCAGCGGTTTCATGTCGCTGGCCGAGGAATGGTGGCATTTCGATTTCATGGACTGGCGGGACTATCCCGTCATGAACCTGTCCTTTGACGAGATCGACCGCCGTCCGGTGCCCTGAACCGGACCGGTAGCCTTGTTGGCATCCTTAATTGTCGTGCAGTGTGCGGTCGATCGAGCGACCTGCCTTTTCGCCCGGCCCTTTTGGCGGGTCGAAGGTATCCTGCATCTTGTCACCAAAATGGTCCAGCTTCTCGCCCGCCGTCTGCGGGTGGCGCTTGCACGCGTCCAGCCCCGTGGCCGTAAGGGTCAGTGCCAGCCCCAGCAGGGCGGCGGAGCGCAGGCCGCGCCACGCGGGCCTCGTGCGGGCGGGCGGCGTGGCCACACTGCCGTGGTGCAGGGCAATGCGGAACTGTATGCGGCGTTGATCATGGGACAGGTCTGGTGGCGTCGTGTCGGGATGGCGGGGTTTGCCCATATTCCGGGAATCCTGTGCTGGGGGACTACCGCTGAAACCGTGGGGGAGGTGGGATGGTTCCCGACGCACGGGAAAGTGAGCATCCTTAACCGAACATGGCCCGGCAGTCGGGGCACAACCGCAGGAAGCGGCCATCGGCCACGAACGCGCTATCGCAGTTCAGGCAGGTGCGACGGACCTGATCGGGCCGGTCCATGGGTATGGCATGACGGATGCGGTGGCGGCGCAGGTGGGCTTCCAGCGTCTTGATGTTCAGGCCCAGCCTGCGTGCGGTCTCACGGGTGGAACATCCCTGCATGCGCAGTTGTGCGACGGAGGGTGCAAGCGTGCGCCAGTCCAGTCGTGGAGGTCGTGTGCGGGAGGGGGAAGGCGAGGTGTGTGTGTCTTTGTGCGTATTTTCCATACTCAATCTGTGCTAAAAAAACGCACAGGCGGCAAGGGAATAATATCTCCGGAAAAATATCCTTATGCCCGCAGGATATTTGTGTAGTTTTTATGCACACAATGGAGAGCCTCCCATGCAAGATCCCACCCTGCCCGATGGCTGTACGCAGGCCGCCATTGATGCCTGCTTTGCCCCAGATGAACCGCCATGGGTCGCGCGGCATGTCCTGCGTCTCAGGCACCATCTGGCGCGGCTGGGCGCGATCCGGGCCGAACTGGCGGCCACGCATTTTGAAGGTGCTTACGATACGACCGACATCGTGGGCTATCTTGATGACGAGATGGAGACGGTCCGCATCGCGATGGCGCATCCCGTGCCCCGGCAGGGTGCCTGAGCGCGGACCCGGATGCCGGACGCCAGCGCTCGCTTCTGTCCCGGTGGCCGGCGCTAAGGGGGACTGGCTGGCTTTCGGGTGTTCAGAATCCGTTGATGGTCGTCTGTCCCGTTGCCATGGAATAGGAGCATGCCCGGTCCCCATCGGTCACGACCAGCCAGATGATGTTGCGCAGCCCGACATAGAACTGCCCGGCATCGCGTAGTGACGTATAGCCGTGGTGGCGGAACCAGGCGGCAATGATGGTGGTTGGCTGGTTGCCAAAGGATTTGCGGACCGTATCCAGAAGCCTGTCGCACTGCGCGCGGGTAAAGCTGTCATGGTTCTGGTACCAGATTCCGACCAGGATGCTGTTGCGCCGTGGGTCGAAATCGGCCACCGGCATCATGTCGCTGTCATAGCTGTCGGGCAGGCTGTCGATTTCATGCTGCATGGCGCGTTCGGCGCGGATCAGACCCAGATCCATCATGGTCAGCTTGTCGGCAAACAGGGTGCTTATGACCTGTGCGGACGGCGTCTGTGCCGCGGCGGGACGAAGGCAGGCGCAGCAGGCAAGGACAAGGAACAGGTAACGCAAGATATCCCCCATGGCGGACTGGTTCGGGCCATTGTGATCATGGATGCGCCATGCCGGTGATACGCATGGACCACCATGGGCGGCATGTCATGACAGGCATTAAATATAAATAACTTTTCACACCATGTGTCTTGTCTTGAATGTCATGCACATAAAGCTTATCTGCCATGAACATAACAATTAACTTGGTGGTGAACGGGAGCGCGCGACATGACGCGGAAGAAACTTGCCCTGCGTGGGTGGATGCAGGTGCTGCGTGGTCAGATCGTGCGGGAGATCGGGTATGCCATCAGTCACGAGCGGATGCAGCGCCGGGGCATGCTGATTGAAAAGCTGGGGCACGGCCTGCTCTACCGTGCCCACCGCATGGGCGCGTCCGCCCCCGTCCTGCCCGAGCGGCATGATCCTTATTCCCTTCCGCCCCGCGCCTGAGTGCGCCACCGCAGGCATGCGGGCTGGAAAAGCCGGACATATCAGAAAAAATTCATACGACTCTCAACGAGTCGGGGGAAACATGCACGTTATCCCCGGTTCCCGCTGTTTTTATCCACAGGGTTGCCCGGATATTCGTCCCCTGAATCTGTGGATAAGGGGATGTCAGCGATGGCCTGCGATATGCTGCATGTCATCGCCCACATGACGGAGCGCGTCACGCACGGACATGTGGCGGCGGTTGCCGGCTTCCGATACCACGGTCACGGTTGCGGTCATGCCGGCAGCCAGCACCAGACCCTGCGGCACGCTGTCTATGTGCACGCGTACGGGAATGCGCTGTGCCAGCCGCACCCATGTATAGACCGGGTCCACCGCCGGTAGCCCCTGTATGGAGGTTGCCGCGTTGTTGCTGGCAATACCGCGGGTAATGCTTTCCACATGGCCGAACAGCGGTTCATGAAAACCCATCAGGTCCAGCCGCACGGGTTCGCCAACAGCGATGGAATGGATTTTCGTTTCCTCGAAATAGCCATCCACCCAGTAGGAATCCGCATCGATGATCTGGATGTTCACCTGCCCCGCATTGGCATAGTCGCCCGCGCGCATGGTCAGGTTGGTGACATAGCCGTTGATCGAACTGCGTACCTCGGTGCGCTCCAGGTTGATGCGCGCCTGCCTGAGATCAGCCAGCGCCGAGGCATACTGTGCCTCCGCCTGCTGGGCCACGGCCTCGAACTGCTGCTTCTCCTCCCCCGATACCGCAACACCGGAAATCTTCTGCCGCCGTTCGTACTGTGATGTCTTGAACTCCAGGTCCGCGCGGCGTTCGTTTACCGCCGCCATGGCGATATCCACCTTCACGCGGAAATCGAACGGATCAATCACGTACAGGATATCGCCCTTGTGGACGAGCTGATTGTCGTGCACCCGTACATCATTGATCTGGCCGGAAATGCGCGGGGCGATGTTGGCGACCTGCGCGCGGACCTGCCCGTTACGGGTCCATGGCGAGGCGGTATAGTAATCCCACAGCACGATTGCCACGATGGCCGCGACCAGCAGGATGGTAAGCGTGATGGCCAGGCGCACAAGGCGGTTTGCATATGCGAACACGTCAGGATTCTTTCACAGGATCAGGGTATACAGGCCGACAAGGCAGATCAGCAGGCCGAATTGCGCCAGCGGCGGGTTCCATACGAACCGCCACAGGTTGAACCACGACAGCACGGCCCGCAGCACCAGCAGCGTGCACAGGGCCAGCCCGAGATTCATGACAAAGGCGGAAACCAGCACGCCTTCCACATCGACAACCTGCCGCATCACCGCGCCTTCCGTGTCCTGATAATGCCGTAATGCCGCAGCCGTGGCTCCGCCGCCTGCCATGCCCGCAGCACCGCGTTCAGTCCTGCCAGCAGATTGATCGCCGCGATCTGTGTGGGCAGCGGAAGCTGGGCTGTGGGGGCAGGTACGCCCGCCAGTGCCTGGCGCAGCGGCGCGGACACGGCCCATGGCGCGCGCAGCATCAGGGCACGCCGGGCCTGTTCGGCCGCCGGGCGCAGCAGGGTGTGCTGCTCGGCCAGCCGGGCATAGTTGCGTGCCCGGGCCAGCGCCCCGTCCAGTTCCGTGAACGTGGCGAAGCTTTCCATCTGCCGTGTGCTGCTCGGGGTCGCGGGCAGGCGGTCGGTCCAGAACTGCATCTGGGCCAGCCGGTCATAGGAACGGGTCAGGCGGGCGGGGCCATCGGGTTCGCCGCGCCCCGCCATGCGGCGTTCCAGCGCGCGCACGATGGTTGCCCCCATCCAGAATCGCTGCCTGCGTGCTGATGGCGGGAACAGCAGCACAAGGATGATGAAGGCCAGTAGGGCCGCCAGCAGGTAGAAGATGTTGCGGTTGAGGAATTCCGTCGGGTTGTAGCTCTGGTGATTGTCCAGCCCCAGTATGGCGAAGAAGAACACCCCGTAATTGAACCCGATGGCCGCCGTGGACGGACGCATGAGCAGCAGGCAGGCCAGCAGGGTCTGTGGCAGCAGCGCCAGCGCAAGGAACGGCATGTCCGCCCCATGCAGCAGCACGAAGAAGTTCAGGACAGCCGCCGCGAGCACGCTGCACGGAATGCCGATTACCGCCCCCATGCCAAAGCGCGCGGTATCCACATTGGTGGCCGCCAGTGTCAGGGTCAGGGCGGTCTGGGCCAGTGCCACGGTCGCCCCCGGCAGGCCGGTGATCACACATACGCCCGCCGCGAAGGAAAAGCCGACCAGCACCCGCAGCGCGCCAATGAAGGCCAGTACGTAATTGGGCTGGATGGCAATGCCGATGGTCCGGTCATGTTCCGGCGGGCAGATCCCTTCGGTCAGCATTTCCTGCCCCGCATGCAGCCGGGTGCGGGCGCTGAGCATGCAGGCCGCACGCTCCATCGCAAGGGCTTCGTCGCGGTTGGGGACATGACCGGGCTGTTCCGCGCGGATTGCATCGAGCATATGCGCAATGAATCCTGCCTGATCGGTGCGCAGGTCGGTCCGCCGTGCGATGCGGGCAATGGCGTCCGCCACCATGGGGGCGACGCCATCATGGCGGGCATGGCGGCCCAGCCCGCGCGCGCAGTCCAGTACCGTCAGCATGCACACCATGGCCAGTCGTGCGCCATTGGCCCGCATGCCGCCGCGTTCCAGTTCCGTGCGGGCATAGGACAGGGGCGTGGTCAGGGCCAGTATGCGCGCGCCCAGCCTTATGTCCGCCTGCGCGCCGCTGTCGTGACGGTGCTGGAGGGCCGCGCGCGCCGTCTCGCTAATGGGGCGGGTGAGCTGTTTCAGCCCGTCCGCCAGCCCCCGCCATGCCGCGGGGGAACCGGAGAGGATATTGACCACCGCCACCGCAAACACCCCCAGCGTGATGGCGGATGCGCGCGAGACGGCGATGTTGAAGACATTCTGCGGTGTGTCGATGCAGTTCACCGCCACCAGCGCCACGGTGTAGCCCGACAGCAGGGCGGCATAGGACCGGAAGTCGCGCTCCAGCGACCCCACGAACGCGCACGCCGCCAGCCACAGCGCCACACCGCCCAGGAACGGGCCGCGCTGCTGGTTCCATACCGCAACCAGCACGATGGACACGCCCATGCCCACCAGCGTGCCCAGCAGCCGGTAGAATGCCTTGGACAGCGCCTGCCCGCGCAGGGGCTGCGCCAGGATCATGACCGTGACACCCACCAGCAGCGGGTTGTCGAGTTGCAGCCAGAAAGCGGTGGCCAGCCCGAGCACGAGCGCGCACCATGTACGCAGGCCGAAGCCCAGCCATCCCGGCGGCAGCCGGTCCGCCCATGGTGCGGGCAGGCGTGTCATGTCGTGAATGCGCCGCATGTGGCTTGTCTGTATCCCTGGCATGGCCTCCGTGGGGTCCGGTGGGCTCATGGCGCTCAATACAATGAAAATAGCCGATGATTCATAACAAATCATGCATGGCCATTCATGTGGCGCGGGAAGGGTTCAGGCGGGGGAGATCACCCGGTGGCGCACCACTTCACCCACGAAGATCAGCGCCGGGCTCCCGATTTCCGCGGCTTTCGCCTGTGTGGCAAGCGTGCCCAGCGTGCCGGTCATCACGCGCTGGTCGGCGCGCGTGCCGCGTTCCACGATGGCGGCGGGCCAGTCGGACGGCAGGCCGTGTTCCATAAGCCGTGCGCACAGGGCGGGTAGCGCGGACACGCCCATGTAGATCACCACCGTCTGCCCCGGCCGCGCCATGCTGTCCCATGGCAGGTGCAGCGTGCCATCGGCGCGTGCATGGCCGGTCACGAACAGGCACGCCTGCGCGCAGTCGCGGTGGGTTAGGGGAATCCCCGCATAGGCGGCGCAGCCATTGGCCGCCGTGATGCCCGGCACGACCTGGAACGGGATGGCCGCGTCCACCAGCGCTTCGATTTCCTCCCCCCCACGGCCAAACACGAACGGGTCGCCACCCTTGAGCCGCAGCACGCGCTGGCCCGCCTGCGCGCGGCGCACCAGTTCGGCATTGATGTCTTCCTGCGGCATGGTGTGCCTGTTGCGTCGCTTGCCCACGAACACCAGTTCCGCATCGCGCCGCACCCGGTCCAGCAGTTCGGGGGAGAGCAGCTGGTCATACAGCACGCAGTCCGCATTCTGCATCATGTGCAGCGCGCGCAGGGTCAGCAGGTCCGGGTCGCCCGGTCCCGCGCCGACCAGCCAGACCTCGCCGCGCGTGGCGGTGCGGGCGATGATGTCATCCAGTATGGCGCGCGCGCGCGTGGTGTCCCCCGTGCGGGCGGCCTGGGCGCCCGTACCGTCGAGAAAGGTTTCCCATACCTGCCTGCGCCGGGATATGTCGGGGCAGGCGGCGCCCACGTGCTCGCGCTGGCGCTGCATGAACACGGCCAGGGCGCCGGTGCCCTCGGGGATGGAACTTTCCACCTGTTCGCGCAGGCGGCGCGCCAGCACGGGCGCCGCCCCGCCGGTGGATATGGCGATGCGTACCAGGCCACGATGGACCTGTGCGGGCGTGATGAAGCTGGAAGGCTGCGGGTCATCCACCGCGCAGGCGGGAATGTTCATCCCCCCCGCCAGCCCCGCCACGACGCGGTTGAGCGCACGGTCATCGGTTGCGGCATAGACCAGCCTGCAGCCGGGCATGGCGGCGCGCAGTGTCGCTTCATCCGCGCTGGTGGCGATGTGGCTGATCGCGCCGTCTTCCTGCCACGCGCGCATTTCTTCATCCAGCCGTGCGGCGATGACCGCGACCCGCGCGCGATGGGCCAGCAGCAGGCGCACCTTGTTCGCGGCGATCATGCCGCCCCCCACCACCAGTACCCGGACACCGTCCAGGCGCAGCGCGATGGGGAACCATGCGGGTTCGGAAATATCGGTCATGTACTCAAACAGCCGGGCGGGCCGGCATCCTGTAGCTCAAGGAAAGGCGGGCCGGGCAGCCGGCAGGTCTGACGGCGGCGGCCGGTTCAGTGGGAGGCGACGGTCTTCAGCCCTTCGGCATAGCCCCAGCGTGCCCATGTCGAACGGTCCTTGACCGATCCCGGCGTGTTGGTGGCGCATGCGGCCAGGGACAGCACGATGGCACAGATACCAAGGACGGGAAGAAAACGGGCCAAAAAAACCTCCTGCACAACGCAATCGCTCCCATAGCAGAAAAGCCATGCCTTCACCACGCCAATACGTGAATTGCCCGCACGCGCCGCCGGCCTTCACACCGCACGGGCAAAAGATGGTAAGCAACCAGGCCGGGCCATGCAGACGCATGCCGCGAACCATGGATCGAGGATAAGGGAAGGGAATGCAGCCGATGGAAACCATCAGCACCGTGGCCGAGCTGCGCGCGCGCGTGCGGGAATGGAAGCAGGCGGGCGCAAGCGTGGGCGTGGTGCCCACCATGGGCGCGCTGCATGCGGGGCACCTGTCGCTGGTGCAGGCGGCACGCGCGCGGATGGACCGTGTCATCACCACGGTTTTCGTCAACCCCATCCAGTTCGACAATGCCGATGACCTGGCGACCTATCCCCGCACGCTGGCGGAAGACGGCCGCCTGCTGGCCCGGTCAGGGGTGGATGTGCTGTACGCCCCCACGGCGGCGGAAATGTATCCGCCCGGCTTCGCCACGCGCATTACCGTGGCGGGTGTATCCACCGGGCTGTGTGGCGGCAGCAGGCCAGGGCATTTTGATGGCGTGGCCACGGTGGTGTGCAAGCTGTTCATGCAGACGCTGGCCGACTGCGCCTTCTTTGGGGAGAAGGATTTCCAGCAGGTTCAGGTGATCCGCCGCATGGTGGCTGATCTGGACCTGCCCGTCGGGATCGTGTCCTGCCCCACCCTGCGTGAGGCGGACGGGCTTGCGCTGTCATCGCGCAACCGGCGGCTGACGCCTGCCCAGCGGCAGACCGCCGTGGCGCTGCCCCGCGTGCTGGCGGCCTGCGCGCGGGATATCGCGGCCGGGACCGGGGTGGCGGCGGCCCTGTCGGACGCGGCGGACCGGCTGGCTGCCGCGGGCTTCGATTCGGTGGACTATGTCGAATTGCGGGCGGAGACGGACCTGCGGCCACTGGCAACGTTGCTTCCCGGCACGCCGGCGCGCCTGCTGGCGGCGGCATGGCTGGGGGGCGTACGGCTGATTGACGGCATGCCGGTTCCGCCCCGGGACTGAGGCCGCGTGGAGGAAGGGGCTTACGCCTCGATACGGCGGGCCTCGTCCGGCAGCATGATGGGAATGCCGTCGCGCACCGGAAAGGCGAGGCCCGCGCGTTTGCTGATCAGCTCGCCTGCCTCACGGTCATAGATCAGCGGCCCCTTTGTCACGGGGCAGACAAGAATGGACAGCAGCCGGGGGTCGAGTGGCGGGGTGGTCGGCTTTTCGGTCATCGCGGCATATCCCATGCAGAGTTGCGATCATTAACGGCAAAATCGGTCAGGACGGGGATGCACCCTCCCCGGGTCCATGTCCAGCCCCGTCCAGCAGGTTGCGCAGGATCCGTGCGCGCGCGGCGGGGGTTGGCGCCTCCAGCATCATCTGGCGCGGGGCGGTGCCAAAGGGGCAGATCATGGGCAGGGTGACAAGCAGTGCCGCGTCATCCATCTGGCGCAGTGCGTCCCACTGGGTGCTCACGCCCTGTGCCTCGCAGAAATCATGCAGCGCGTTGAGCAGGCCCTCACGGTCGAAGGGAATGTCGTCCTCTCCATCCGTCAGGTCGGACACGAAGGAGGAGACGTCGACCCGTGCCACGCGGTAACCCCGGCGCAGCTGCGTCTCGCGCAGCAGGCGGAAGCGCGCGATGCCGGTCAGGGTAATGGCATAGGTGCCATCCGCCCGTTCGGTCATGGCGGTGATACGGCCGATGCAGCCTATGCCGTACAGGGGGGGCGTGGTGCTGTAACCATCATCCATGCCGGGTTCGTCGGCATCGGCGGGCATGGTGTCGTCCATGCCCTCCAGCGGGCGGGGCTGGATCATGCCGATCAGGCGGCTGGTCGCCAGCGCATCCTCCACCAGCGCGACATAGCGCGGTTCGAACACGTTGAGCGGCAGCCGCCCCCGTGGCAGCAGCAGGGCTTCATCAAGCGGGAACAGGCCGAGTTCCGCCGGGAAGTCCGCCAGGGTCATTTCCCCTATCTGCGGAATGTGGCGGGGGATGTCATCATGGATGATGACGCGCCCCCTTCCGTCGTGCCGCGTCACGAAAACAGCAGCGAGGACATGCGCCGCCGCGCAGCCAGCGTATCGGGGTCGGTCTGGCCCCATGCCTCGAACAGGCGGATCAGTTGCTTGCGCGCGGCGTCATCATTCCACTGCCGGTCCGCCTTCATGATGGCCAGCAGTTCGTCAGCGGCTTCCGCCCGCCTGCCTGCCGCGTTCAGGGCCGCGGACAGTTCGAAGCGCGCGGCGTAATCCTGTGGATTGGCAGCGATGCGTGCGCGGATTTCCTCTGCTTCCTCCGCCGCCTTGCGGCCTTCGCGCTTGAGTTCGAGTGCCGCCTTCGCCCCCGTGATCTCGGCATGGTTCGCAATGGCGGGGGGGGCGTCGTTCAATGCGGTTTCAGCGCCTTCCTCATCCCCCATCTCGATCAGGGCACGGGCAAGCCCGCCCCATGCGGCGGGGTTCTCGGGCTCGATTTCCAGTACCTGCGAGAACAGGCCCGCTGCCGCCTCGGCGCGGCCTTCGGCCATTTCCTTGCGGGCGGCGTCGATCAGGTCAGCGGCGGGCAGGGCGCCCCCACCGGCGGATTTCAGCACGTTTTCAATAAAACGGCGGACTTCGCTTTCGGGTTTGGCGCCCTGGAACAGGTCAAGGATCTGCCCCTGCCAGAAGGCGGCGACCAGCGGGATGGACTGCAGCGGCAGCCCGATCTGGGTCAGCTGCTGGGTCAGGGCGCGGTTGGCGTCCACATCTACCTTGACCAGCCGTATCCTGCCACCAGCCGCGCGCACCACCTTTTCCAGCACGGGGGTCAGCTGCTTGCACGGATTGCACCATGGCGCCCAGAAATCGACCAGCACCGGCATGTCGCGGCTGGCTTCCACCACGTCGCGCATGAAGGTGGCCTGCGTACCATCCATGACCGGGTCGGGCCTGCCGCCCGGGGCCGCAGTTGCTGCAGCGCCTGCCGGACGGGCACCGTCATGCCGGGGTGTCTGGCCGATAATGTAGTCCATCTGGTCGTCTTCCTGTCGCTCTGGCGGCCATCGGGGGCACAGGGCGGACATGGGTGCGCCCCATGCCCCTGCTGGCCGGTTCATGTGCATATTCACACTAGATTGGCATTCATGGCCATAGTCGCAACCATCTGGCGGCGGGTGGAAAAAAACTTCGGGAAAAGCATTTTTCCCCCTTGCGGGGAACAGGGCTTTACCGTAAAAACCGCTTCACCGACACGGAGCGCGGGCGTAGCTCAGGGGTAGAGCACAACCTTGCCAAGGTTGGGGTCGTGGGTTCGAATCCCATCGCCCGCTCCAGATTTTCTCAGGAAAATCAGATGGACACGAGAAAGCCGCCGCAAGGCGGCTTTCGTCGTTCCTGGCTCTGGCCACTACCGGGGTCCCACCGCTTTTGTGGGTGGGGTGTCGTGAGGCGACTGCGCCCCCCTCATGCCAGCGTGCATTTCACTATGCTGATGACGCGGTAGCGCAGAATGGTCGGCGCGCCTGCCATTGTCATCATTCGGCAAGCTGCGGGTGAGTGATGTCCTTGCCATGCCAGACCGGATATCCTGTCGCGCAGTCCTGCAGCGCCACCATGCCGAAATATTTCGTCCGCCGCACGCTCCCTGCAATGGGGTCCGGAGGGGATGATATGCGCCCGTTATGGGAGAGCTGAAGTCGTCCGGGCAGGCAATGCGATATCGGGTATGCGGCGATTGTGGTATCACATCCCTACTCCTGCTCCGGGCGCGTGGTATCGGGCGGCCCATGCGGGTGCATGTCCTGCGGCCCGGCATCCGGGCGGGATGCCGCCTGGTGACGGTCAGCCGGTCACAACATGGAAGTACGCGCCCCGGGCAAGCCGTGCGAACCATTCAGTCAGACAGCATCCGGCACCGGATTCCCGGCCGGGGCGGACATCGCGTCTTGTTTTCCCGTGGTGCTGACCTGGTGCATTTTTTACCATCTTATGGGGAAAGCAGTGTGACCGGATGCTTTTTCAGGAAAGCTTCATCGAAAATGTATTCGGTGGGCGCACGATGTTTTACGGGTGGGCGACCGGAACGGTCCCTGAAGACTGCATGCCGTTCAAACCCACGTGATGATCACGCCCGCACGCTGCCGTCATACTGCCTGCCCGGCCTGAATGTCCGCAAACGGGCGGCGGGGCTTCAGCGTGCGTAGCCCTGCCCTGTCTCCATTGCGCATTGACACGCTACGGGCGGATATAGTCACGATAGGCGAAGCGTTCCCGGACAGGCCGCTCCAGCCGGGAACATTCCCCTGACCTGACACCCTGCTCTGCGTTCAGGCGATGCAAACCTTTGTCTGCCTATAAAGCGACGACCAGCGCAGCAACAATAAAGGACATGACAACATGAGTCCCTATCGCACCATCAATCCGGCTACCGGAAAGACGGAAAAGGTCTTTGACCTTCATGATGACAGGACAA
This sequence comes from Komagataeibacter sp. FNDCF1, assembly GCF_021295335.1. Taxonomy (NCBI): domain Bacteria; kingdom Pseudomonadati; phylum Pseudomonadota; class Alphaproteobacteria; order Acetobacterales; family Acetobacteraceae; genus Komagataeibacter; species Komagataeibacter sp. FNDCF1. Next base: position 2,220,457 of record NZ_JAIWOT010000001.1, on the reverse strand, counting down.
TGCTGGCGAAGCTGGCCACCGCCCACCAGTTCTGGGAAAGTGACTGGCGACACCGCGCCATCGCACAGCGTCGCACGCTTATCCTCAAGGCAGCGGATATCCTGCGCCGGGACAAGGAAAAACACGCCCGCCTGATTTCCATTGAAATGGGCAAGATCCTGCCCGAGGCTATTGGGGAAATCGAGCTTTCGGCCGATATACTCACCTATTACGCGCAAAAGGCCGAAACCTTCCTCGCGCCGCGTGAGCTGCCGGTGTCCCAGGGCCATGCAACCGTTACCAGCGAACCGCTGGGCATCATCTATTGCGTGGAACCGTGGAACTTCCCCTATTACCAGCTGGCCCGCGTCGCCGCCCCCAACCTTATGGCGGGCAATGTCGTCATGGTAAAGCACGCGCCGAGCGTGCCGCAGTGCGCGGTGGCATTTGAAGAATTGTTCCGCGAAGCGGGCGTGCCCGAAGGCGCCTATACCAACCTGTTCATTACCAATGACCAGTCCGAAAAGCTGATTGAACGCCCCGAAATCCGCGGCGTCGCCCTGACCGGCAGCGAACGCGCGGGCAGTGCCGTGGCGTCACAGGCCGGTCGCGCGCTGAAGAAAAGCACGATGGAACTGGGCGGGTCCGATGCCTTCATCGTGCTGGATGATGCCGATCTGGACAAGGCCGTGCCCATGGCCATTCGCGGGCGCATGTCCAATAACGGCCAGGTCTGCACCGCCGCCAAGCGGATGATCGTGCATAAGTCACTGGTTGAGGAATTCACGTCGCGGCTGAAGGTGGCAGTGAATGAATTCCAGTACGGCGACCCGCTGGAACAGGGCGTCACCCACGGTCCGATGAGCAGCCAGGCCGCCATGGAACGTGCCGTGTCGCAGGTGGAAAAGGCCGTGTCTCACGGGGCAGAACTGGTTGCGGGTGGCACGAAGATCGACCGCGATGGCTTTTTCATGAAGGCCGCGATCCTGACCAGCATTACCAAGGACAACCCCATTTTCTATGAGGAAATCTTTGGCCCCGTCGCCATCGTCTATTCTGTCGGCAGCGATGATGAAGCCATCGCCATGGCCAATGATTCGCCATACGGGCTGGGTGGGTCCATCCAGACCAGCGATGTGGACCGTGGCCGTCGCGTCGCGGCACGGATCGATACGGGCATGGTGTTCATCAACAACATTACCGGCACGGCGCCCGACCTGCCCTTCGGCGGGATCAAGAATTCCGGTTATGGCCGCGAACTTTCGGAATTCGGCATTGAGGAATTCCTGAACCGCAAACTGGTCCATACGCCCTGATCCAGCCTGCGGGTTCCGTCCCCTGTCGCATGATGGGGGGCGGCGTTCCATATGCCACCTGTATTGATGACAGCATTATGTAATAGACAATACAGGTTTGAACAAACATCCGGATACGGGAATTGTACTGGAAACAGAATCAATAATATCCGTTACACGCCCCGTGTCCGGTGCCGGGGGTTATGGATTGATGAGGAATGTTTCCGGTTGTGAAATCCGGATGGCCATAGTCCAGCATCTGGCTGAAAAACACATACATCCGCGCATGGGATGCCAGGTCACTCCGGCACCGGGCCAGGCTGTCACCCTGCTTTTTCGCAGCGCGCCGGTCCCGTGCGTCCTTGCAGGCTGCGGCCGTTCAGGGATGGGTTGATGTTGCCTTGCTTACATGGCTTCGGGTCGCTTTCGGGCCATGGAGCAAAGTGCATTCTGCCAGTGCGCCTGACGCATGGGCACTCCATGACTGTGCCAGCGTACAGGGCGTTCCCTGCGCACGCGCGGCGTCACAGCAGCTTCATCACCTTGAGCAGCATCCACGTGATCATCATGAATACAAAGCAGATGCCACCGGCCTCCACCGTGCCCATGGTGCCCGAAGCCAGGAACATGCCACCGGTATTCATGCCGAAAAAACCGGTCACGAAGGTCGCGGGCAGCATGAGCGTGGTCACGATGGAAACGGTATAAAGGCGACGGTTGGTTTCTTCCGCCTGACCCGATGCCAGTTCATCCTGTAGCGAGCGCGCGCGGTCCTGCAGTGCCAGAAGGTCATCCAGTGCCGCGTGGATCTGGCGCTGGGAGCGGTCGCGTATGTCATCCTCCGCCCATTCAGGCAGTTCCAGGTCCTCGTTATGGAAAATGCGGTCAACGGGCGAGATCACGCGCCGCAATTCGGTCGAGCGGCGGCGCACCCGCCCGATCAGCCCGCTTATGCGCCCGAAATCCGTGTGCTGGTCCAGTGTCAGCAGCAGGTCCTCGGCCCGGTCCAGCTGGTCATCAAGCATGCCGATATTGCGCCGCACGGTATCGGCAAACTCGAGCAGGGTATGGTCAACCACCTCGGCGGGGGAATCGAGTGAATCGATACGTTGCAGCGCGCGGTAGACAACACCCAGCGCGGGCACGGGCTGCCGGCGCGTGGTGATGAGCAGGGTCGGCAGGACCGCGAAGCGCCAGGCGGAGAGGTTCTTGTCGTCCTCCGACATGGCATCGTCAAAGCCGGGCAGGGCGCCGTAGACGATGTCCCCTTCCGCTTCCACGTTCGTGCCCCGGTCCGTGCTGCCCAGTGCAAGGCGCACTTCCTCGGGCAGGCAGGGTATGGACTGTATGTGGGCGCGGCTGGCGGTATGGACGATGTCGTAATGCAGCCAGACCCACGATCCCGGGCTTTCGGGGGGATGGCCTTCCAGCGCATGGACAATCTGTTCGTCGTTCAGCCGCCGGGGCCGCTGGCCTGCCTGGCAGGCAATGGCCCAGACCAGCCCGTTGGAGACGGATGTGGCGGAGGGCAGCCCGGCGGCAGGGGATGCGGCATTATCCGCCATCGGGAAATCGGGGACGGTTTCCATCGCATATCCCTCCATCATGCCGCAGGTCGGGCGCGGGTGATTTCAACTGGTCCTGTCTGGCCAGAAACAAAACGGGCGGCCGGTGGCTTCTGGCCACACGCCCGCCCGTCCGCGTTTCAGCCGGGCATCATTTCATGAGTTCGGGGGAAACCTTGCCGCCATTTGCCGCCAGCTTCGCCATGACCTGCTTGATCAGCCAGACGTTCATGGAAGCGGAATCGTTCATGTCGCCCGTATAGTGCAGTTCCGTCGCCAGTTCCTTGCGCGCGGAAAGCGAGCTGTCCATGCCCAGCAGCTTCATCAGGTCGACGATGGATGTCTGCCAGTTCAGCTTTTCGGGGTTCTTGGCGGCCAGTGCGCCCAGCACCGCATCCACGTCCACCGGCTGGGCGGGAGCGGCCGCGGGGGTGGCGGCTGCCGTAGCTGCCGGGGCTGCTGCGGCAGGGGCCGCGCCGGGGGCGGCGGCCGGTGTGGCTGCCGCCGCGGTGTGGCTGCCGAAGATCTTGGACAGGATCGTACCGAAGATGCTCATGATATCGTTCTCCAGGGTAAGGTGTTCCCGGCGGGGGCCGGGAACATCATGCACAGGTTAGCGTGTCGCGCGGTTACTCAGTAACGATACAGGTCATTCTTGAACGGACCGCTGACCGGTACGCCGATATAGTCCGCCTGTTTCTCTGACAGCTTCGACAGCTGCGCGCCGACCTTGGCCAGATGCAGGAAGGCCACCTTTTCATCGAGATGCTTGGGCAGGGTATAGACCTTGTTTTCGTACTTGCCTGCCGGCGCTTCCCACAGGTCGATCTGGGCCAGCGTCTGGTTGGTGAAGGACGCGGACATGACGAAGGAGGGGTGGCCCGTCGCATTGCCCAGGTTCACCAAGCGGCCTTCGGACAGGACGATCAGGCGCTTGCCATCGGGGAAAATGACCTCATCCACCTGCGGCTTGATGTTGTCCCACTTGAAGTTGCGCAGCGCGCCGATCTGGATTTCGGAATCGAAATGCCCGATGTTGCACACGATGGCGCGGTTCTTCATCTCACGCATGTGCTCCAGCGTGATGACGTCCTCGTTGCCCGTGGCGGTCACGAAGATATCGCCGCGCGGGGCGGCATCTTCCATCGTCACGACCTCGTAGCCTTCCATCGCGGCCTGCAGCGCGCAGATGGGGTCGACTTCCGTCACCAGCACGCGGCAGCCCGCGTTGCGCAGCGATGCGGCGGAACCCTTGCCCACGTCGCCATAACCGGCAACCACGGCAACCTTGCCCGCCATCATCACGTCCGTGCCACGGCGGATCGCGTCCACCAGGCTTTCACGGCAGCCATACAGATTGTCGAACTTGGACTTCGTGACGCTGTCATTGACGTTGATGGCCGGAACCTTCAGCAGGCCCTTCTTGGCCATGTCCCACAGGCGATGCACGCCGGTCGTGGTCTCTTCGGACACGCCACGCACGTCATTGAGCATCTCGGGATATTTTTCGTGCATCAGCGTCGTCAGGTCGCCGCCATCGTCGAGGATCATGTTCGGCGTCCAGCCGTCCGGCCCCTTGATGGTCTGCTCGATGCACCACCAGAACTCTTCCTCGGACAGACCCTTCCAGGCAAAGACCGGCACGCCGGTGGCCGCGATGGCTGCTGCCGCCTGGTCCTGTGTCGAGAAGATGTTGCACGACGACCAGCGTACTGTCGCGCCCAGCGCGGTCAGCGTCTCGATCAGGACGGCGGTCTGGATCGTCATGTGCAGGCACCCGGCGATGCGCGCGCCCTTCAGCGGCTTGGACTCGCCCTTTTCCTCACGGAGCGCCATGAGACCGGGCATTTCACCTTCCGCGATGGAAATTTCCTTGCGGCCCCATTCGGCGAGGGAGATGTCCTTGACCTTGTAGTCGGTGCTGGTGGTCATTTTTTATCCTGTGTCTGTCAATTCGGCACAGGATATAGCCGTTCGTGCGCGACTGATCCAGAGCAGGCGGCATTTCATGTTCACGCCATCGTGCGGGCGACCTCTTCCGCCTGTTTCAGGATGCGCAGGAAATTCTCGCCCCACAGTGCGGCGATCTGGCCGTTGTCATAGCCCCGGCTGCGCAGTTCCGCCGTCAGATTGCCGGACTGGGAGGCATCGGCCCAGCCGCGTATGCCGCCCCCGCCATCGAAATCGGACGAGATGCCGACATGGTCGATACCGATTCGTTTTACCGCATAATCGATATGGTCCACGAAGTCGGCCACTGTGACCGGGCGCATCTCGCGCACGTCACGCGGGCGCAGGAAGGCATCCATCGCGGTAATATGGATCACCCCGCCGCAGGCCTTCAGCGCATCAAGCTGGCCATCATCAAGGTTGCGCGGGTGGTCGCACAGCGCCCGCACGCATGAATGGCTGGCAAAGACCGGCGCGCGGGACAGTTCCGCCGCCTGCATCATCGTTGTGCGCGCGGTGTGCGATACGTCGACCAGCATGCCCAGGCGGTTCATCTCGGTGATCGCGTCCCGCCCCAGCGCGGACAGGCCGCCATGCAGGCTGTCGGGATCGTTGAGGTGGTGCATGGGCCGTGCCGAATCGGCCAGCTGGTTGTGGCCGTTATGGGTCAGGGTCATGTAGCGTGCGCCCAGGGCGCGGAAGCGCGCGATGAGCGAGAGATCCTCCCCCATCGCATAGCCGTTCTCCACTGCCGGGATGATGGCGATGTCACCCGCCGCATGGGCCGTGCGCACCGCTGCCGCCGTATCGCATACCTGCACGCCCGCATTCTCGCCCGTGCGGGCGATCACGCCCAGCATGTCCAGCGCCCGAGCGCTGGCCGCCGCATGGCCGGCGGCATCGCGCGCATCCTGCCCCACATAGGCGACAAGGCAGGCCGCCCCCAGTCCGCCTGCCCGCATGCGCGGCAGGTCCACCCGGCGCGAGGGCGCGCCGGTGGCGAAGTCACCCCGGTCGGGCCACGGAATGTCGACATGCGTATCGATGGTCAGGAGCGTGGGGTGGGGGGTGGCGTGCGGGGATGGATCGGTCATGGGGTCTCCCTCTCTGGATGGTGATAATGAACCACATGCAACCCGGTCCTGAAAACTGGGCATAAACCGAAACCTGCTTTCTGCCGTTAGGCTTGTCAGCGGCGACCCACGTCCTGCCCCGGCCCGGTTGCCACCCTGCCGTCCATGCGACGGGGTCCCCTGTGTGGTCGGGCGCGTCTGACGAAGGAACCACCATGACCACCATTCCCCTGCTTACCCTTAACGATGGGCATCGTATTCCCGCCATGGGTTTCGGCACCTATCCCCTTGACAACCCGCAGGCCGAGGCCGCGGTGCGCGAGGCGCTGACGGCGGGCTACCGCCTGTTCGACACGGCATCGCGCTACGGCAATGAAAGTGGTGTGGGCACCGGGCTGGTCAGCTTTGATGTGGGGCGGGAAGATATTTTCGTCACCACCAAGCTGCGTGGGTCCGACCAAGGGTTTGACAGCACGCTGCGCGCATTTGATGCCAGTCTCGCGCGGCTGAAGATGAGCTATGTCGACCTCTACCTGATTCACTGGCCCCTGCCGATGAAGGACCAGTATGTCGAAAGCTGGAAGGCGATGATCCGCCTGCGCGACGAGGGGCGGGTGCGCTCGATCGGCGTGTCCAACTTCCTGCCCGAGCACCTGCAGCGCCTTGTGGATGAAACCGGGGTGACACCCGCAGTCAACCAGATTGAAATGCATGCGGATTTTGCCCAGGGCACGCTGCTGGCCATGCATGAAAAGATGGGCATCCTGACCGAAGCCTGGAGCCCGCTGGGCCGCGGCAAGCTGCTGGAAAACCCGGTAGTGCAGCGTGTGGCGTCCCGGCATGGCAAGTCCACGGCCCAGGTCCTGCTGCGCTGGGTCATCGACCGCGGTGCGGTCCCCATTCCCAAAAGCGCGCACCCCGAACGCATGCGGGCCAACCTGCACGCTTTCGATTTCCAGCTGACTGCGGACGACATGCGTGACCTCGCCACGCTGGACAGCCCGCACAACCGTACCGGCGGCGATCCCGCCACCTATGTGGAGGAATGATCCTTACGCCTGCGCCCGTGTCCGTCTCGTGGTGTGACGGCAGGCCAGGATTGCACAAGCGCAGGCCGGCCTGTTATGGTGCGCCGCCCGTCCCGTCGGGCGGGCCGTACCGGCACGTCCGCCATGGGAGCATGGGCGGCATGAGCGGGATCACGGCACCACATGGCAGCAACGCAGGCAGTCGCGGCATCTGACGGAGGGCGCGCGCCCTCTCCATCGTCTTCCCCATCCTGCCGGCGCGCCATGCGGTGGCTGGCGCTGGGTCTGGCCGGTGCGCTGGCAGCCTGCGCCAGCAGCGGCCCTCGCGAAATGAGTGAGGAGCAGATGATCCACGAGGCCGATTCCTATCGCGCCCGTGCCCATACCAGCTACGCCCCGCCCGGCCCGCCGGAGGACCCCTGGGGCCCCTATATCAATGAAGCCTCGCAGCGTTTCGATGTGCCGGCGATCTGGATCCGGCAGGTCATGCAGCGCGAGTCGGGGGGGCAGCTTTACCGCAATGGGGAATTCGTCACCTCGCTGCCCGGCGCGATGGGGCTCATGCAGCTCATGCCCCCCACCTATGACGAAATGCGTGCGCGCTACAGTCTCGGCCCCGATGCGTTCGAGCCGCACGACAATATCGTGGCAGGCACCGCCTATATCCGCGAGATGTACGACATCTACGGCTCCCCCGGTTTCCTGGCCGCCTATAACAGCGGGCCCGGACGGCTGGATGATTTTCTTGACCGCTACCACACCCTGCCCAAGGAAACGCGCGATTACGTGGCCTCCATCGGGCCGAAAATCGCCGGAAGTTCGCCGGTCAACCGCTCACAGGCCGACCTGCTGATCGAATCGCGCGCCTTTGCCCGCGCCCAGGCCGCCCAGAACAGCCGGGGCGGGCGCAGCCGGGGCCGCCAGCTGCTGGCCTCCGTGCCCGGTGGCACCGCAGCCGATACCCCCCCGCCCGAGGCGGCGGCCGTACGGGCGGCATGGAGCGCGCGTGAGCAGAGCGGCATCGTACCCATGGCCGCGGCCGGCACCCAGCCCGGCGTGATCACCATGGCGACTGGCCATGGCTGGATGGTGCAGGTCGGGGCCTATGGCTCGGCCGGGCAGGCGGAACATGCGGCAGGGCAGGCACGGGCCAGGATTTCGGCCAGCGGGGTGCATACGCAGGTCGCAAGCGTTGCATCGCATCATGGTCATGTCTATCGTGCAAGGCTGACCGGCCTATCGCACGAGGCTGCGGAACAGGCCTGCCAGAAGCTGGGTGGCTCCGGCTGCCAGGTCCTGCCGCCAGCCACATGATGGCCCGGCCACATGATGGCATTGACCCCGTATCCGGGGTGTGAGGAACCATGAGGTATTTTTACAGGCGTTCCCGCTGGTCCCTGCCGGGGCTGTGCCTTCCGCTTGTGGGTGTGATGGCGTTCGCGGGCTTCATCTGCTTTTCCCCCGCGCGCGCGGCCCTGCCGGTTGGCAGTCAGGCGCCCCTGTTCGATGCACAGGCCACGCGCAATGGCAGCGAGTTCAGTTTCCGCCTGGCCGATGCGCTGCGGCAGGGGCCGGTGGTGCTGTATTTCTATCCGGCCGCCTTTACCCGTGGCTGCACCATCGAAGCGCATGAATTCGCCGATGCGATGGACCAGTACAAGGCGCTGGGGGCCTCGGTCATCGGCGTGTCCACCGATGACATGCCGACACTGGACCGCTTTTCGGTCAGCGAGGGGCATGGCCGCTTCCCCGTCGCGGCCGACCCGCAGGGCCAGATCGCACGACTGTATGACAGCCGCCTGCCGCTGCTCAACCGCGCCAGCCGCACATCCTATGTCATCGCCCCCGATGGCAAGGTGGTGTACGCCTACAGCGCCCTGTCTCCCAACGGACATGTCGGCCGCACGCTCGATGCGTTGCGGCAGTGGCGCGCGGCACAGGGCAGTGCCAGCCCGGTTTCCCTGCCACCAGCGGCAAAATAGGGTGCATGCCCCTTTGTGTTTGACTTGGGGGCAGGGCGCGTTATTGACTGATCCCGCGTCATCCGCAGGGGAGAAGCCGGTGTGAAACCGGCACGGTCGCGCCACTGTATACCGCGTGTCGCATGCGGAAGTCAGACCTCTCCGGCGGATCAGGATATCATTCCGTTACGGGACGCGCTTTCCCGACAGGAGCTCTGAACCCATGTCCCTTTCATTCCCCCCTGCGCGCCACGGTGCCGCCTGATGGCCGGCCGTCTTCTGCTGCGTGGCATGCTGGCCGGCATCCTTGCCGCCTGTCTTGCCTTCCTTTTCGCCCGGGTGTTCGGGGAACCGCAGGTCAATCTGGCCATTGCCTTTGAATCGGCACGGGATGCCGCCGCCGGTGAACCGCCGGAGCCTGAACTGATCAGCCGTGGGGTGCAGGCCACCTTTGGCATGCTGACGGCCGCCATCATGTATGGCGCGGCCTATGGCGGGCTGTTCTCGCTGGTATTTGCCGCCGCCTACGGGCGGCTTGGCCGCTTTTCGCCACGCATGCTGGCCCTGCTGCTGGCGGGGGCGGGTTTCCTTGCGGTGGTGCTGGTGCCGGGCCTGAAATACCCGGCCAATCCCCCCGCCGTGGGCCAGCCCGCAACCCTCGGGCTGCGCACCGCGACCTATTTCGAGATGGTCATCTTCTCGCTCTGTGCCCTGACGCTGGCCGTGCTGGCGGGCCGCAAGCTGGCGGCAGGCCTGGGCAACTGGGGGGGCACGCTATGTGGCGCGGCACTGTTCGTGGTGCTGGTTGCCGTGTTGCAGGCCGTGCTGCCCGACTTCAATGAAGTGCCTGACAATTTTCCCGCCAGCGTGCTGTGGCGCTTCCGTGAAGCGGCGCTGGGCATGCAGCTGGTACTGTGGGGGGGACTCGGGCTGCTGTTCGGTGTCATGGCCGACCGCATGCTGGCGCGCCGGTCCGTCCGTTACGGCTGAGTATACGCAGGCCCCGGCGTGCGGCCTGCCGACGGGGAGGGACGAAGCGTGACGGTGGCCGGGCGCGGCGTTGCATGCATGGCACGCCAGCCGCCCGCCCCGTCTGCCCCATATTGTCGCACGCCATGATGAAGGGCTATGGATAGGCGCATGATCGCCGATTTCATCCGCCGTCTTGCCCGGCGCCGTTCTTCATCGCCCGTCCAGTCCCGGCCTGCGCCGCGTGCCGCGCGTCAGGTGATTGCGCCCGAAGCCGGTTCGGTTGCAGCGCATGCCATTGCAACCGCGACGGTCGTGCCGTCGGGGCGCGCGCGCGCATGCATGCGCACCGCACGCGGGGTGGGCAGGCTTGCGGCCATTACCGTCTGGGTTCCGCTCTCGGTCGGGTTCGAGGCGGTGCTGCTGCTGGTGCCCGGCACAGCCAAGATCCGCTGGACGCGCATGGTCTGGGGCGGGCTGTGCCTGCTGCTGTCGCTGCGCATACGGGTGGTTGGCCGCAGGGCGGGCGGCGTGGGCGGGCGCAGGGCGCGCCAGCGTGGCGAGCGGCCCGTCATCTATGTGTCCAACCATTCCACATGGCTTGACGTGCCAGTGCTGGGCACGGTGCTGCCCTCCAATTTCGTGGCCAAGGGCGATATCGAGGGCTGGCCCATCATGGGGCTGGTCTCGCGCATTGGCCGGACCATATTCGTCAGCCGCCAGCGCAGCACGACCGGGCGCGAGCGTGACGAGATGCTGCACCGGCTGATGGTCGAAGGCGATAACCTGATCCTGTTCCCCGAGGGGACATCATCGGACGGTTCACGTGTCCTGCCGTTCCTGTCGGCCTTTTTCGCCATTGCCAAGCCGCCGCGCCTGCCACCGGGCAAGGCCCCGGCCGAACCGGAAAGCGAGGCCGCGGCCATTGCCGCCCGCCCCGGCATGACGCCGCTGATCCAGCCTGTCTCGGTCGTGTATGACCAGCTGGAGGGCGTGCCGGTCAACCGCACGCGCAGGCCGGTCTTTGCATGGTATGGGGACATGGAGCTTGGCCCGCATGTGTGGCAGCTGCTCAAGTGGCGGTCGATGCGCGCGACCGTGCTGCTGCACCCCGCACTTGATCCCGATGATTTCCCCAGCCGCAAGGCGCTGGCCCAGGCGGCCTGGCGGGCCGTGGCCGCCGGTGCGGCGGAACTGCGCCAGAACGTGCCCCAGCCGGAAAATGAAAGCGCCTATGCCTGCCGCCCGCTGGCGGGCATGCTGCCCCAGGACCTGGAGCGCCGCCGGGACTGACCGGTTTGTGTCAGGATTGAGGCATGTCATTTTCCGCGTGGCCCGTGCATACTAGGGTCGGGCGCGGATCTGCGGGTCCATGCGCCTGTGGCCTGACCGCAATCCGGTCGGCTGCCATGCCTGGTGCTGCCAGGATACAGTGATCTCATATGGTGCGGACCATACCCGTGCCAATGCTCTGGAGTTTACGGTGGATCAGCCGAAAATTAGCGCCGATGTCCTGCTTTCAGCCATGGAACAGGCCATTGATCCCATGGTCGTGATTGATGAGCATAACATCGTCATCCTGTTCAATGCCGCGGCCGAACGGATATGGGGCCTGCCGCGTGCACAGGTGATTGGCCAGAACGTAAGCTGCCTTGTGCCCATTGCCGAGCGCGCGCAGCATGACGGCTACATCGACCGCAACCGTGAGACCGGGATCGGCCGGATCGTCGGTACATCGCGGGAGGTGGAGTTCACGCGCGCCAATGGCGAATATGTGTGTGGCGAACTGTCCATTTCCCGCGTGCAGCTGGCCGGTACGAGCAAGATCTACTACATCGCCGTCATGAAGGATGTGACGGAGCAGAGCCGTCAGCGCAAGATCCTGATCCTGCAGAACGACATCCTCCAGGCACTGGCGTCCGACCTGAGCATACAGGAGGTGGGTGATCTGCTGTGCCGCCGGGTGGACGGTTTCGTGCCCGACGGCGTGGGGGCGCTCATGCTGCTCGACCGCTCGCGGCGCAGGCTTGTGGTCTCGGCCGCCCCCGGCATGCCCAACCGCTACCGTACGGCGCTGGACGGCATGGAACTGACCCCCGAACAGGTCGAGATGCTGCGCAGCAAGCCCGACAGCGCCAACGCGGTGATATGGGATGGCCATGTCAACCTTGCGCGTTCGCTGGGGCTGGAGCAGTGCTGCGCGTCAGCCATCATTTCGCGCAGCGGGCAGGTCATGGGCATTTTCGCGCTGTACCTGCGCGAAAGCGGGACGGACGTGGCATGGCCGCAGCGCGTGGTGTCAACCTGCATGCCCTTCTGCGCGCTGGCGATCGAGCAGAACGAGACGCGCCAGCACATTGCCCAGCTTTCCAATTTCGACAGCCTGACCGGGCTGCTCAACCGCACGTCGCTGCATAATGTCATCGAGCGCCTGATCATGCGCGGCGGGGACAGCCGGTTCACGCTGTTCATGGTCGACATAGACCGCTTCCGTGACATCAACGATGCGCTGGGCCATGTGAACGCCGACCGTTTCCTCATCGAGATCGGGCGCCGGATCCGCACGCTGGTCAATGATGAATACATTGTCAGCCGTTCGGGCGGTGACGAGTTCATCATCGTCGTGCCCGACTGCACGCATGCGCGCGCCGAGCAGTTTGCGGAAAAGCTGATCAATGCCATAGCCAGGCCGCTGCAGGTGGAGGAAAACACCCTTACCATTTCCTGCTCCGTCGGCATCAGCACCTTCCCCGAGAACGGTCCGGACAGTGAATCCCTGCTCAGCCTTGCCGATGCGGCGGCAAGGCAGGCCAAGGAGGACGGGCGCGGTCTCTATCGCTTTGCAGGCCATGAGAAGAACCAGGTGGCGCAGGAACGGCTCATGCTGGGCTCGGCGCTGCGTGATTCGCTCTCCAAGGGTATGCTGAACCTGCATTACCAGCCGCAGGTGGAAACCATGACCGGTGGCCTGTACGGGGTGGAGGCCCTGTCACGGTGGCACCATCCGACGCTGGGCAACATCTATCCCTCACGCTTCATTGCCGTGGCGGAGGAGACCGGGCAGATCGAGGCCATCGGGCGGTGGTCCCTGCAGGAAGCATGCAGCCAGATGGTACGGTGGGACCGTGACGGCGTGCATGTGCCCACCGTTGCGGTCAACCTGTCGGCGGTGCATTTCCGCAATCGCGCGCTGCCCGAATATATCGCCAACCTGCTCAATGAGCATGGCCTGACCCCCGACCGCCTGACGGTGGAGATTACCGAAAGCGTGATGATGGACAGCAGCACCGAAACCGAGGAGGTGCTGCACGCCATCCGGCGGCTTGACGTGGGGCTGTCGATGGATGATTTCGGCACCGGCTATTCATCGCTTTCGCGCCTGACGCGCCTGCCGCTGACCGAAATCAAGATCGACCGCAGTTTCATCAATGACTTCGAGCATGACACCAACGCCCAGGCCGTGACCATGGCGGTCATCGGCATTGGCAGCAGGCTGGGCATGACGGTCGTGACGGAGGGGGTCGAGACCGAACAGCAGTGGCGGTTGCTCGAGGAACTGCATTGTGATGTGATGCAGGGCTACCTGTTTGCCCGGCCCCTTCCGCCGGCGGAACTGGAAAAATGGTTCCGGGCGCGGCAGGCGCAGGGTTCGTTCGTTATTCCCTCACCATGAATGTTGTGTCTTACGGTCGCCAGCATTGCTGGTCTGATTTCATGAAACATCCTAATTTGCTTCTTATTATTGTTTCCAGGCGGGAAGATGGCATTGCAACACGATGATCGGCTGCGGGCCCTGACGCATCAGGATGCGGATTTCTGGGCTGATCTGGTTGATAGTGTCCTGATCGTCGCGATTACCGACAGCGAAGGGGTCATCACTTACGTGAATGACCGCTTTTGCGAAATCAGCCAGTACTCGCGTGAGGAACTGGTCGGTTCCACGCACCGGATCGTCAATTCCGGGTATCATGACGCGGACTTCTTCCGTGACCTGTGCCGCACGATCAAGGCGGGGCAGCTGTGGCAGGGCAATATCTGCAACCGGGCGAAGGACGGCTCGCTGTACTGGGTGGCCACCACCATCATTCCCAAGCTGGACCGGCAGGGCGTGATCCAGGGGTATGTCGCCAGCCGCTTCGAGATTACCGAACTCATGAACACCCGCGACCGCCTGTGTGAACTGGCGGAGACGGATACCCTGACCGGCCTGCTCAACCGGGCGGGATTCAATACGGCCCTGGCCGATGAACTGGCGCGCTGCCGCGAACCGGGCAGCACGGGTCAGCCCGCCCCCGCGCTGGCCATGTTCGACCTGGATGGCTTCAAGCAGATCAATGACGTGCATGGCCACCACGCGGGCGATATCGTGCTGCGTGCCATCGCCTCGCGCCTGATCGAACTGACCCATCCCGATGATCCGGTCAGCCGGCTGGGGGGGGACGAGTTCGCCGTCATCCTGCACCGCACGCTGGAGGACATCTCGCTTGAGCGGTACATGGACCGCCTGCAGGCCATTCTGGAACGGCCCATCGATATCGAGACAGTCACGGTCAGCGTGGCGGGCAGTATCGGCGCGGTCCTGCTCGATGGCACCGACACGATGGAGGACGTGCAGAAGAACGCGGACATGGCGATGTACGCCGCCAAGCGCGCCGGTGGCAAGCAGTCGCAGATGTTCACGAAAAACCTGCGTGAACGCGCGCAGGCGCGTGTTTCCATCCTGAGCGAGGCGCGCTGCGGCGTGGAACGCAACCAGTTCGAGGTGTATTACCAGCCCATCCTGAACTGCAGTACGCTGCAGGTGGACCAGATCGAAGCGCTGCTGCGCTGGCAGCATCCCGAGCGCGGGCTGCTGGCGGCGGAAGATTTTTCGGATGTCTTTACCGATGCGGGCCTGGCGCAGGCCATGGGACCACGCATGATCGAGGCCTTTCGCCGCGATGTCAGTATGTGGAACAATAATGGCCACCCGCCGCGCCAGCTTGCCATCAACCTGTCGCGCATGGATCTGATCCGCGATGACTACCAGCGCGAACTGGAAGAATCGCTCAGCCGCTTCAACATGCTGCCCGAGAATTTCGTGCTGGAGGTGACAGAGGCGATGCTGCATGGCCGCCGGGCCGATCAGGGCATCCGTAACCTGCGCGAACTGGCGCGGTCGGGCTTCCGCATCGCACTGGACAATTTTGGCAAGGGCATCACCGTGCTCAACCATCTGCGTGAACTGCCGTTCTCGCAGGTCAAGATCGACCAGAGCATGGTCGCGGGCATTGTCGGCAATCCCGATGCCTGCATGGTCCTGTCGAGCCTGATCGAGATGGGGCAGGGCTTCAGGATGGATGTCACGGTCGAAGGCGTGGAAAACCGCGAACAGTTCGACCTTGTCATGCAGATGAAGCCCGAGCGGATACAGGGGTTCTACATTTCGTCCGCCCTCTCGTCGCAGGATATCCTGACCCTGCCGGAACGCTTTGAGGGGGTTGTCCGTTCATGACCGACACACCCCGTACCGTCACTGCGCGGATCGGTGATGACCTGCCCCGCATTGACGTGATCGGGCTGGCCAATACCCGCCGCATCATGCATGCCGAACGCCATAATGACGGTTCGCGCATGCCGCTGTTCATTCCCGCCGCATCCTGGGCCACGCTGCTGGCGCTACACTGCATGGGCGATGACACGCCGGAGCGGCCCCGGCTTGCGCCCTCACGCGTCATGGAAGGGCTGGAACGCGCCCTTGGCCGGATCATGACCGAGATCGCCCGGCATGATGCGGAACATGATGAACCGCTGCGCCCGGCCTATGGCGTGACATCCGACCTGTTCGGCACGGCGGATGCGCCAGTGGACATCCGCATGGTCGTGGACCGCACGACCGGCGTTGCCTGCATGCTGGCAGGCCCGCCCGCGGATATCGCGGCCCTCGGGCTGGATTGAGGGACCCCGGACCGGCACGCCTGCTGAGAACAGCAGGCTGGGAACCGTCTGATACTTCCCGCCGGGCGCTGGTACCCCTGGCGTGCCTTCTGGCATTGTATACGGGACAGGAACTGACACGAACCGATCGGGAAGCAAAACCATGCCCAGCATCAATGTAAAGAAATTGCAAAAAAGAACAGATTACGAATTATGGAAGTGGAACCGGAGCAACTCGAAAATCGAGAGCCCGGAAGGTATCTATCAGATGGTGGGCTGGTATCTGCACGGTAGGGAAATTGATCCCCCCGGCAATCTCCGTGCAGCGGACCCGGCAATAGAACTCCACGTACGCGCGATCCAGGGGGGTGCGGTACTGGTTCTGACCAAGGACCCGAATGGATTTGGCGCCATGTTTGCCCACGGGCGGCGTGTTACATTTCACGAAACATAAAAAAGGCGTACACCAGCGCCCCATCGGTATGACAGGTCCCGCCGATATTCCGTGCTCCAGTAAAGGGTAAATACCCAAATGGATCACAGTAAAAGTATAAAGGAATAATGGTGCTGCTGGACAGGATTGAACTGTCGACCTCTCCCTTACCAAGGGAACGAAGCGCCTATATACCCCATGAAAAACAATAACTTACAGCGTATGAAAGCAGAAGATGCTAGCACTATGCTAAGTTAAACTGCTTTCGCTTCATTATATGGTAGCCACCAGCTAAGACAAGTTCAAGCGCAATTCTGAGAGATGATGCGCTAGTTTTTCGATTCGGTTATCTAAGAAGGAGCATTTAGGGTTATCAAATCAGGAAGGCCCAAAAAGGCGTTAACCGATCGGCACTGTATGGTTAAGGATGACTCCCCTTACGCTTGCCTGAGGATAAACCATGACGCGAGATCTGGCTCTTGTTACTGGCTGGCTGGAATGGGCCATAGAAAGGAAAATCTGGAATGGATAAAACGCGAATCAGTTTCAGGGTGGATCGGGCTATGAAGGAGCAGGCCCAAATAATCTTAAAACAGGAAGGCTGGTCGTTAAGCGGTTACATCGAAAATGCTTTGCGTTTGATCGTAGCCGATCCAGAAAAGAATTATCCCTTGTTAACGGGTAAGCCATTCCCCCCAAATGACAGGGACTGCTGAAAAAATATTTCAAAATAACTTTCAGAAAACAGAAAGGGACATTCGCGTTTTCGGTGTCCGCCTTTTTAAGAATTACCCCGGGGGGGGGGCTAAAAAACTTTTCAGAAAATTGGCATACGTAGAAAAAATGGGATTGGCGCGCTAGAGCTAACGCGGTTTTTCCGGATTACCCCACAGGGGTAGGCCCCGAAAAAAGCCCCCAAAATTGAGGGATGAACCCTCGGAAATGGGGGTTTTGTTCGCCAAGGCACACAAAAATCTGGAATAAACTAAGAAAGACGGGACTTTTTTAGGGGGCGGCCCCAGAAAACCCCCAACTTTTACCCCCTAAAAAAGTCCTGATTTCCGCAATTTTTTAAGAAATGGGGGATTTTATGGGGGTTTATTAAAATACTTTATTTTTTATATTTACACACGTAAACTTATATGTTAGTAATATAGAAATTCCCCGGAAAAATCCCCAACTTCTATTTTAGTAGGGGTTCCTTATATTAAGGGGGGGAAGCGCATTGTGTAAAGCAGTGCAAAAGTTTTTTGCTTACGAAAGCAATCAACATATGTATTTCTTCATTAGAAATATAAATACATACATAAAAGTTGAAATAATGATTCCGGCATTGTATAAATAATAGTGAACACTATTAAAAATGGTTTTGAAAAAGCCTATATAACGCCGGAATCGTTATACAGGCTTTTTTTATTTTATAATCATTTTAATAGGAGTTCAAAATTATGAACAAAAGAAAAACAGGCGTAAAAGCCTTAAACATTAAGCCATATAATTATGAATACAATTTTGGAAATTATTCAGAAGAAGGTAAACCAGAATTCGAAATATACAAATACCTTGCCGAACATTCATATAGGCAAGGCACCGGAAATTACTTTGTTTACAATCCAAAAACAAGGCGAGTTGTTTCAGCATCGCAAAAACAACTTGAAACCGAATTGAGAAAACATTTCCGTGGCCATAAAATTACATATGGCGATTACGTTAAACAAGAAATCACTATAACAAACGATCATATTAAAAATTTTGTAAGTTATAACCTTTCCCCTGAAGTAATAGGATCAATGCCACTGCCTTTGTTTGAAGGTAAGCAATTCGTTTATAATGGTAATGTTTATTTTAACACTTACTATGATGATTCTTTTATACCAACTATGGGAATAAATGAACATTTATTATGGAAAGGTTTGAATATTTTTGCAAAAGGTCTTTGTAACGTAGAAAACGAATTGCCTCGCGATCTATTCAAAACGCCAGTTAGTAACTGGAAAGGCACTGAATATGAAATCTTCCTATGGGTAATTTACTGGTTTGCGGCCCTTTACCAACGTCCCGGCATCAATTTGCGTTCAGTTCCGGCTTTCTTTGGCTCTGAACATGGCATTGGGAAAAATGCCTTTTTGATTTATATGCAAATCCTAATTGGGCCAGCTTCTTGCGGCAGAGTTGAAAAAACAGCATTTAGGGGTAATAGCAATTTCAATGGCGAAATGTCTGGAAAGGTACTAGGCTATTTCAATGAAATTGAAAGAACAGAAAGCAAGCAGCTTTACAACTGGATCAAAGAAAATGTTGTCGAAGAAACAATTAACTTAAACGAAAAAAACAAAACGCCGCGCGAAGTATTTAATATATTCAACCTTGTTTTGTTTTCCAATGATTATTCTGCATTAGCAATAGAAGAAAAGGACCGTCGTTTATGTATCATAAAAACATATTCCCCCGGCGATGAAAATGAAGTTTTAAACTTTAGGTATAACAATCTTGAAATATTCATTGAAGAACAAGAAAATGATCCTGATCATGAATGGTTAAATTCTTTGGCGAATTTGCTTCTTTCCTTAGACGTGGACGGGAACAAAGGTTTTTATAACAAGCCCTTGGCAACAACCCTTGGCGAATTAGCTAAAACGGAAAGCCTTTCCGATTTCCACAAATGGTTATTCAGCGCCAAAAACCTTTTCAAAAAAGAAAAACAATCTGTCGCTTTTGGTAAAATGTATAAGCATTATCAGGAATGGGCTTTTGAAAATAAAATAACCCCATTGTCTGAATTTCGTTTCATTCAAAAAGTTAAGGCAGAATCCCAATCAAAAACATATTTTTCAATACAGGGAAAAGAAGCAAGGATATATGTTAAGCAAAAACTTGTTTATAAGGTGAACGAATATGAAGAACCACATGATGATGAAATTTTCATAAATGATACCAAAGCAGATACTAGTTTTAAAAAACTTAAAAACAATATTGTAAATGAAAAAAGTAATATACCATTGTCGATTCTTAATTCTGCTGAATTTAAAAATAGGGGTGCTGGTTTATGATCAGCATTTCCCTTTTCAATAACAACCTAGATACAAAACAGAAAGGCATTAACAAAGCCAACTTTAAGAGCCCGATCCGAAAGTTTTTGAACAATACCAGCCTGTTGTGATTCATCCGTCTTTGCAGAGAGATGGAGTGAATGGTGACATGGACTGGTATTGCCCGGCGCGAGTATAGCCGGGAAAGATTGCGATATCCATCGGACATGACGGACGGGGAGTGGACTTTGATCATGCCATTTGTGCCCCCGGCGAAACGGGGCGGTCGTCCGCGCACGACGGATATGCGCGAGGTGGTCAATGCGATGCTCTACATAGCCTCGGCCGGGTGTGCGTGGCGTCTGCTGCCGAAATGCTTTCCGCCGGTCTCGACCATCAGGCGCTATTTTTACGCCTGGCGTGATGCCGGAGTGTTCGAGGTCATGAATACGGTGCTGGTCATGAGCCTGCGCGAGATCGAGGGACGTGACGCCTCTCCGAGCGCGGGCGTGATTGACAGCCAGTCGGTGAAAACCACGGAAAGCGGCGGGATTTCGGGCTATGACGCGGGGAAGAAGGTCAAGGGCCGCAAGCGCCATATCGTGACGGATACCTGCGGCTTCCTGATCTTTCTCCTCGTTCATGCCGCTGATATCCAGGACCGTGATGGGGCCGTTGATGTTCTGGCAGCGATACGCAGGCGCTTTCCCTGGCTGCGCCACATCTTCGCTGATGGCGGCTATGCTGGCGACAAATTGCGATCCGCGCTCGCCTCCATGGGAAAATGGACCCTCGAAATCATCAGGCGGTCCGATACGGTGAAGGGTTTTCAGATCCTGCCGCGTCGCTGGGTGGTGGAACGGACATTCGCATGGCTGGGACGATGCAGGCGGCTCGCCAAAGATTGGGAACAATCCATTGCTTCCTCAACCGCATGGACATTGATCGCCTCAATCCGAATGCTCACACGACGGACAGCAAGGCATTGTCAGGGTTGAAAAACTTTCGGATCGGGCTCTAAGGAATTATGCGAATGGCTTGAAAAAAGGGCCATTCGCATAAAAGCCAATAAGGCGGATGTTGGTATGTTGTGCCTTACAACTTTCAAGAAAGGCCGTAGCAATGAAAACGCGCGGCCAACCAACCTTTTCGGCTTGGATTTTGATGATCAGGGGAACCAGATCAATGAGGTAATTACCTATCTTGGCACCTTGGGTTGTAACTGGTTTCTTTATACAACCCATTCCCACAAGCCCACGCACCATAAATTCAGGGTTATCCTTGAACTAGCGCAATCCATTCCCGATGCCGATGAAAATAGGTTGGTTTTCATGGTGCTGAATTCGCTATTTGGCAAACAAGGTTTTGCGCTGGATGATGCCTGCAAGAACATTTCGCGCCTTTGGTATCGACCCGCATCCCCATCAAGTGCTAGCCCATGCCAATGCCATAAACGTACAGATCTGGGGCCATTGGACATAAGCCCGCAGCTAGCGCTAGCCCGTAAAGAACAGCGGGAATTGGTTGAATTTCAAGACAGGGAAGCCAAAAGGGCGAAAGCTAAGAGCCCGATCCGAAAGTTTTTCAACCCTGACAATGCCTTGCTGTCCGTCGTGTGAGCATTCGGATCGAGGCGATCAATGTCCATGCGGTTGAGGAAGCAATGGATTGTTCCCAATCTTTGGCGAGCCGCCTGCACCGTCCCAGCCATGCGAATGTCCGTTCCACCACCCAGCGACGCGGCAGGATCTGAAAGCCCTTCGTCGTATCGGACCGCCTGATGATTTCGAGGGTCCATTTTCCCATGGCGGCGAGCGCGTTTCGCAATTTGTCGCCAGCATAACCGCCATCAGCAAAGATGTGGCGCAGCCAGGGAAAGCGCCTGCGTATCGCTGCCAGGACATCAACGGCCCCATCACGGTCCTGGATGTCGGCGGCATGAACGAGGAGAAAGATCAGGAAGCCGCAGGTATCCGTCACGATATGGCGCTTGCGGCCCTTGACCTTTTTCCCCGCGTCATAGCCTGAAATCCCGCCACTTTCCGTGGTTTTCACCGACTGGCTGTCAATCACGCCTGCGCTCGGAGAGGCGTCACGCCCCTCGATCTCGCGCAGGCTCATGACCAGCACCGTATTCATGGCCTCGAATACTCCGGCATCACGCCAGGCGTAAAAATAGCGCCTGACGGTCGAGACCGGCGGAAAGCATTTCGGCAGCAGACGCCACGCGCACCCGGCCGAGGCTATGTAGAGCATCGCGTTGACCACCTCGCGCATATCCGTCGTGCGCGGACGACCGCCCCGTTTCGCAGGGGGCACAAATGGCATGATCAAAGTCCACTCCCCGTCCGTCATGTCCGATGGATATCGCAAGCCTTCCCGGCTATACTCGCGCCGGGCAATACCAGTCCATGTCACCATTCACTCCATCTCTTCGCAAAGACGGATGAATCACAACAGGCTGGTATTGTTCAAAAACTTTCGGATCGGGCTCTAAAGCCGCAAAGGCATTGACTAAAGGCAATGATCCGTATGCCGGTGCCATCAAATCGGCTGTTGGTTGGTTTCAGCATAGCCATAAAGGCGCAACGCAATTCATTACATGGCTTTATAAGGCAGGCGTGCCACCTGAACGTATCAAAGAAGCCTATGATGGTTTGGGGTACAGGCCATCACCACCTGATACAGCGGAATCCGAATTCAGGAACATTTTTGCATGGGTTGAAAAACATATAACCCCTGCCAGCTAAGCCCCATACCAGAATGAAAACCTTTTGCGTTCGGGCATCCATCGCCGCGCCAAGGTTTTCTTATAAAGCCCGAATCCAAATGTAAGTTTGTAACGATAGACCATGCCCTAAAGTTACAATCTGGATGTTACAGATTTATGTAACTTTAGGGTTGTAAATCTGGTTTATGTTACATACCTTCATGAACATCTAAGAGCCTAAAGTTACAGATCAGGGGATTTTCATGTTCATTGGTTACGCACGCACCAGCACGGCAGATCAGGTTGCTGGCTTAGAAGGCCAGATCCGGGAACTGGAAGCCAAGGGGTGCGCCAAGGTTTATGCGGAACAGGTTTCAGCTACCTCCGCCCATAGACCAGAAATGGCAGCCTGTATGGATAACTTGCGGGCTGGTGATGTGCTGGTGGTTGCCAAGCCTGACCGGCTGGCACGTTCAACGGCTGACCTGCTGGCGTTGGTAAAAGATATTGAAGGCAAGGGCGCTGCCTTGCTGATCCTTTCAATGGGGGGCCAGGAGTTGGATACCCGCAATCCCACAAGCAAACTGATGTTGACCATGCTGGCCGCTGTGGCTGAATTCGAACGCGATTTGATGAAGGAAAGACAGGCGGAAGGCATTGCCAAAGCAAAGACAGATGGGCGCTATAAAGGGCGAAAGCCAACTGCTATGAATCAGGCATTAAAGATCAGGCAGATGAAGGCAGAAGGGCAGAAAGCTACTGACATAGCCAAAGCCCTGAATATCAGCCGTATGAGCGTATATAGGGCACTGAAAGGATTTTAGGCTTGGATTTGAATACATTGGCGCATGCGCCGGATGTGCTGAATACCCCACCGATGGTTTTCGTAACCAATGCTATGCCTCCATCTGGCAAGGGATGGTGGGATACAATTTGTGAAGGAGCCAGAGCAATAGTGCCATTCGCTGTGGTTTACGTAGCATGGCAACAATGGAAATTATCAACAAGGCAACATGATCTTCAGAAGAATCAGCTAAAACTT
Source organism: Komagataeibacter sp. FNDCF1 (assembly GCF_021295335.1). NCBI lineage: Bacteria > Pseudomonadati > Pseudomonadota > Alphaproteobacteria > Acetobacterales > Acetobacteraceae > Komagataeibacter > Komagataeibacter sp. FNDCF1. The sequence continues at coordinate 2,197,507 of NZ_JAIWOT010000001.1, read as the reverse complement.
TCAGAAGAACAAAAACAAATTGCCAGAGGAAAGCTCAAACTAGAAGTTTTTGAAAAGAGATATGAATTATATAAGTCTTTTAAGGACAAAATCAATGAATTTAGATCAAATATCTTTAAAGAATCTTACGATAATTTAAAGAATGTTAGCAACTCTCTTCTTGCCATGAGCCATGAGTTTATTTTTATTTACGATGCTGAAGTTTTTTTAGAAGTTAACACTATAATGGAAAGCATATTGATGTTGGTTTCTTCTAGAAGAAAATATGAAGATAGCGAAATAGAACATGATGATTTAATGAATGAGGCAAGTTTATGCGGGAGCATAATAATAAACTTTCTGGTTAATATTTTTCCTAATTTGGTCAAGCCCTTCCTAAACCTAGAAGAGCTTGACCGCTTGTAGCTAATTCCGTCTGGGGCGCAACATCTCTTTATAGCGCTCATTTGTATTATGATCGTAATGTTCTTCCAGCATCTTTACGCTGGTGCCTACATTGCGGGCCAGAATGTAAGCATCCACGCCGCGCCTTAGCTGTTCAGTGATATAGTAGTGGCGCAGGCTGTAGGGCGTGCGCTTTACCCCACGATAATCCCTTGTAAGGCCGGTGGCAGCTAATGCCCTGTTAAACTGGCCGGTGAAGGATTTGAACTGCGTTCTATCCTTGTGCATGAACAGGAAATCATTCTTATCAGGTATGAACCCTGCTTCATCTATATAAAATTTGTATAACATCCTGATACCAAAGGCTAATTCTTCACGCGGGATCAATTCGCGTGATCGGCCTTTTCCATGAACCCGCAAATGAACATCTGTTTCCCGTGGAATGCCATCCTTATCGATTTCCAAACCAATAACATCGCCCCATTTCATATTCTTAACTTCGGTTGGGCGCATTCCGCTTAGGGCGATGAAACTTACATACGGGAAAAAGAGCCAACGATCATAAAATACGGCTGGATGAAGCCCTGCTTCCTGTGATGATGCGCGGGCATATGCGGAAAAGGCTTCAAATTCCTTTTCCGAAAAACCGGGACGGGCTGTGTAGCCAGTTTTAACCGTTCGGATTTCAGGAATTGCCTTGATGTATTGCGAATCAAAACAGTAGCGCAGGAAAGCGCTTAGGGCGGCCCTTTCCCTGTTCAGGGTAGCTGGAGAAGGACGGACGCGCTTCTTTGCTGTGACGGGCGCTGTGATGGTTTTGCCGCCCCGTTCATAGGTCAGGTAGGCAATATCCTTACCCGGCCCTGTGACCCAGTAATCTGATCGCCATGATAGGTACTGGTCGATGGTTTTGGTGCTGATGAAATTCGGATTATGTGGACCAAAGAACCCATCCACGTAGCGTTCCAAAATCGCTTTGTTCTGGCTTGCCACGTTTTTGGGCATAAAGCCCTGCGTGGCCTTGGTTTCCATATCGGCCACGAATTCGGCAATGATCTTGCTGATGGTGCTGGCTTTAACGTTCAGGCCTTCTTCGGCCTTATACAGCGTTTCATAATAGATTCGCTGCGCCTTGATTTCTGCCCGGTGAATATCGGGGGTGCCAAGGCTTTTGCGGATTTGACCCTGTCCCCGAATCGAAAATCTAACGGACCAATTAGCAGACCCGGCAGGCTGAAACAGATTATATGGTTTCCGGCCTTTGCTAGAACTGTGCTTATTCACCCCAAAATCCTTGGTTTTTCGCGGCTGCGCTAGGGCTATGCTAGCTATCAGCGACTTTGCCTAAAAACACAAGTCATTGAAAAACAAGGGGGAATGGTGCTGCTGGACAGGATTGAACTGTCGACCTCTCCCTTACCAAGGGAGTGCTCTACCACTGAGCTACAGCAGCACGGTATGCGCGCTTCCTAACTTTTCCTGACCCGGCTGGCAACCCCTTTTCTCGTGTTTTGGAAAATTGGGGCGGTCGAACCGGGGCAGGGAAAATTCAGTCGTCGCGGTGGATGCGCTCCATGCGTTCGTGGCGTTCCTGCGCCTCGATCGACAGGGTGGCGATGGGACGGGCTTCCAGACGCTTCAGGCCGATCGGCTCGCCGGTTTCCTCACAATAGCCATAGGAGCCGGCTTCAATGCGCAGCAGCGCCTGGTTGATCTTGGAAATCAGCTTGCGTGCCCGGTCACGTGTGCGCAGTTCAAGCGCACGATCGGTCTCGACACTGGCCCGGTCGGTAATGTCAGCTTCGTGAATGCCGCCTTCGGACAGGCTGGCAAGTGTTTCATCCGCTTCCTTAAGAAGGTCCGCTCGCCATTTCAGCAGTTTGAGGCGGAAATATTCCACCTGCTGCGGATTCATGAATTCTTCATTATCCGAAGGGCGATAATCGGGGGGCAATGTAATCATGATGACTGGTCCCTGCGCCGTGGTTCCCCGTGGCGGCTCTGCTCCGGCCGGTGGGGAACGGGGCGGCTTATACTAGCAAGGCGCACGCGCGCCAAGCCTTTAACGTGGCTTTCATGCAGGCTGGTGCGTGGCTGCGGGGGTGGACGCCGCCTGCGGGGCGGGTGCAGGCGTTGCGGTCGTGGGGGAAGGGGTGGTCCTGCCGGCCTGCTTTGTATGGCGGATCTGCTCGGGGTAGGTGGTTTCCCACCCGCCGCCCAGCGCATTGTACAGCCGCACCAGATTGCCCGATATGGTGGCGGTGCTGGTGGTCAGGTCGGATTCCGCGGCCAGGTACTGGCGCTGTGTGTCCAGCACGGTCAGATAGGTTACCATGCCGTTGCGGTACTGGTCCTGCGCCAGTGCCAGCGCGTGATGGCTGGCTTCCACGCGCCGGGCCAGTTCATCATGGCGGATCTGTTCATCGGTATAGGCGGTCAGGGCGTTATCCACGTCATGCCAGGCACCCAGCACGGTTTTCTGGTAATTGATGGCCGCTTCCTTCTGGGCTGCCTTGCGCAGTTCAAGCTGGCCCCGCAGGCGCCCGCCCTGGAACAGGGGCAGCGTGATGGACGGGCCGACATTCCATGCCTTGGCATTCCAGAACCCCAGATCGCGGAAGGACAGGGATTCAAAGCCGAAGCCTGCATTGATGGTCACGCGCGGATAGAACTCGGCCACGGCCTCGCCCACCTGGGCAATGGCGGCATGCAGGTTCGCTTCCGCGCGGCGGATATCGGGGCGGCGGCGCGCAAGTTCGGAGGGTACGCCCACGGGCACGCGCGGCGGCACGGGGGGGATGGCAGAAGCGGTCAGCAGTTCATCGGACAGTGCGCGCGGCGGCGCGCCCATCAGCAGGCTCAGCGCATTGACCTGCAGCACAAGCTGCTGCTCAAGCTGGGGAATCTGCGCCAGCGTGTTCTCATACTGCGCGCGGGCCTGTTCCACTTCCAGGTTGCTGGCCAGCCCCCTGGTGTAGCGCTGCTGGTTCAGGTCCAGCATGGATTTCGCCACGTCGCGGTTTTCCATGACGATGCGCAGCTGTTCCTGCGTGTTGCGCAGTTCCATGTAATCGCGCGCCACTTCGGACTGGCGCGAGATCAGCATGCCGCGCCGGGCTTCGTTCACGGCCTGGGTGCTGGCGGCGGCGGCTTCGTATTCACGGCGCACGCGGCCCCACAGGTCCAGTTCCCACGTGGCGTCCACGCTGTCGCGCCACTGGTTGAACAGGGGAATCTTGGCTTCCCCCGGTGCGGGCGCAAACTGGGAAAAGCCGGGGGTGTTGGCCAGTTGCGGATCGCTTTCCACATCGGTCACGATGCGCTGCAGCATCTTGGTGCTGTACTGCTGGCGGGCGTAGGAACCGGTGGCCGACAGGCCGGGATAGCGTTCGGCGCCGGCAATGCGCAGTTCCGCGCGGCTCTGGGCCATGCGGTAGGCATAGGCGCGCACATCCAGGTTATCGGTGGCGACCCGCTGTTCGAGTCTGGTCAGTTCGGCATCATGGAACAGGGTCCACCATGCGGTATCGGGGTCATCCGGCGTAGTCTGGCTTGTCACCTGCGCAGGGGTGCTCCTGCCGTCGGCCGCGATACGGGCCGGGCCGCCGTACTGCTTGGGTGTCCACGGGGTGGGCTTGTGGAAATTCGGGCCAACCGCGCACCCGGCGGTCATGACCGACAATCCAACCACCGCCGTGCGCCATGAAATTCCCCTACCCACCAACGCGGCCCCCTGTCGTGCCTGAAACGGTTAATATAAATCTGTATTCCAGTGCATGGTTTCGCTACCATGGCTGAAATGACCGATCAGTTCGGTCAGTCCCCTAGCCTATCGGCTTTCCGCACGGGGTCAATCGAAAGTACGCACCGATTACTGGGAGCAGGATGATTTCAATGGGCACCACGGCAGACCGGCCACGTCAGGCACAGGCGCAAGATTGCGGCCTTTCGGGGGCTTCCGCCGCCAAGCGTGCGCAGATACTGGCAGGTGCCGCGCGGGTTTTTGCCGAACATGGCTACGAAGGGGCCAGCATGTCAGGCATTGCGCGTGATGCCGGTGTGTCCAAGGGTACGCTGTACAATTATTTCGACAGCAAGGCCACACTGTTCTCCGCCTTTGTGGAGCAGTGCGCGTGCGAGAAGATGCCGCTCCTGTTCAGCCGGATAGACGAGGGGGCGAACCTTGAGGAATCGCTCGATCATCTGGCCGTGGCCATGATCCGCCTGCTGACCTCGCCGCTGTCGCTCATGCTCAATCGCATCATCATCTCCGAGGCGGGTAATTTTCCCGCTCTGGCGGAGACCTTCTGGAAACATGGCCCGCAGAAGGCCATCAACATCCTGTCCGCATGGCTCATGCAGCATAATGACGCGGGCGTGCTGAACATTCCCGATCCCGTATTTGCGGCGGAGCAGTTCTACGCCCTGTGTCAGACCCGCATCACGGCACGCGCCCGCATGCAACTGCCGGTCGATACGGATGAGGCGCATATCAATTTCATCGCCCGCTCCGCCGTACGGACATTCCTGAACGCCTATCTGCGCGAAACGCCGCGCCTGCCCCCGCTTGTCATGGAACACACGGGCGACTGATCCCCCGCGCCCGTGCGGCATGATGCCTGCGGCGGGTTCCCCGAACGAACATTGGCGGACAGGTACCGGATCACGCCGGTGGCCTCTGTCCCATCGCGGCACCGGTTCACTGGTGTCGCACGCGCCGCGTGCGACCAGGATGCCATCGTGGATCTCGCTGCCAACGGGGTCATGGCGCCACTGCATCGGGGCAGTGCTGACCATCATGCACCATTACTATGTGTGCCGGTGCGGATGAACCTGCGGTTTCCGGCAGGTCCTGCGCATGCGCGGCCAGTGCTGTCCATGCGCATTGTTGCATAAATACAACATAACGCAGGCAGGAACGGATGCACTGATTTTTTGGATTGTTATGTTATATTGTACCAAATAAATCTGCGCCTCCCGAATTCACTTTCCTGGATGTGAGCCCGCCCTGCCATGATGCGCTTATGGTTTTCCGCCCGTCCCCATTCTCCTGCCATGCTTGTGGCCATGACCATCCTCACCCCGGCTGTCAGTGCGATGGCGCAGGATGCCGTGGCCCCGGCCACCCCCACGACCGGTCGCGCCACCACAACGGAGGCGGAGCGCCTGACCCGCGCATCCTCGGCACCCGAGACCATGACCGTGACCGCCCGGCTTGACCGGGCACGCGTAGCGCTCCAGCCCTCCACGGGGGCGACGGTGCATGCTTTCAGCCGCAGGGCGCTGGAGACCATTCCGGGGGGGGACAATGCGGGGCTGAACAGCGTGCTGCTGCAGGCCCCCGGCGTGGCACAGGACAGCTATGGCCAGATCCATGTGCGCGGTGACCATAACGAGGTGCAGTTCCGTCTGGACGGCGTGCAGTTGCCCGAAGGCATGAACGTGTTCGGCCAGACGCTCATGACCCGCTTTGCCGATAACCTGTCTCTCTCCACCGGGGCGCTGCCGGTGCAGTACGGCTTCCTGCAGGCGGCGGTGGTGGACATTACCACCAAGAACGGGACGACCAACAAGGGCGGCAACGTGTCGATCTATGGTGGTGCGCGTGACTACTTCTTCCCCTCCGCGCAGTACGGGGGGCAGTATGGCAAGTGGGATTATTTCTTTACCGCCGATTATGTGCATGACCGGGTGGGGATCGAGAATACCACATCCTCGTTCAATGCGCCGCATGACCTGAGCAACCAGTACCATTTCCTGGGCCACCTGCGGTATACGGTGGATGAGAACACGCGCCTCAGCCTGATTGCAGGTATATCGAACGCCGAGTACCAGCTGCCCAACAATGCTGGCCAGCCGCTGTATAAGGATAATTATACCAGCCTGCTGCCCAATGCGCCGGGCAGCGGTGGCCTGAACGAGCACCAGAAGGAAATTACCGATTTCGCCATCCTGTCACTGCAGAAGGAAATCGGTGCGTTTTCGCTGCAGACATCCGTGTTCTCGCGCTACAGCAGCCTTGGCTACAGCCCTGATCCCAACATGGGCGATCTGGCCTATATGGGCGTAAGCCAGCATGCCGAGCGTTCGGTCATGTCAACCGGCACCCAGAGCGACGTGACATGGCGGGTGCGGCCCGACCATACCATCCGCTTCGGCTTCCAGGTCTTTGCCGAGCGCAACATCACCAAGGCGGATGCCACGGTGTTCGATGCCAGTAACCGGCAGACAACCATCCACACGGGCAATGGCCGCACGGGTGATGTCTATGGCCTGTATGTACAGGACGAATGGCGGCCGCTGCGCAACGTGACGGTCAATTACGGCCTGCGCTTTGATGGAGTTAGTGAATACACCAACGAGCACCAGCTCAGCCCGCGCATCAACGTGGTGTGGCGCGCGTGGAAAGGCGGCGTGCTGCATGCGGGGTATTCGCGCTACTTCACCCCGCCGCCGTTCGAGGTGGTGGGTGGTTCCGACCTGCAGCAGTTTGCCAATACATCCGGCGCTGCGGCATCAACAGGCAGCAGCACGGTCAAGGCCGAGCGTGACCACTATTTCGATGCCGGGATTGAACAGGTCATCCTGCCCGGCTGGCGCGTGTCGTTCGATGCCTATTACAAGTTGGCCCATAACCTGATTGATGAAGGCCAGTTCGGCGCGCCGATCATCCTGTCGGGCTTCAATTACCGGCGCGGGCAGGTCAATGGTTACGAGTTCTCGACCTCCTATGACCGCGGGCCGCTTTCGCTTTATGGCAATTTCGCGTGGTCACGCGCCATCGGCAAGGACATTACCAGCGCGCAGTTCAATTTTGCCCCTGATGACCTGGCCTATATCAGCCAGCGCTGGATTCACCTTGATCATGACCAGCGCTGGACGGCCTCGGCAGGTGGGGCCTATACGTTCTTCCACCACACCGGGCATCCGACGCGCCTTTCGGCCACCATGGTGTACGGCAGCGGGCTGCGGACAGATTCGGATGTGCCTAACGGGGGTGTCGTTCCGCAATATGCGACCTTCAACATGTCGGTCGTGCAGTCCTTCCGTGATCTGTTCCATTCCCGCTTCCTGCGCACCACGCAGTTGCGGCTGGATGTGACCAACCTGTTCGATCACCCCTATATGCTGCGCACCGGCGCGGGTATCGGGGTGGGCGCGCCGCAATACGGGCTGCGCCGTACCATCCTGACCGGTATTTCACAGTCCTTCTGACCGGCAGGGCCGGGCCGCACGGGTTGGCAGACCTGTTGCGGCCTGCATGCCACAAGGTGGCATGACCTTTTCCATCCGCCCCGCAAGCCCTGCATATGCCACCTGCCGCCCATCGAGCACCCTGCCGCGCAGGCCTTCCGCACCGTGACGGAACTGGCATGGCTGGCTGAAGGCGATGTCCTGTCCGTCGGGGTGCACCATGCGTGCATAAAACAGCATACATGCCGGGTTGCAGTTGACGGGCAGGACCGGCCTGCGGGTTTCCTGAATGCCGAAGTCTGTCGGCGCGACCTGCACATCCTTGCAATGTCAGTAGCCCTCCCGGTACCGGGCAGGGACTGGGGTTCCGGCTGCCTGCCCATGGCATTGCGAATGCACGCGGGCGCGGCCTGTCAGGCGTGATGCTGACGACCTTCCGCATGGTTGCGTGGAATGCCCCGTTCTACCAGAAGGCGGGTTTTCATATTATGGCTCCCTCCTGCACTGGACCGGCATCTTGCCGCACGGCTGCGGCGGGAAGCCAGCGCGGGCTTTGCACCCGGTACACGCTGCGCGCTGCGTCGTGACGTTATGGCCTGACGCGGCATGGAACCGGCGCGCATGCAAAAAGGGCGGCCCGTGAGGGCCGCCCTTTTTCGCTACAGGGACAGATGAAAGAACGGGATCAGGAATTGATCCGCTCGCCATGCAGGCTCATGTCCAGGCCTTCCATTTCCTCATCGCGTGTGACGCGCAGGCCGATGGTCAGGTCGATGATCTTGAGCAGGATGAAGCTGAGCACCGCGCACCATATGATGGTCACGCCCACGGATTCCGCCTGGGCAATGAACTGGTGCAGCGAGCCGCTCACGCCCTCGGGGCTGGCATCGGTGGCGGAGAGCGGGCCGTAGGCGAACACGCCGGTCAGCAGCGCCCCCACGATACCGCCAATGCCATGCACGCCAAAGGCATCAAGGCTGTCGTCATAGCCCATCATGTGCTTCAGCCCCGTGGCACCCCAGTAGCAGATCAGGCCAGCGGCCAGCCCGATGGCCAGCGCGCCACCGGGCAGCACGAAGCCGGCGGCCGGCGTAATGGCCACAAGCCCGCCCACGGCGCCGGAAATGATGCCCAGCACGGTCGGCTTGCCGGTCTTCATCCATTCGGCGCACATCCATGACACACCGGCCGCGGCCGCCGCGATCTGGGTGGTGGCCATGGCCATGCCCGCACGGCCGTTGGCACCGCCTGCGGAACCCGCGTTGAAGCCGAACCAGCCCACCCACAGCAGGGACGCGCCGATAACGGCATAGGTCAGGTTATAGGGCGAGAGGTCATCTTCCCCATATCCCTTGCGGCGACCCAGCACGAGTGCCGAGACAAGCCCCGCGATACCGGCATTGATATGCACGACCGTGCCGCCGGCAAAGTCGATCGCCCCGATGCGGGACGCCACCCAGCCATCCGGCCCCCACACCCAGTGGGCGACGGGCACGTAGACCAGCAGCCCCCACCCGATGGTGAACAGGCACATGGCGCTGAATTTCATGCGTTCGGCAAAGGCACCGGTGATCAGGGCGGGCGTGATGATGGCGAACGTCATCTGGAACGTCATCCACACGCTTTCGGGGATGGTCATGGTGGTGGCGGCGTCGGTGCCGGCGGCCATGGTAAAGGGTATGTCGGCGCCCTTGCTGATGCCGGCCCCCAGCCCGTTGAGCATGACGCGCGACAGCCCGCCGATAAAGGCGTTGCCGGACGTGAAGGTCAGGCTGTAGCCCAGCACCATCCACAGCACCGTCATGATGCAGCAGATGCTGAAGGACTGCATGAGCGTTGCCAGCACGTTTTTCTTGCGGACCATGCCGCTGTAGAACAGGGCCAGACCGGGAATGGTCATCAGCAGGACAAGTGCCGTGCTGACCAGCATCCATGCGGTATCGCCCGTATCGATGGTCGGGGGGGCGGTATCGGCCGCCATCGCGGGCAGGCCATGCAGGGAAACGGCCGCAACCGCAGCCGCCAGTCCCACGTGGCGTCCGATCTTGCCAGTCTTTGTGATCACAGCGCGTTTTCTCCGGTTTCCTGTGTCCTGATACGTATTGCCTGTTGCAGGTCCAGAACGAAAATCTTGCCATCCCCGATCTTGCCGGTACACGCGGCGGCCTGGATCACTTCCACCACTTGGTCGCACTGGGCTGTGGGTACGGCAATCTCGAGCTTGATCTTGGGCAGGAACTGGATGTTGTATTCGGCACCACGGTAGATTTCGGTCTGGCCCTTCTGGCGGCCATATCCCTTGACCTCGGTTGCCGTCAGGGCGTCCACCCCGATGGAATGCAGTCCCTCGCGTACCTCATCAAGCTTGAACGGCTTGATGATGGCAATGACGAATTTCATTTCGTTCCCTTCCTGCCTGGCCCCTGAAGTGGCATTCTGCTGTCTCCGTTCCGTACAGGCAACCATATGGGGAAGCAATATGAACTTGCTGCTGTCCGTATTATGCCCGGTGCCTGATGGCCCGTGTGTTGCCGTCATGCATGTGCCACCCGTCCGGAGGTCATGGGGCTGTCCCGTCGGGAGCACCTTGGTCGATGATATTTCGTAACGAACCGGGGCTCTTCCCTCCCTGCGCCTTTTCCATCTCCGGTATCGCCATGCCGCGTGTTCCCGCCCGTATGCCGGTATCATGACCGGGGCGTCCGGGGAGGCTGCCGCACCCGTTCGAATCGGGCATGGCCGGGAGCGGGGCGGGGGTGGGCATGATCATATTCTGCTTACTGCCGTGCCGGCGGGATGGGGCTGTCCCGAAGCACCCTGAATGACGCCGCGGGCCGGACGGGCATGGCAGGGCGGTCCCCGCCGTGGCATCGTGCCAGCCCGTGGCCGTAACCCGCTGCCCGCGCGGGTGCGGGCGGCGGTACCATTCCCTTTCCCGCCTGCCTTGCGTCATGGCCCTGATCCGGCTTACCTCGTTAATTCATGACCGCACCTGTTTCCTCCCCCCCGGCTTCCGCGCCGCTTACGCCCTGGCCGGTCATGGCCGTGGCGGTCATGGCCACGGGTGTCTTGTCCGGGGTGGGGGGCACCGTGCTGTCGCTGCTGCTGCACATGGTCCAGCATCTGGCGTATGGCTACGGGCAGCCCGGCGGGCCGCATACCTTCGTGCAGGGGGTCAGTGCGGCACCCGCGTGGCGGCGGATCGCGGCGCTGTGCACGGCGGGTGTCGTGGCGGGCGTGGGCTGGTGGGCGCTGGGGCGTTTTGGCAGGCCGCTGGTCAGCATTGCCAGCGCCGTGGGCAAAACGGAACCGGGCAGGCCCATGCCGGCATTTTCCACCCTTGTGCACCTGCTGCTCCAGATCGTGACCGTGGCCCTGGGCTCCCCGCTGGGGCGCGAGGTGGCGCCCCGTGAACTGGGTGCCGTGCTGGCGACCGGCACGGGCCGCATGCTGGGGCTTGTGCCGGCGGACCGGCGCATCATCATCGCCTGCGGGGCGGGGGCCGGGCTTTCGGCGGTGTACAACGTGCCGCTGGGGGGCGCGCTGTTCATACTGGAAGTGCTGCTGGGTACCATGGGCCAGCGCGCGGTACTGTGCGCGATGGGGGCATCGGCCATCGGGGCGTTCGTGCCATGGGCGGTGCTGGGCAACGTGCATCAGTACGAAATCGGGCCCATGGCGGTCACGGCGCCCGTAGTGGCGTGGGCGCTGTGCGCGGGGCTGGTCATCGGTGGTGCGGCACACGTTGCCAGACGCATGATGACCATGGCGCAGAACCGGGCGGCCAGGGGTGTGGCGCGCATCGGCTGGTGTATGGTGGTGTTTCCCGTCCTCGGGATACTGACGTGTTTCTACCCGCAGCTGCCGGGCAACGGGCGGGGGCCGATGCAGCTGGCGCTGTCCGGGCAGATGGGGCCGCAGCTGGCCGCGGTGGTGATGGTGCTCAAGCTGGTGGTGATCATGGGTGCGGTGCGGGCGGGTGCGGCCGGTGGCCTGCTGACGCCCAGCCTGGCCATGGGGGCGCTGCTGTCCATCGTGCTGGCGGGGGCGTGGAACCTGTTCCTGCCGCCGGTACAGGCCGATACGGTGGCGCTGCTGGGGGGGATCGCCTTTCTGGGCACGTTCATGTCCATGCCGCTTACGGCCATAGCGCTGGGGCTCGAGTTCACGCAGGTGGGGCATGACATGTGGATCCCGGTGCTGCTGGCATCGGCCAGCGCGCTGCTGGGTTTCCGGGTCTGTGCGCGGGTGGGCCGCGCGCCGGTTCCGGTACTGCGGCCCGGTGCGCCGGGCAGCGTGTCGGCACGATCCTGAACCGGCGGCATGAATGGAAAAAGGCGGCACCGTTTCCGATGCCGCCTTATCCTGAGGACAGTCACGGATCTGCCGATCCTGAACCGTCGGTTCCTTTCATCCCATGCGGGCGCGGGCGTGCACAATGGGCGGGCACTCACGTTTCAATGACCTCACGCCATCGTGCCCCGCGGGGCTATTTTTCGGCAAAGGGATCAAAATCGCCATCGTTTTCGCGCACGCTCCACCAGCCTTTGTTCCATTGTTCATAGGCGGGCAGCGTTTCATCAAACGGGTTTTCGATCAGTGGCTCGCCCCGTGTCGCGGCGGCCTTGCCCTGTGCGAAGGCGTCGGTGGTGGTCTGGTCGGTCATGTGGCGTTTCCTGACATGTCTGCCTGAGCGTCGGGGCAGGCTTACACCATGTGCCCCGCCCCCGCAGCCCCGCCCGGCGGAAGGGGGAAATGCGCTGGGCGCAGGTGTTCGGGCCGCCGCAGCGCAGGTCACGCGCCCCGTGGCGGCAGGCGGTATCGATGGCGCCTTCGCCGGCACGGCGTGGCCATGTGGCAGCAGGTCCTGCCCGGCCATGGCCCGGTCGCGGGGTGGCCTGCGCGCACATGTTTGGATACATGACCATCCGCATGCGTTATGGGTATAGGGAATCTGGTCCGGGCGCAGGCCCGCCAGCAGCGTTTCATATATGTCAGGTATTATAGGGAAGAATAATAAGCATGAACGTAAAGCTGTTTGCACCCCGCCGCGCGGCGCTCACCCTGGCTGCCGTCGTGGCGGGGAGCATTGCCGCACTGTCCGCCACGTCCCGGCCCGCAATGGCGCAGGCTCCGGTTATCGTAGGGAACCAGACGGCGACCGCCATTGTCGAGAGCGTGGACCACGATGCGGGCATGGTGCTGCTGCGTGACAAGGCAGGCAATCTGGACACCGTGCGCGTGGACCCGGACGTGCGCGCCAAGCTGCCGGTCCTGCATCCGGGTGACAAGATCGGCCTGCGCATCGTCCGTACCATTGATGCCGCCATCGCACCGCCGGGCGCGCCCCTGCCCGAATCGACCGAGAATGCCGCCGGCACCCGCACCGGCCCGCACCCGCATGGCATGATGGTCTCCTTCAAGCGTGAGCGCGTGAAGGTGACGGGCGTGGATACCACCCGCAACCAGGTCGTCTTTGTCGACCCCGACGACATTACCCGCGTCGTACTGGTGCGCCAGAAGCCGATGCAGGAATTCCTCAAGACCCTCAAGCCGGGCGATGAGGTGGACACCACCGTGATGGATGCGGTGTCGTTCTCCGTGCTCAGCCGGCTTCCGGCCTGACGGCAGCCAGCGGCGGCCTGTGGGCGGCGGGATAGTCCTCCGCCCATTGCAGCGGGCCGCGCTGGTCCAGGAAGCCGGGAATGTCGCGGATGATCCGCCCGGCCTGCTCCAGGCAGGCCATGGCCTCGACCTGGGCTGCGGGGCGTCGTGCTATCGCATCCGGCGGGCACAGCACATCCGCCGCGCGGCGCAGGGCGGCAGCCGTCAGCAGCGGATTGTGCGCCAGTTCGGTGAACGTATCCAGCGCATCATAGATCGCCATGCGCTGGGTGGTTTCCAGGTCCGGGCCCGCGGCAATGCCACGGATCCGCTCGACCAGCCGCCCCAGTGACAGTGTCGCCAGCGCCGCATCGATATACTGGTGTATGGTGGCGGGTGTGGCGAAAAAGGACAGACGCATCGCCAGCCGGAGGACCTTCTGCAACTGCAGGTTCTCCCATACCAGCCATTCCGTGCCCTGCCTGCGGCCGGACAATGCCAGCCTGCGCAGGCTGCGCGTGAGCGAAGTCACGAGGCGTGCCGCATCCAGCCGGTGGTTGGGCGGCAGGATGACCCGGAATGACAGCACCAGCATGATGCAGCCCATGAGCAGCCCCATCCATCCGTTGAATAGGCTGATGTCGTTGTAATAATGGATCGGGTTGTTCACCTGCAGCATCACGGTGGCGAAAACCCCGTAGCCAAATGCGCCCACGCCGAATTTGGGATGGAACTGCAGCCATACCCCCGGCAGCAGCATGATGCACAGCGACAGCCACAGTAGCGGGTAACCGTCAACCTGAGGCAGCAGGTAGATATGGCACAGCAGCCCCGCCGGAACCCCCAGCGCCGTGCCCGATGCCATGAGCCCCGCCGCGCGGGAGGCGGAGGGCAGGGTGGAAAGCAGGCTGGCCGCGGCCACCACGTACAGCATCATGGTTGGGCCCGCCGTCCAGTGCAGCACGTACCAGATCAGGGCGGTCAGCATGGCGGTCATGGACCCGCGCGCACCGTTGCGCAGGGCCGTGGGCCATTCCAGGTAGGGCTGGAGCCGCAGCCTGCGCCCGGCGCTGCCCCGGCGGGAAAGGTCGAGCAGCGTGGTTTCGATCTGGCCCAGCAGGTCCTGTATGTCATCCAGGAACAGCAGCGACTGGGGTGAATGACTCTGTCGCGCCTGGACCAGCATGGCCTCACGCGTCTGGCGTATGCGTGCGCAGCCCTCGGCCCAGGCGGATTCCAGCGCCCGGCCTTCGGTCAGGGTCATGAGGTGGCGCAGCATGGCCACGATCTCGCCATGCACCGCGCGGTCCTGCGCGGTGTCGGGGGCGGTCACGGTGTGGGGATGGTACGATGCCACGATACCGGACAGCCTTGCCAGCCCCGCGCGGATCTCGCGCTGGCGCACGCTTATGTCGTAATTGTCGGCGGCGGCGTATTCAACCGCGTCCGACAGGCGGCCGATGCGCGCAAGCATGGCGGCGCGGCTGTCATGGAAACTGGTGGGCAGGGAGCGGAAAGTGCTGGTGGGCCCTGCATCGGGGTTTTCGGGCGGTACTTCGGCATAACCCTGGTGGAAGGCAAGAATGTAGCTGACCGTATCGCGGAACAGGGCATGGATCTGGGTAAGCAGCGTGTCCGACCGGCGCGGCGATGTGACCATGAAGACCGCGGCCGTTGTCACGATTCCCACCACCACGGCGGACAGGCGCGACATGGCGCTGAGGAAGATGCCGTCGGGATCGCCAAAGGCCGGGGCGGAGATGATGACGATGGTATACCCCGTCAGCACCGCGGCATAGGCCCGGAACAGCCGCAGGAAGGTCGCCGCCATGCAGGCCAGCCCCACCACCACTGACAGCCCCATGAAATACAGTACGGGTGACTGCACGAACACCGCCATCAGCCCCACGCTGATGGTGGCGCCGATGATGGTGCCGATCACGCGCCACACGCTCTTGGAGACCAGCGCCCCTACCGTGGGGTTCGCCACGATCATGACGGTGGTGACCGAACTCATGGGGGACTGGAGCTGGAAGGTGAAGGCCAGGAACAGCGCAATGCCAACCGACAGCAGGGCGCGCGCGCTGAAGGCTGCCGTAGTGCGCATGGTGGCCCACTGGGCATCATTGGCGAAACTGCGCGTAAGGCTGGACAACATGTAGGTGCAGACTCCCGGCTGCGGCTTGGGCACTCCCTGATAACGCATGCCGCGCGAAGATAAAGGGAATTGAACCGTAATGTATTGTATGACAATTAATGCCATGTCAATTATATATGCGGACCATGGCCGGCCCGCCGGGCAGCCATCGCATAAAGGGGTCATGATCGTCCCGTGCCGTCATGCTATCGGGCAGGGATGGGCGCTGGCGTGGCGGCCCGGTACCAGCAGGGGATGAACATGACCGGACATTCGCCGTTGCCCGATATCAGGGGTGCGGGATTCGAGGACATGAGGATGACCTTCCTCACCATGCGGCTTGCTAATACGTGGCGGCTCGTGCTGGACCGCGCCCTGCGGGCGGAAGGAATGAGCATGGCCATGATGCGCCCGCTCGCCTATCTCATGATGCTGCCCGACGGGGTCAGCCAGCGCACCCTGGCCCATGCCATGAATACCGACAGTTCGGCGCTGGTGCGCGTGCTGGACCTGCTGGAAGGCGAGGGGATGGTCGAACGCCACCCCGACCATGACGACCGGCGCGCCAAGAACCTGGTCCTGACCGCGCGCGGCAGGCGCAGGTGCGAAACCTTCCACGCCACCTGTGCCGCCATGGAGGCCCGCATACTCGACGGCCAGCCACCGGACGGGGTGCACGCCATGATGCAGGTGCTCGCCGGCGTGCTGGGGCGGGCCGAAGCCGTGATGGAGGAAGGCGACGCCCCGCATTGCGCCGGACGCACGGTGTAAATGACCTGCGTCAGTTCCCTCCGTGCCACGGTGTTATAGAACGGGTGCGGAAGGTGCCCGTACTGGGCGGACGTAAATGGGGATGATGTACTGTTCCGGCTCCGTGTCGGCCTGTGCGTCGGGCGGGAGAAGCATGCGGTATGAAGTGGCGTGATGTGGCGGTCGGCGCCGGTGTGGCTGTCGTGGCGGCGGGATGTGGCGTGGGATGGTATGTGGTCCAGCACCGTGGCGAACTGCCGGCGGGGCTGGCGCGTGCCAACGGGCGGCTGGAACTGGCGCGCATTGATGTGGCGGTGAAGTATCCCGGCCGGATCACCGAACTTGCGTTTCATGAAGGCGATGTGGTCACGGCGGGTCAGGTACTTGCGCGTGAGGATGATGCCAGCACGAAGGCCGGTCTTGATGCCGCCCGTGCCCAGCTGCTTGCGGCACAGGCCAATGTAGCCCGCGCGGGGGCGGAGCATGATGCACGGCAGGCGGGGCTGAATCTTGCCCGGCTCGACCTGGAACACGCGCGCACCATGTTCCGCCAGCATCTGGTATCGGACATGGAACTGTCCCAGCACCAGACCAGCCTTGATACCGCCGCCGCGGGGGAAAGTGCGGCCGCCCGCGCGGTCGATGCGGCCAGCGCTGCCGAGCAGGGGGCCCGCGCGCAGGTGGCGCAGGCGCAGTCCGCCGAGGATGACATGACCATCCGTGCCCCCGTGGCCGGGCGGATCGAATACCGTATCGTGGAACAGGGCGCGGTCCTGCCCGGTGGGGGGCGTGTGGCCTCGCTGCTGGACCCGACGGACATGTACCTGACCATATTCTATCCATCGCAGCAGGCCGGCCGGCTGCATGTGGGCGACCAGGCGCGCATCGCACTGGATGCGCTGCACCAGCAGGTGATCCCGGCCACCATCTCCTTCGTCTCGCCCGAGGCCCAGTTCACCCCCAAATATGTCGAGACCACGACCGAGCGCGACAAGCTGGTCTATCGCGTCAAGCTGCGGGTCGACCCCGCCACCGCCCGGCGCTATGGCAGCGTGCTCAAGGCGGGCATGACGGGTGATGGCTATGTCCGCACCGATCCTGCCGCCCGCTGGCCCGCGGGTCTTGATGTGGCCGATGCCCCGCAATGACCGGGCAGGCGCCGCATAATCCCCCGCCCGCGCCCCCGGGGTCACCGGCACCAGGCATTGCCATCACGGGGGTCACGCACCGCTACGGCGCGGTCACGGCGCTGGATGATGTGACGCTGGACCTGCCTGCGGGCACCACCATCGGCCTGGTCGGGCCGGACGGGGTGGGAAAGTCCACCCTGCTGGGGCTGATCGCGGGCGTGCGCAAACTCCAGTCCGGTACGGTGCGGGTGCTGGGGGCGGACATGGGTGACCGCCACACGCGCGAAGGGTTCCTGCCGCGTGTCGCCTTCATGCCGCAGGGGCTGGGGCGCAACCTGTATCCCACCCTGTCGGTCTGGGAAAACATCGACTTCTTCGCCCGCCTGTTCGGCATGGATGCCAGCGCGCGTGACGCGCGCATCCAGCGCCTGCTGGACGCCACGGGCCTGGCCCCCTTTCCCGACCGGGCGGCAGGCCACCTTTCGGGCGGCATGAAGCAGAAGGTCAGCCTGTGCTGCGCGCTGGTGCATGACCCTGACCTGCTGATCCTGGATGAACCGACAACCGGCGTCGATCCGCTCTCGCGCCAGCAGTTCTGGACACTGGTGGACCAGCTGCGTGCCGAACGGCCGTCCATGACCGTCATTGTCTCGACCGCGTATATGGAGGAGGCGGAGCGGTTTTCATGGCTGGTGGCCATGGACAGTGGCAAGGTACTGGTCAGTGACCGCACGCAGCACGTGCTTGAGCGCACGCATACGAAATCACTGGAAGCGGCCTATATCTCGCTCCTGCCGCAGGGGCGCCGCCCGCAGGAAGGGGGCCTGTCCATCCCCCCCTACACCGATCCCGGCGGTCCGCCCGCGATCGAGGCCGCGCACCTGACCCGCCGCTTCGGCAGCTTCACGGCGGTGAGTGACGTGAGCTTTACCATCAGCCGCGGCGAGATCTTCGGCTTCCTGGGCTCCAACGGCTGTGGCAAGTCCACCACCATGAAGATGCTGACCGGCCTGCTGGACGTGACCAGCGGCACGGCAAAACTGTTTGGCGAACAGATCACGGCGGGCGACATGAAGACCCGCATGCGGATCGGGTACATGTCGCAGGCGTTCTCGCTGTATGAGGAACTGACCGTGCGCCAGAACCTCATGCTGCAGGCGCGGCTGTACCGCATCCCGGCGGCAAAAGCCGTGCGGATGGTCGAGCAGTCGCTCGATTCGTTCGAACTGCGGGACTACGCCGATGTCAGCCCCGCCTCCCTGCCGCTGGGCATACGCCAGCGCCTGCAACTGGCGGCGGCATGCATCAACAATCCCGAGATCCTGATCCTTGACGAGCCGACATCCGGCGTGGACCCCGCCGCGCGCGACATGTTCTGGCGGCATCTGATCCGCCTGTCGCGTGAGGGGCATGTGACGATTTTCGTCTCGACCCATTTCATGAACGAGGCCGCGCGGTGCGACCGGATCTCGCTCATGCATCGCGGCCATGTGCTGGCCGTGGGCACGCCCGCCGAACTGGTAAAAAAGCGCGGCGCCCCCACGCTGGAAGCAGCCTTCATCGCCTACCTGCAGGATGCCGAGGCGGCGACGGATGCCCGGACCCGTCCCGCACCACGGCATGCCCCCACGCGCGGGCACTTACTGGCCGCCCGGCTCACCGCCCGCTTTGGCCATGTGGGCGGGGGCTGGCTGCCACGCGCATGGGCCTTTGCCCGGCGCGAGGCGGTCGAACTGCTGCGTGACCGGCTGCGGCTGACCTTTGCGCTGGTCGGCCCGCTGATCCTGCTGGTGGTTGCGGCATCCAGCATTTCATTCGATGTGGAAGGCGTGGGCTTTACCGTTGCCGACCATGACCGGACCACCATCAGCCGCCAGCTTGTCGACAGCTTCCGGGGGTCGGCCTATTTCCATGAACTGGCCCCGGTGGCCGATGCGGATGCGCTGGACCGGAGCATACGCCACGGGCGTGCGAAGATGGCGCTGGATATTCCCGCAGGCTTCGCGCGCGACATGGAAGCCGGGCGCAGGCCCGAAATCGGGGTCATCATTGACGGCGCGGTCCCGTTCCTGGCGGCAAACGTGCGTGCGTACGCCACCGGGGTCATGGCCGGATATGCCGCGACACTGGGCCGGGAACTGCCACGGCAGGCCGCCATGCCCATCACGGTGGAACCCCGTTTTTCCTATAACCAGGAATTCCGCAGCATCTACGCCATGACGCCGGGCGTGATCATGCTGGCGCTGATCCTGATCCCCACCATGCTCACGGCGCTGGGCGTGGTGCGGGAGAAGGAAGTGGGCTCCATCGTCAATCTCTATGCCTCGCCCGCCTCGGTCGGGCAGTATCTCATGGGCAAGCAGGCGCCCTATGTCGCGCTGGCGACACTCAGCTATTTCATGCTGGTGCTTGTGGCGGTGGTGGTTCTGGGCGTGCCGCTCAAGGGGTCGCTGCTGGCGCTGACGCTTGGCGGGGTGCTGTTCGTGCTTTCGGCCACGGGGCTGGGGCTGCTGATTTCCACCTTTGTCAGTTCGCAGGTGGCGGCGATTTTCGGTACGTCCATCCTGTGCCTGATCCCGGCGGTCAACTTCTCGGGTCTGCTCTATCCGGCGTCCACCCTTACGGGGGCCAGCCGACTGGTGGGGCTGGGCTTTCCCGCGGCATGGTACCAGCTGATCAGCCTTGGCAGCTTTACCAAGGGGCTGGGGGTTGGCAGCTTCTGGAACATGTACCTGATGCTGGGGCTTTTTGCCGCCAGCTACATGATGGCCGCCCGCCTGCTGCTGAAGAAACAGGAAGCATGACGCCATGATGCGCTGGCTGCTCAATGTCGGTCTGCTGTGTGGCAAGGAACTGCGCAGCCTGGTGCATGACCGCGTGCTGCTGGGGTTGATCGTGTTCGCCTTCAGCGCGGGCGTGCTGCTGGTGGCCAACGGGGTGAAGGTGGAAGTCTCCAACGCCACCATCGCCTTCATTGACGAGGATCACTCCACCCTGTCGCGCCGCATGCGCGATGCCGTCCTGCCGCCCTATTTCAAGCCCCCCGTGCTGGTGGACCGGGCCGGGGCGCTGCGGGGGATGGACCGGGGGGATTACATCTTCATCGTCGATATCCCGCCCCGTTTCGAGGCGGACGTACTGGCAGGCCGCACCCCCGCCGTGCAGCTGCGCGTGGATGCCACGGCCATGACGCAGGCGGGGCTGGGCACGGAATATCTCAACGAGATACTGCTGGGGGAGGTGGATGACATGCTGCACGCGCCCGCGGTGGTCGACCAGATACCCTTCCGCGCAACCAGCCGTATCCGCTTCAACCCCAACAGTGAATCCAGCTGGTTCACCTCGGTCATGCAGATCGTGACCAACATCACCATCCTGTCCATCGTGCTGGTGGGGGCGGCGGTGATCCGTGAGCGCGAGCATGGTACGCTGGAACACCTGCTGGTCATGCCCGTCAGCGCCAGCGAGATCGCGGTGGCCAAGATCATCACCAACGGGCTGGTCATCTTTGTCGGTGCCATGCTGTCGCTGTGGCTGGTCGTGCATGCATGGCTGGGCGTGCCGCTGGCGGGGTCGGTCGCGCTGTTTGGCGCGTGTTCGCTGCTGTACCTGTTTTCGGCCACGGCGCTGGGCATCATGCTGGCGACGGTGGCCCCCACCATGCCGCAGTTCGGGTTGCTGGTGGTGCCGGTCTATGCGGTGGCGTACCTGCTTTCGGGTGCCGCGACCCCGGTGGAGAGCATGCCGCGGTTCATGCAGGTGGTGGTGCGCTTCCTGCCCACCACGCAGTTCGTCAACCTGTCACAGGCCATTCTGTACCGTGGCGCGGGACTGGACGCGATCATGCTGCCGCTGCTGACCGTGACGGTGACGGGCATTGTATTTCTAGCATTCGCGCTCACGCGCTTCAGGTCCATGTTGGCAAGGCAGGAATGATGAGGAACAGATTGGCGCAGTTTGCCAGCACGGCGGGGCTTGCGGTGGCCGTGGGGCTGGTGGCGGGGTGTTCACCCTTCCATACGCACGTACCGCCATCGCATGTAAAGGTGCCCCGGCAGTTTGCGCAGCAGCAGGAGCCGGCGGTGGGTGTGCCCGCAACCGACCTGACACGCTGGTGGGAAGCCTGGCATGACCCGGCCCTGACCCGCGCGGTGGAAACCGCACTTGCCGCCAGCCCCGACATCCGCATGGCGCGCGACCGGGTGCGTGAGGCGCGTGCGCTGCGCACGGTGGCGAAATCGGCGCTGTACCCCACCGTCGGGGCCACGGGCAACATGCTGGGTGGTGGCGTGGACTGGCGCAATCCCTACAACCTGCCCGCCAATGACCCGGGTACGGACGGGCATCTGGCCGGTATCACCGCATCATGGGAGCCGGACCTGTTCGGCGGCCGCCATGCGGACGTGAAGGCGGCGAAAGCAGGTGTGAAGGCCGAGGAGGAGTATTTCCACGGCGTGCAGATGGTCATTGCCGCCGATGCCGCCAGCAACTACCTGCAGGCGCAGGGGCTGCAGCGCCAGATCGCGCTGACCGATCGTGGCATTGCCCTGCTGGAGCAGCTGCGCGGTTATGGGCAGGCCCGTTTCACCTCCGGCCAGGCCACGACGGCGGATGTGACGGAAATTGACCAGAAACTTTCCGGCCTGCGGGCGCGCAGGCCCATGCTTGTGGCCCGCCTTGACCTGGTGCGCAGGCGTCTGGCCGTGCTGTCGGGGCAACTGCCCGAGGGGCTGCCCGACCTGCCGCCGCCGCCCGCCTATTACCTGCCCCCAGCCCCGGTGGGCCAGATGCCCGATACCGTGCTGGAACGCAGGCCGGACATCCGTGCCCGGCGCGATCAGGTCGATGCGGCGCTCAACCGGCTGAAAAGTGCGAAAACCGACCTGCTGCCCCGCTTCGGGCTGGAGTTCTTTGGTGGCGACGGGCGACTGCGCTTTGACGGCATTCCCGGCATGTCGGGCACGGGCGGGCTGATCGCGCTGACCACCTACCTGCCCATCTTTACCGCCAATCGTGTGCAGGCGCGCATCCATGCCGCCAGTGCCCGGCTGGATGCGGCGGTGGCAGGCTATGACCAGAGCCTGCTGCGCGCGCTGGCGGAGGTGGAGGACGGGTATGAAAACCGGCTGAACCTGGACAGCCGGGACACGGAACTGACCCGGGCGCAGGCGCAGGCCGGGCAGGTTGCGCATGATCTGGCCGGACTGTATGCCGGGGGGCAGCGCACCCTGGGCGACGTAATGCGTGCCCGCATGGCGGCACTGGACGCGCAGGGCGATGTGCTGGCCAATCACGATGCGCGCACCACCGCCACCATACAGCTTGCCCGCGCGCTGGGCGGGGGCTGGGAGCAGGCCACGCCGGTTTCACGCTAGGGCGCGCCGTCAGGGGGGAAGCAGCAATGTCGGTCGGCATGGCCCTGTTACTGGCTGTCATGGCCATATGTGTTGTCGTTTTCCTGATCGAGCGGGTCAAGCTCAACCCGTTCCTGGCGCTGTTCATCGCGTCCATGCTGCTGGGCCTTGCCGCGGGCATGCCCGCGACCCGGGCCGTGACGTCGTTTGAAAGTGGTGCCGGGCAGGTACTGGGGCAGATCGCCTCCGTCATTGCGCTTGGCACCATGCTGGGCAAGATGCTGGAGGTGTCAGGCGGGGCCGACCGTATCGCCATGACCGTGGTGTCGCTGGCCGGGGCGCGGCGGCTTGACTGGGCGATGATGGTGATCGGCCTGCTGGTCGGGTTGTCGGTCTTCTTTACCGTGGGCTTTGTCATTCTGGTGCCGCTGGCCTTTTCCATTGCAAAGCGGACCCGGATGCCGCTGCTGCACGTGGCGCTGCCGGTTACGGCGGCCCTGTCCGTGGTGCAGGGCTACATGCCGCCCCATCCCGGCACCATGTTCGCCCTTGCGGCCTATCATGCCGATATCGGCCGCCTGATCTGGCTGGGGGTTCTGGTCAGCGTGCCGGTGGCGATCATTTCCGGCCCGCTCTATGCCCGCTTCATCGTGCCGCGCCTGCCACCCGATGCCGGGGCGCAGGCTGCCAGCCAGCATGCGGCATCCAGCCGCGCCAGCGGCGACCTGCCGGGCTTCGGCATCACGCTGTTCACCATCCTGGCCCCCATGGTGCTGATGCTGGCGGGGTCGGCCACACGCTTCATGGGCGCGCAGGCGGCATGGTGGGCGGTGGTTCTGCGCTTTGTGGGGGATCCGAATGTGGGGCTGGCGCTGGCGGCCCTGCTGTCATTCTGGACGCTGGGGCTGCGGCGCGGGCTGACGCGCGAGCAGATTCTTGGCTATTCCAGCCAGTGCCTTGGCCCGCTGGCCGGCCTGCTGCTCATGATCGGGGCGGGGGGCGGCTTTGGCGCGGAACTGATGGATAGCGGCATTTCGGATGCGATCGCCCGCGCGGCGGTGAACATGCATGTGCCGCTGCTCATCCTGGCATGGGGGCTGGCGGCGGGCATGCGCCTGGCTGTGGGGTCGGCCACCGTGGCCATGAGCACCACGGCGGGGATTGTCGCCCCCATCATGGCGCATGGGTCGGGTGCTTCGCCCGAACTGCTGGTGCTGGCTACGGGGGCGGGGGCGGTCATGTTCGGCCCGATGAACGATTCCGGCTTCTGGCAGGTGCGCGATGCGCTGGGGCTGAGCGTGGCGCAGACCCTGCGTACCTGGTCGGTGATCGAGACCCTGATCGGGGTCGCGGGGCTGGGCATGTGCCTTGTTCTGGGGTGGTGCGGACTGTAGCGGGCAAGGCCATGTGGCTGCCCGCCGGCTGCCGGGGCAGGGGTAACATAATGTCACATGCGGGGATCATGTTATCCCACTGTTGTCCCACGCGATACATTACGGGCATGCCTGTCCATCCCTGCCATGACAGGCAGGAGCAGAAAACAACGGAATTTCAAGAAGTTGAGGTGGTGCCGACACTCGGAATTGAACCGAGGGCCTACTGATTACGAATCAGTTGCTCTACCCCTGAGCTATGTCGGCAAACCTGTGGGGTCTGATAAACGATGGGCTGGCATGATGCAATATCTCAAATGCGGCATTCCCCATTTTAATTTGGTCTATATGCTGGGCGCGGTATGAGCATGTCACCCCCCACCAACCGGCTGCGCTGCGATGACGCGGGGCTGGGCCACGTCCCGCATGTGCGCATCATTGGCGGCCTGTCGGAATGTCCCGGCTGCGGGCTCTACCAGCGCGTGCCGGAACTGGAGGCAGGGCAGCAGGCCACCTGCACGCGTTGCGGGCAGAAGCTGGCACGCAGGCGGCGCACCGCCCCGCTGGCGACACCGCTGGCCTTCTGCATAAGTTCCGCCGCGTTCTATCTTGCCGCCCTTGCCTCATCCCTCATGACGCTGGATGTCTATGGCCGGCAGCGCACGGTGGACCTGCTGACCGGACCGATGGAACTCATGCATGAAGGCTGGGGGGAGGCGGGCATCCTGGTCGGCGCGGTCACGGTGCTGGCGCCCGCGGTGGCGATCGGGTTCATGTTCGCCATCCTGTACGCGGCTTCCTGCGCACGCCTGCCCGACTGGGCGCCGCGCGTGCTGGTGTGGTACGACAAGCTGCGGCCGTGGTCGATGGTCGAGGTCTATATCCTTGGCATATTCGTGGCCTACACCAAGCTGACCGACATGGCGCATGTGGATGTGGGGCCTGCCGTCTACCTGATCGGCGCGCTGATGCTGACCATGGCGGCCACCGATTCGACACTGGATACCGAAATGATCTGGCGCCACCGCCGGATCGACCGGGTCACCCGCACCGAAAACGGCCAGACGGTAGTGGTGGATTACGCCCATGTTGACGAGACCGGGCTGCCGCCGGTGGACCATCTGGTGGCCTGTACGTCCTGCGGGCTGGTGGGGGAACTGGCGCGGCCGGTCTCCAACATGCACTGCGTCGGCATCTGCCCGCGCTGCGAGCACAGGGTGTGGCGCCGCCTGCCGCAGTCGCTTACCCGCACCACCGCCTTCCTGATCGCGGCCATCGTGTTCTACATTCCCGCCAATCTCTATCCGGTCATGACCTTCCTGCGCATGGGCGGCGGTGGCGGTCACACCATTATCGAAGGCGCGATTGAACTGTGGCAGGACGGCATGATCCCACTCTCGCTGCTGGTGTTCTTCGCCTCCATTACCGTGCCCATGCTCAAGATCCTCAGCCTGGGGTGGATGATCGGCCAGACCTGGCGCGGCGCGCGTGGCCATCTGGTAGCCCGCACGCGGCTGTTCAGGCTGGTGGACATGGTGGGCCGGTGGTCGATGATCGACGTGTTCATGATTTCAATCCTTGTGGCGGTCGTGCGCTTCAACGCCATGGCCAGTGTCACCGCCAATGCGGGCATGGTGGCGTTTGCCGCCGTGGTTGTGCTGACCCTGCTGGCGGCATGGAGCTTTGACCCGCGCATCATGTGGGATGCGGCGGGGCGCAATGGCCCGGTAACCGATGGCCTGCCGCCCGCCGTGCTGCGCGCGCGCGCCGGGCGTGATGCGACTTCTTCCCTTCCCCCGGCTGGTATTGCGCCAGCCCGCATGGAGCCAGATCAGGCGTGAATGACGATTTTCCATCCAATGATCCGCACGGTGCGGTGCCACAGGCCCGTGCGCGGAAATACCGTTTTTCGGTGGTCTGGCTTGTGCCGATCGTGGCCCTGCTGATTGCGGGCTACCTGGGCTGGAAAGGAATAACCGGCCGTGGGCCGCTGATCGTCATCACCTTCGATACCGCCGATGGCCTGACCAGTGGGCAGACTGAGGTCAAGAACAAGGCCGTCTCGCTCGGCACGGTCGATTCCATCCGGCTGAGCGATGATTTCCACCATGTGGAAGTCCGCGTGCGCATGACCTCGGCGGCCGGCCGGATGCTGACGGACCATGCCCGCTTCTGGGTCGTGCGCCCGCGCATCAATGGCGCGAGTGTGACCGGGCTGGAAACCGTCATGTCGGGTGCGTATATCGCCATGGATGCGGGTGAACCCGGCGGCCACTACACCACCCGCTTCAAGGGGCTTGAATCCCCGCCGGGCGTGCGTTCCGACCAGCCGGGGCATACCTATACGCTCATCACCCAGTCCCTCGGCTCACTGGGGCAGGGGGCGCCGATCTTCTTCCGTGACGTGGTGGTGGGCGAAGTGCTGGGCTACACCATGCCCCCCGAAGGGCGCGGGCCGATCAGGGTGCAGATCTTCGTGCAGGCACCGTACGATCACTACCTGCGCACCACGACGCGTTTCTGGAACGTGTCGGGCGTGCAGGTGGGACTTGGCGCGGGCGGGCTGAAGGTCAAGCTGCAGTCCCTGCAGGCACTGCTGTCCGGGGGCGTGGCGTTCGACCCGCCCGATGCGCGCAACGAGAAGAATACCCTGCCCGCCACCGCCGGGCCGGAGACCACCTTCCAGCTTTATGACAGCGCGGAGGAAGCCAACAGCGCGGGCTACCGTGAGCGGATCCCGCTTGTCACCTACATCACCAGTTCCGTCTCCGGCCTGACCAAGGGCGGCAGGCTGACCATGTTCGGCATCCAGGTCGGCATGATCGATGATGTACGCCTGCAGGTGGACCCGGCTTCGGGCAGGGCGCATGTGCGCGTGGCGATGGAACTCCAGCCCGAGCGTGTGCTGGACAACCAGCAGGTCTCGCCCGAGGCACTGGCCGGACTGCTGCGCACGCAGGTGGCGGACGGGCTGCGGGCTTCGGTGCAGAGCACCAGCATGCTAACCGGCGAATCCGAGATCGGGCTGACCTTCGTCAAGAACGCCAGGCCGGCGCAGGTGGAAATGGAAGGCGATGCCATGGTCCTGCCGGGGCAGGCGGGTGGCATGGCCGGGATCATGGATTCGCTGTCTGTCGTAAGCGACAAGATCGCCGCGATGCCGCTGACCCAGATGGGCGAGAACCTGAACAGCCTTCTGGCCCATGCCGATGCCCGGATCAACAGCCCCGATACCAAGCAGGCGCTGACCGCGCTGCGCAGTTCGCTGCAGAACCTGCAGGTCATATCGCATGACGCGCGCTCCGAAATGCCGCAACTGCTCAATGGCATGGACAAAACACTCAAGAATGCCAACTCCGTGCTGTCCAGCTATGGCGGGGATACGGACTTTCAGCGCAACCTGCAGCAGATGATGCAGCAGCTGAATGATGCCGCGCGTTCGCTACGCTTCCTGTCGGATTTCCTGACCCACCATCCCTCCGCACTGATTACGGGACGATAAGACATGCAACGCCCCTTCCGGCCTTTCACACCTTCCAGACCGTCACGGATGGCCGCATGTGCAGCGGCGGCAGGGCTGCTCGCGCTGGCAGGCTGCGGTTCATCCGACCCGACGCTGTATTCCCTGGCCCCCATCGCCAGCACGCAGCAGACGGTCATCGGCACGCAGGTGCCCACGGTGATCGAGGTCCGCACGCCCGGCGTGCCGCCTTCGCTGGACCGGCAGAACATTGTCGGCACGCAGGATGACTACAGCCTGACCCCGCTGGCGGGTGCGGCATGGAGTGAACCACTGGCCCCCATGCTGGGCCACGTGCTGGCCACCGACCTGCAGCAGCGCCTGCCCGGCCGCAGCGTCTTTGCCCAGAACGATGCGACAACCGTGCCGGCACAGGGTTTTGTGGAGGTGGAGATTACCCGCTTCGCCCGTGATGCCAGTGGGGTCGTGCATCTGGGCGGCAGCCTGTCGGTGCACAGGGCGGGGGATGTCGAGCATGCGCTATCCGTACCGCTTGCGCTCAGCGCCACCCCCACCGATAGCGGCACGCGCGCCATGGTCGCGGCATTGAGCCAGTTGACAGGGCAGGTGGCGGACATGGCGGCGGAAAGGCTGCAGGCGCTGCCGCCCGCGCCGGTCCGCCGGTAAAACACCTGAAATCATAAAGAAGTTTCTGGCGAAGCTTTTTTCAAAAAGCTTCGAAGACTGCCGCCTTTCTGAAACAAGGTGGCACCCCAAAAACGTTCATTATTTTTATCGATTACGTGTTGTGCGCCATTCGGGCGCATGCCGGCAGCGGAAAAAATGGCCGGACAATAAAAAAGGCGCCCGGAGGCGCCTTCTTTCAGGGAGGGGAAGGCTCAGACCTTCTCCACCTGATTGTATTCCAGATCCACCGGGGTGGAGCGGCCGAAGATGGAAACGCTGACCTTCAGGCGGCCCCGTTCTTCGTCCACTTCCTCGATCGTGCCGTTGAAGGAGGTAAAGGGGCCATCCGCCACACGGATCTGCTCGCCGATCTCGAAGGTGACGGACGGACGGACGCGTTCCACGCCTTCCTGCGCCTGCTTCATGATCCGCTCGGCCTCGACCTTGGGGATGGGCGAGGGGCGCGTCTTGCTGCCCAGGAAGCCGGTGACCTTGGGGGTGTCCTTGACCAGGTGCCAGGCCTCGTCGGTCAGTTCCATGTTGACCAGCACGTAACCGGGGAAGAACTTGCGCTCGGAATTGACCTTCTGGCCCCGGCGCACTTCCGTCACTTCTTCCGATGGAACAAGGATTTCACCGAAATGGTCGGCCAGACCCTTCTGGGCGGCCTGTTCCGTGATGTGCTGGGCTATCTTCTTCTCGAAGCCCGAATAGACGTGGATCACATACCACCGCTTGGCCATGGCTGAACTCAGCCTCCCAGTCCGAAGAGTTTCCGTACGGCAAGGCCGATCACCTCGTCGACGAGGAAAAAGAAAACCGATGCGAGACCGGCCATGGCCAGCACCGCACCCGTTGTCATCAGGGTGGCGCGTCGCGTGGGCCAGGTGACTTTCCTTGCCTCGGCACGTACGTCTTCAACAAATTTCGCGGGACTGACCGACACGAAATACCCTTCCTGCAACGCCACGGCGCACCAACCGGACTGCTCCAGCCAGTGCGGGGCCTAAGAACCGGTGCGGACCATTGTGGCCCGACCCATCGGGTGCCAGGCCGGAAGGGTAATGCCCGACCGGTAGAATGGCAGGGGTGGAGGGTCTCGAACCCGCAACCTCCGGTTTTGGAGACCGGCGCTCTAGCCAATTGAGCTACACCCCTGCAAAGCCGCCTGCTAAGGCCCGAAACATGTGGCATGGCGGTAAGGCCGCGCCGCTTCGGGTCATTCATGCGAACCCGGCACAGGAAGCGGAAAAAAGTATGACTGGCGTCGAAAGTCAAGGGGGCAGGGCATAAAAACCAAAAGTTTTATCCCTTTGCGGGTGCTTCCGGTTTATGGGCTTGCAAGATGCGGGGCGGAAAAGGTATAGCTCGGGCTACCTTATGGGCGGGCGTAGCATAGTGGTAATGCAGTAGCCTTCCAAGCTTCTGAGGAGGGTTCGATTCCCTTCGCCCGCTCCATACAGCCCCTGAAAAATCAAGCATCTGTTCCGGCCATTCGCTGCTGGAACCGCCACGGGTCCCGGATCAAGGGGCCGTGCTGCAAGGGTAGGGGTGACCGTCCATGGCCATGAATGCTTCCGCAACCATCCATCCGCGCATCGTGCTGGGTACGTGCTGCCTCAGCCTGCTGCTGGTTGTGATGGACGTGACGGTGGTCAACGTCGTACTTCCCTCCATCCGTGCAGACATGCATGGCAGTTTTTCCACCCTGCAATGGGTGGTGGATGCCTATACCCTCATGGTGGCCAGCCTCATGCTGCTTGTCGGCTCGCTGGCCGACCGGTTCGGGCGGCGGCGCATGTTCCTGCTGGGCATCGGCCTGTTCTGCTGTGGGTCGGCCATGTGCGGGCTAGCGCGCAGCGTGGAGATGCTGGTGTTCGCCCGCGCCGTGCAGGGCATAGGCGGGTCCATGCTCAATCCCGTGGCACTGTCGATCCTGAGCAGCGTATATGTCGAGCCGCGGGCCCGGGCGCAGGCCATCGGCATATGGGGCGCCACCTCCGGCGTGGCGCTGGCGCTGGGGCCGGTCGTGGGGGGCGTGCTGGTGCACTGGGCGGGCTGGCAGGCGGTATTCTGGGTCAATGTGCCCATCGGGCTGGTGGCGGCCGGACTGACGGTGCGTTTCGTGCCCGAATCCCATGGCGGGACACGGCGCGGGATTGACGCGCCGGGTCAGCTTCTGGCCATCGTGGCGCTGGTCATGATGACATCGGGCCTGATCGAGGCGCATAATTACGGCTGGGCATCCCCCACCATTTCAGGCTTCCTGGGTTTCGGGCTGCTGTCCGTCGCGGGGTTTGTCCTGGTGGAGCAGCGCACGACCACCCCGCTGATCGACCTGCGGTTCTTCCGGGCATGGCCCTTTTCGGGCGCGATCATGATTGCGGTGCTGGCCTTCGCCATTTTCAGCGCGTTCCTGTTTCTCAACACGCTTTACCTGCAGGACGTGCGGGGCCTGCCCGCGCTGCAGGCGGGATTGTGCACGCTGCCCTTCGCCTTTGGCAGCATGCTGTGCGCCCCGCTTTCCGGCCGGATCACGGGGCGGTACGGCGCGCGGCTGCCGCTTCTGCTCGCGGCTGGCGGATTCGGGCTGGGCGCGCTGCTGCTGACCGGGCTGGGCGAGACGACGCCCTTTGCGCTGCTGCTGGTTTCCTACGCGCTGTGCGGGTGCGGGTTTGGCATGTGCAACGCACCCATTACCAATTCCGCCATTTCCGGCATGCCGCGTGCGCAGGCGGGGGTGGCCGCGGCCATTGCCTCCACCAGCAGGCAGGTGGGCGCGCTGCTGGGTATTGCGCTGGGTGGTGCGCTGAGTGCGGGCAGCGTGCATGCGGGCGGGGTGCAGTGGCGGGACTTTCCGCAGGCCACGCATGTGGTGTGGTGGTGCATGGCTGTCGCCGCCATTGTGATTGCGGTGCTCGGACTGGTTTCGACCGGAATCCATGCCCGCAAAACCGCGCGGGACGTGGCGGTACTGCTGGATTCAAGGTGACGCTTTCCAGATATGCGTTATGCGCATATCTATTTCCATCCAAACCGTTCAGTCCGTTGCGCGGGCGTGCTGTAAAATCGCCGCTTTGCTGTTTCCGAAACAGTGGTGGGCATGTATGATCCCGCCAACCCGTAGCGGGGCGTGCGCATGCACGGGAAAGTGCCGGTGGCCCGGTGGCGCCGGATGGTGGCGCGGGCAGTCTGGTCTGTTGCGTGCGCCTGCGCTGCGTGCTAGAGCCGCGCCAGCAGCGCACGGGACCCAGGCGTTTCCGGGCAGGCGGCTTGTGTTTGAACCAAGATTCTGGATTGGAAAAGCGGACAGTGGATTCGGGTGGAACGACCTCAATACCGATCGCCTCCATTGCCAATGGCCTTCCCGGTCGTTATGCGACGGCGCTCTACGAGCTTGCGGCTGAACGCCAGCAGCTTGACCCAGTTCTGGAAGAAGCATCGCGCCTTGCCGCGATGATTGACGGCAGTGCCGACCTGCGCACCGTCCTGACGGACCGGACACTCGATATCCGTGACAGCCGTCGCGGTGTCGCAGCCGTGCTGGATGCAGAAGGGTTCAGCCCCCTCATGCGTGATTTTGCTGGTGTGGTGGCGGATAACCGCCGTCTTCCGCGCCTGCGTGAAATTCTTGCCGCGCTGGCGGCTATCGCTGCGGCAAGGCGCGGGGAAGTCGTGGCGGATGTCGTATCCGCCCATCCCCTGACCGACCTGCAGCGTGTCCAGCTTCGCAGCCGCCTTACCGAGGCCGGCTATTCC
Organism: Komagataeibacter sp. FNDCF1; assembly: GCF_021295335.1. Classification (NCBI taxonomy): domain Bacteria; kingdom Pseudomonadati; phylum Pseudomonadota; class Alphaproteobacteria; order Acetobacterales; family Acetobacteraceae; genus Komagataeibacter; species Komagataeibacter sp. FNDCF1. The sequence continues at coordinate 2,165,675 of NZ_JAIWOT010000001.1, read as the reverse complement.
AAAGTCAATATCCAGGAGCGTGTTGACGCGGCCCTGCTGGGCGGTCTGGTCGTGCGCATTGGCGCCCGCCTGTATGATACCAGCCTCAGATCCCGCCTTACCCGCCTGCACCATGCCATGAAGGGAGCCGCGTGATGGAAATCCGCCCCTCCGAGATTTCGGATATCCTCAAGCAGCAGATCGCTACGTTCGACAAGGCGGCTGACGTTGCCGAGACAGGCACCATCCTGTCCGTTGGTGACGGCATCGCGCGCGTCTACGGCCTGCAGAACGTCGAAGCCGGCGAAATGCTGGACTTCCCCGCCAGTGGCCAGAAGGGCATGGCGCTGAACCTTGAAAATGACAACGTCGGTGTCGTCATTTTCGGTGATGACAGCGCCATGCGTGAGGGCGATACGGTCGCCCGCACCGGCAAGGTGGTCGAAGTGCCCACCGGCAAGGCCCTGCTCGGCCGCGTGGTCGATGGTCTCGGCAACCCGATCGATGGCAAGGGCCCGCTGGTTGGTGACGTGATCACCAAGCGTGCGGAAGTCAAGGCGCCCGGCATCATGCCGCGCCAGTCCGTGAGCGAGCCGATGCAGACCGGCATCAAGGCGATCGACGCACTCGTGCCCATCGGGCGTGGCCAGCGTGAGCTGATCATCGGTGACCGCCAGACCGGCAAGACCGCGATCCTGATCGACACCATCGTCAACCAGAAGAACGTCAACGCCCTGGGGGACGAGAGCAAGTCGCTCTACTGCATCTATGTCGCCATCGGGCAGAAGCGCTCGACCGTGGCGCAGCTGGTGCGCACGCTGGAGGAAACCGGCGCGATGGAATACTCCATCGTCGTGGCGGCCACCGCGTCCGACCCGGCGCCGATGCAGTACCTGGCGCCCTACGCCGCGTGCTCCATGGGTGAGTATTTCCGCGATAACGGCATGCATGCCCTGATCGTGTATGATGACCTGTCCAAGCAGGCCGTCGCCTACCGCCAGATGTCACTGCTGCTGCGCCGTCCGCCAGGGCGTGAAGCCTATCCGGGTGACGTGTTCTACCTGCATTCCCGCCTGCTGGAACGCGCGGCCAAGATGTCCGACAAGTTCGGCGCGGGTTCGCTGACCGCCCTGCCGGTGATCGAGACGCAGGCCGGTGACGTCTCCGCCTACATCCCGACCAACGTGATCTCCATCACCGATGGTCAGGTCTTCCTGGAAACCGACCTGTTCTACCGTGGCATCCGCCCGGCGGTGAATGTCGGTGGTTCGGTGTCGCGTGTTGGTTCCGCGGCCCAGATCAAGGCGATGAAGCAGGTTGCCGGCAAGATCAAGCTGGAACTGGCGCAGTATCGTGAAATGGCGGCCTTCTCGCAGTTCGCGTCTGATCTGGACCCGGCAACGCAGAAGCAGCTGGCACGCGGCGCGCGTCTGGTCGAGCTGCTCAAGCAGCCCGAGACCTCGCCGCTGTCGGTCGAGGAGCAGGTCGTGGTGCTGTTCGCCGGGACGCGTGGCTATATCGACGCCATTCCGGTCGACAAGGTCACAACCTACGAAAAGCGCCTGCTGGATGACGTCCGCACATCGGGCAAGGACATTCTGGAATCGATCCGTACCCAGCGCCAGCTGACCAAGGATATCGAAAGCCGCCTGAATGATTTCCTGACGACGTTCGGCCGTCAGTTCGCCAACTGAGGAAGATCGGGCAACCATGGCTTCCCTGAAGGAACTGCGCGCACGGATCGGCAGCGTCAAGTCGACGCGAAAGATCACCAGCGCGATGAAAATGGTCGCGGCGGCAAAGCTGCGTCGGGCGGAAGCCCGCGCGGCGGCCGCACGCCCCTATGCTGACGCAATGCGCCGCATGCTGGCCGAAGTGGGCCGTAGCGTGGCAGGCCAGGGCGGGCAGCCCGCACTGCTGACCGGAACGGGGCAGGACAGGGTGCACCTGATTGTCCCGATGTCCAGCGACCGTGGTCTGGCCGGGGCATTCAACTCCAACATCAACCGTACGACCCGCAACCTGGTGCTCAGGCTTCAGGCGGAAGGCAAGACCGTCAAGATCCTGCCGGTCGGGCGCAAGACGTACGAATTCCTGTCGCGTGATTTTTCCGACCTGATCATCGATCACCGCCATCTGGCCGCAGGCAAGGAAATTCCCTTTTCCGCCGCGACGGAGCTGGGTGAGCAGATCACGGCCCTGCTGGAAAAAGGCGAATTTGACGTCTGCACGCTGGTGTATAACCAGTTCCGCAACGTCATGACCCAGACGCCAACGGAAATGCAGCTTGTGCCGCTGGCCCTGCCGGAAAACGACAACGCGGAGAACGGAGATGTCGCGGCCTACGAGTTCGAGCCGGATGAAGGCACGCTGCTGACCAGCCTGCTGCCGCGCAACCTGCAGGTGCAGATCTACGCCACCATGCTGGAGACGGCAGCAGGTGAAAACGGCGCGCGCATGACGGCGATGGACAACGCGACCCGTAACGCAGGCAAGGCCATTGATCGCCTGACACTGACCTACAACCGTACGCGTCAGACCAATATTACCAATGAACTGATCGAGATCATCTCGGGCGCCCAGGCTGTCTGAGGATCGATCTTCACGCTCACAGGAGCTGTCCCATGTCGGAAACCACAACTCAAGAGGCTCCTGTCTCCACGCAGGCGCAGAAAAGCAATGTCGTTGGTCGTGTGACGCAGGTCCGCGGCGCCGTTGTTGACGTGCAGTTCGAGGGTACGCTGCCGCATATCCTCGAAGCGCTGCATGTCCAGCTCAACGGCCAGACCTTGGTGCTGGAAGTGGCGCAGGAAATCGGCGAACATGAAGTCCGCTGCATTGCCATGGATACCACCGATGGCCTGACCCGTGGCGCGGACGTGACCGCCACCGGCTCCCAGATCACCGTGCCGGTCGGTCCGGGCACGCTTGGCCGCATCCTCAACGTCATCGGCGAGCCGATCGATGACCGTGGCCCGGTGCAGGCTGCTGGCCGTTCCCCCATCCACCGCGCCGCCCCGGCCTTTGACGAGCAGGCCGCCGCGACCGAAATCCTGCCTACGGGCATCAAGGTGGTGGACCTGCTGTGCCCGTACCTCAAGGGTGGCAAGGTCGGTCTGTTCGGTGGTGCCGGCGTGGGCAAGACCGTCATCATCCAGGAACTGATCAACAACATCGCCAAGGCGCATGGCGGCGTGTCGGTCTTCGCCGGTGTGGGCGAGCGTACCCGTGAAGGGAACGACCTGTATTATGAAATGCAGGACGCGAATGTCATCAAGCTGAATGGCGACTCGACCGAAGGTTCCAAGGTGGCGCTGGTCTATGGCCAGATGAACGAGCCGCCGGGTGCACGTGCCCGTGTCGCCCTGTCCGGTGTGACGGTTGCGGAATACTTCCGTGATGTCGAAGGCCAGGACGTGCTGTTCTTCGTCGACAACATTTTCCGCTTCACGCAGGCTGGTGCCGAAGTGTCCGCGCTGCTGGGCCGTATTCCTTCCGCCGTGGGCTACCAGCCCACGCTGGCGACGGAAATGGGCGCCCTGCAGGAGCGCATCACCTCGACCAAGAAGGGTTCGATCACGTCGGTTCAGGCCGTGTACGTTCCCGCCGATGACCTGACCGATCCAGCGCCTGCCGCAACCTTCGCCCATCTGGACGCGACCACGGTGCTGAACCGTTCCATCGCGGAAATGGGCATCTACCCCGCCGTTGACCCGCTGGACTCCACCTCGCGCTCGCTTGACCCCAAGATCGTGGGTGACGAGCACTACCAGGTGGCCCGCGACGTGCAGCGCATCCTGCAGACCTACAAGTCCCTGCAGGACATCATTGCCATCCTTGGCATGGATGAGCTGTCGGAAGACGACAAGCAGATCGTGGCCCGCGCGCGTCGCATCCAGCGCTTCCTGTCCCAGCCGTTCCATGTGGCCGAAGTGTTCACGGGTGCGCCGGGCAAGCTGGTCGCGCTGGAAGATACGGTCCGTTCGTTCAAGGCGATCGTGGCGGGTGAGTATGATGACCTGCCCGAAGGTGCCTTCTATATGGTCGGTGCGATCGAGGAAGCGGTGGCCAAGGCCGAGAAAATGAAGGAATCGGCCTGAACCCCGACCCACTGACGCAAGGAAGGTAGACCATGTCCATTAAGGTCAAGATTGTCAGTCCGGAGAAGGTCATGTTCGCGCATGACGCCGATATGGTCGTCATGCCGGGGTCGGAAGGTGATATCGCGGCAATGCCGGACCATGCGCCGCTGATGCTGATGCTGCGCGGTGGTGTGGTGGATGTTTATGAAGGGGCGGCGGTGACCAGCCGTTTCTTCGTGGCGGGCGGCTTTGCCGACATGGCGCCCAGCCACTGCACCATCCTGGCCGATCGGGCCCTGCGGGTTGAGGATCTGTCCGTTGATGATGCGGAAGCCCGGCTGGAAGGTCTGGAAAAATCCTATGAGGCCGCGGACAAGATGAATGTCCCGGCACTTGATATCCTCATGGGCAAGATCCAGTCGGCCCGTGCCGAAATCGAGGCAGCGCAGTCTGCCGTGCCGATTTCGACGATCTGAAGTGTCCTGCCTCATGCCCGTACGGGAATGGGGCAGCAGGCATCCGTCCAGCAGAAAGCGCCCTGTCCGGGCGCTTTTCTGTTTTTACGGCTTGTTAAATCGTAAAGAAGTCTTTGATGAAGCTTTTTTCAGAAAGCTGCGAAGAATGCCGCCTTTCCGAAGAAAGACGGCGCCCTGATGACGTTCATACCTTTACCAACATGTTGATTGGCAAGCTTCTCTCCTAGCCGCGGCCGCGATAGCCGGGCACATCCTGTGACGGGATCCAGACCCCATCGGGCGGGGTGCCGGTCTGCCAGAATACATCGATCGGCATGCCCCCGCGGGGGTACCAGTAGGCCCCGATCCGCAGCCAGACCGGCTGGAGCAGGTCAACCAGCGTGGTCGCGATCTGCATGGAACATTTTTCGTGAAATGCGCCATGATTGCGGAAGCTGGTCAGGAACAGCTTCAGGGACTTGCTTTCCACGATCCACTCATCGGGAATGTAGTCGATCACGATATGCGCGAAATCCGGCTGGCCGGTTACGGGGCAGAGTGACGTGAACTCCGGCGCGGTAAAGCGCACGATATAGTTCCGCCCGCGATCAGGGGCAGGCACGCGCTCCAGCCGGGCGTCTTCCGGGCTGGCGGGCTGGGCGGTATTCTGGCCAAGCTGTGTCAGGTACTGGCTGCCATCATCAGGCGTGGGGCGGGTGCTCATCGGGTCATCCGTCGACAGTGGGATAGGGGTGCATGGCTCATGCAGGATGGATCATGCCACCGTCAATGGAAATGCAGGAAGGCGGCATGCGGTTTTCCCCGCTTTCGCAACAGGGGGCAGGCATGATAACTGCACGCCATGGCACGTGTATCCCGACCCGAATTTCCCGCCCCCGTCATGGTGACCACCACAGCGGAGCTTGAGGCTGTAACCGCGCGGCTGCGCCTTGAACCGTTTGTCACGATCGATACCGAGTTCGTACGTGAACGCACGTACTGGCCGGAACTCTGTCTTGTCCAGCTTGCCGGAAAAGACGATGTGGTGGTGATCGACACGATCGCGCCGGGTATCGACCTGTCCTCCCTTGGTGGCCTGCTGGATGACGCGGACGTGGTCAAGGTCTTCCATGCCGCGCGGCAGGATCTGGAAATCTTCCTGCACCTGTTCGACCGCCTGCCCGCCTCCCTGTTCGATACGCAGGTCGCGGCCATGGTGGCGGGATATGGCGATCAGGTCGGGTATGACAACCTTGTCTCATCCCTGCTTGGCGCGCAGATCGACAAGTCGCATCGCTTCTCCGACTGGTCGGCGCGTCCGCTTTCCCCGGCCCAGATCGGGTATGCGGCGGCGGATGTCACGTATCTGCGCCTGGTTTATGAAAGGCTGCTGGCCCAGCTGGAGCACGAAGGCCGCATGGACTGGGTTGCGGCGGAACTGGATGTGCTCAACAACCCCGCAACCTTCCGCCCTGACCCGCTGACATTGTGGGAAAAAATGCGTCCGCGCACCAATAACCGCCGGATGCTGGGTATCCTGCGCGCCATCGTGGCCTGGCGGGAAGGCGAGGCACAGCGTGTCAATGTACCGCGCCAGCGTCTGCTCAAGGATGAAAGCCTGATGGAGATCGCGGCGACCATGCCCGCCACCATCGAGGCCCTTGCCCGTGTGCGTGGTGTCTCGCGCGGCTTTGCCGAGGGACGCAGCGGTCAGTCCCTGCTGGAAACCGTGACCGGGGCCATGGCGATACCGGAGACGGACCTGCCGCGTTTGCCCAAGGGGCGTTCAAAGGATGCGCAACGCCCATCGCCCGCGCTGATTGCCCTGCTCAAGGTGCTGCTGGCGACCTGTTGCGAGACGCATCGCGTGGCCCCGAAACTGGTGGCCTCATCCGATGACCTGGACCGTTTTGCCCTGGATGACGCGGCGGATATCCCTGCCTTTCACGGCTGGCGTAACGAAGTATTTGGCAGACTGGCGCGCGAACTCAAGGCAGGGCGTCTGGTCATGGGGGTAGAGGGTGGAAAGGTAAAGCTGATCCACGATTGATCCCGCGTCGGGCTGGTGCGTTTTACCGGGGTTGCAAACAGGTTATGCGCAGAACTGTCCACAAGATTCTGTGTATTGGGAGTTGAGCCGGATAGGGGATACGCCTAATTTCCCCCCATTCCGCGTAAGGAGTGCTGAACGATGGCGATGGAATGGACCGAGGAGACGATCGCGCGCCTGCGTGATCTATGGCAGCAGGGTTTATCGACCGCTGAAATCGGCCGCCAACTGTCTGTTACCAAGAACGCTGTTGTAGGCAAGGCGCATCGCCTTGGCCTGAAGCCGCGTCCGTCGCCCATCCGCAGGGCAGCCAAGACGGCGGCCCCGGCCCCCGCGGCTGACACGACAACCGGAACGGCACAGGCCGCCCCTGCCGCCCCGAAGGCGGAAACGGCACCCGCAGTGCCCACACCGGCACCTGCCGTGGCGGAGACACCCCGGCCCCCACAGGTGACTGCCGCCCCCGTGCCGCCGCAGGCCCCCCAGCCCGGGGCGGCTGCCCCGGTGGCAGCCGAGCCGGAACCCCAGGCCGAGCCCCGTGCCCCCCGCCCGTCGGCGCGCGCCACGCGCGCGGCTGCGGCCGCACTGCGCCCGGTCAGCGAGCCACGGCGGCGCAGCAGCCAGTCCTGCTGCTGGCCGCTGGGTGATCCCGGCACGCCGGGCTTCCATTTCTGCGGGGCCACGCCGCTGCCGGGCAAACCGTATTGTGCGGAACATGCCCAGCTTGCCTATGTCAAACTGCGCGACCGGCGTGACAACGTGGCCTGAGCCCTACGTCCGTACCGTTCACGCATTAAAAAACGCCAGGGCATTGCTGCCACTGGCGTTTTGTGTATCCGCCCGGCAGGCGGGCGGACCAGACCCGTTCAGCCCGCAGCCGGGCGCGGGGCAGCGGGTGTCGGCTGTGCCGCAGGGGCTGCCGGAGCCGCAGGGGCAGGGGTGGTGATCATTTCCAGCTGGCCGGTGACCTGCCCGCCATCTTCCACCTTCAGGCGGCGGCACTTGGCCTTGCCCAGCAGCCGCCCGGTGGAGCGGATGGTCAGGCTGCCGCGGACCGTAAGCGTGCCATCAATGGTGCCGGCCAGTTCCGCATCCTCGACCTCGACTTCGCCCTTGAACACGCCACCCTGTGCAATCTGCAGTTCGGATGCGTTGATCAGCGAGGACTCGACCGTTCCCTCCACGACCAGACGCTCGGCATCCTGAATGGTGCCCTGTACGCTGATGCCACGACCGACAACCAGCGTCCGGCGGTCATTTTCCTTCTTGGTTGCGGCGGCCGCGGGCGCGCCGGGGCGTGGTGCGCCGCCCGGAGCGGGAGAAGGCGTGGGCGGGAAAGGGGGACGGGCCATGGATGCATTTTCCTTGCTGGCAGGGATGGGGGAAGGGGAAGCGCCACCGGCCGCTGCCGGACGGCCCGGCTGCTGTGCGGGGGGCGGAGTGGGAGCAGGTGGCTGGGTTGCTGCTGGCTTGCGTCGTTTAAACAATATTACCCCGCTTGGTTATGCTGCATCGGAACACAGAACGCTCCGGACTGGAAGACACGCTCTCGGGCTGGTTGCAGGCCGCAGCCCCCACCAATCGGTTATACTTACCCCGATCAGGGGGACAAGGGCGTTAAGGGGAACGGAGATGCATAAAATATCATGCGTTGCGCCCCATGACCGCCAATGATAGCGATGCCCTGCATCATGCACGAACAAATGGGTTATTTCGTGGCGTCCGGACGCCATGGCTGCATGAAAAAACGGATATGACGGGCAAGGAACCATAATATGGAAAATACGGGACAGGCGACGGAATGCCGGTTCGACCTGCTGGGCATAGGCAACGCCATTGTCGATGTCCTTGCGCCGGTTGAAGCTACCTTCCCGCAGAGCAATGGCATGACCCCCGGCAGCATGATGCTGGTCGACGCCGCACGTGCCACCGCGCTGTATGACCAGATCACGCGCGAGAAGGAAATGGGTGGCGGTTCGGCCGCCAATACCTGTGTGGTGGCGTCCAACATGGGCGCGCGGGTGGCGTATCTGGGCAAGGTGGCCGATGACGCGCCGGGCCGGGCCTTTGCGGCCGACATGCAGGCGGCGGGCGTGTATTTTCCCTCCACCCCGCTGCAGGGCGATGCGAGCGACCACAGCCCCACCGCGCGCTGCATCATTCTGGTCACCCCCGATGGCCAGCGCACCATGAACACCTATCTGGGTGCATGCGTCACTTTCAGCCCTGCCGATGTGCTGGTCGATGTCGTGCGCGCATCGAAGGTGCTGTACATGGAAGGCTACCTGTTCGACCCGCCGGAAGCGCAGGAAGCCTTCCGCACCGCGGCCCGCATCGCGCATGAGGCGGGCCGCAAGGTCGCCCTTTCCCTGTCCGACCGTTTCTGCGTGGACCGCCACCGCAAGGCCTTCCATGACCTCGTGCGCGGGCATATCGACATCCTGTTCGCCAACGAGGACGAGATCTGCGCGCTGTACGAAACCGACGATTTCGAGGAAGCGGCCCGCCGTGTCGCCGCCGAGACGCATTTTGCCGTGCTGACCCGCTCCGAACGTGGCAGCGTGATCATCCAGGACCAGCAGCGGATCGTGATTGACAGCGTGCGCACGCAGGTTGTGGACACGACCGGCGCGGGCGACGCCTATGCCGCGGGTTTTCTGGCGGGATGGACATCGGACCGCACGCTGGCCGAATGCGGGCGGCTGGGCAGTGTCGCCGCATCGGAAGTGATTTCGCATTATGGCGCGCGCCCGCTCATGAACATGCGTCAGGACATGGATTTCTGAACCGGCGGGCCATACGTCCCGTGCGGGTGACGGGACTGCATGCGAAGTTTCGCGTGCAATCCCGGCCTTTCCCCGTTATCTACGCACCCAGCAGCCACCCAGTCCGCCGCTGCACGCACGGGTATTGCCCGTAATGTGCCGCTGCGCCCCTTATGGCATCCGCCAAGGAAAGTCAGGTCAAGAGCAGTTATGGATATCCGCAATATCGCCATCATCGCGCACGTCGATCATGGCAAGACCACACTCGTCGATCAGCTTCTCAAGCAGTCCGGTTCCTTCCGTGACAACCAGCACGTTGCCGAACGCGCCATGGACAGCAATGACCTGGAGCGCGAGCGTGGCATCACCATCCTTGCCAAGTGCACGTCGGTTGTGTGGAAAGATACCCGCATCAACATCATCGACACCCCGGGCCACGCCGATTTCGGCGGTGAGGTCGAGCGTATCCTGAGCATGGTGGACGGCGCGGTCGTGCTGGTCGACTCCGCCGAAGGCGCCCTGCCGCAGACGAAGTTCGTGGTGGGCAAGGCGCTGGCGCGCGGCCTGAAGCCGATCGTGGTCGTGAACAAGATCGACCGTGGCGATGCCCGCCCAGATGAAGTCCATAACGAGATCTTTGACCTGTTCGCAGCCCTTGGGGCGAATGACGAGCAGCTTGATTTCCCCATGCTGTACGCATCTGGCCGCCAGGGCTGGGCGGATCTGGAAATCGATGGTCCGCGCAAGGATCTCTCCCCGCTGTTCGACCTGATCCTGCGCCATGTGCCGCCGCCGCACGTGAAGAAGGATGCGCCGTTTGCGATGGTCGCCACCATCCTGGAGAACGACAACTTCCTTGGCCGCGTGCTGACCGGGCGTGTGGAGCAGGGCACGGCCAAGATGAACATGCCGGTGCACGTGCTGCGCCCTGATGGTTCGGTTGTGGAAACCGGCCGCCTGACCAAGCTGCTGTCCTTCCGTGGCCTTGACCGCGTGCCGGTGGAAGAAGTCGAAGCCGGTGATATCGTGGCCGTGGCCGGCCTGTCGGAAGCGACGATTCCCGAAACCATCGCCGCCCCCGAGGTCAAGGAGCCGCTGCCCTCCACCCCCGTCGATCCGCCGACGCTGTCCATGACCTTCCGCCTCAACGATGGCCCGCTGGGTGGTCGTGAGGGCAAGAAGGTCACGTCGCGCCAGATCCGTGACCGCCTGTTCAAGGAAACCGAGGGCAACATCGCCATCCGCGTGTCCGAAAGCCCCGAGAGCGAGGCCTTCGAGGTTGCGGGCCGTGGCGAACTCCAGCTTGGCGTGCTGATCGAGCAGATGCGCCGCGAAGGGTTCGAACTGACCATCGGCCGCCCCCGCGTGCTGTTCCGCACCAATGAGGAAACCGGTGAGCGCGAAGAGCCGTTCGAGGAAGTCCTGATCGATGTGGACGAGCCGTATTCGGGCGTCGTGGTTGAAAAGATGGCGCTGCGCAAGGGCATCATGCAGGACATGCAGCCTTCGGGCGGTGGCAAGGTGCGCCTGTCCTTCCTGATCCCGTCACGCGGGCTGATCGGCTACCATGGCGAATTCCTGACCGACACGCGCGGTTCGGGCATCATGAACCGCCTGTTCTCGGGCTATCAGCCCTATGTCGGCCCGATTGCGGGGCGTCGCAACGGTTCGCTGATCTCCTCCGAGGATGGCGCGACCACGCAGTATTCCCTGTTCTCGCTGCAGGACCGCGGCACGCTGTTCGTCGATGCGGGCGAGAAGGTTTACGTGGGCATGATCATTGGCGAGCATTCGCGCGAGAATGATCTGGAAGTGAACCCGATCCGTGAAAAGAAGCTGACCAACATCCGTGCCGCTGGCAAGGACGAGGCCCTGCTGCTGATTCCGCCGCGCAAGATGAACCTTGAGCAGGCCATTGCCTATATCGAGGATGACGAGCTGGTTGAGGTCACGCCGTCGGCCGTGCGGATCCGCAAGCGCTATCTTGACCCGCACGAGCGCAAGAAGCGCGAGCGTTCCGGCGCGGTTGACTGACCTGTTCCTGCCCATGGGGCGATTGCAATCTTTAGTAACGTTTGAGTTCTTGAGATTGTGGTCGCCTTGCGGCAAGAAAGAGAGTGTATCCATAAATTTAAGAATTTTAATCCGAGACGGTTCCCATCCGGCATGTTACAGCATGGGGGTCGGCTCGGATGTGCCGATTCGCCATCCGATAGACGCATTGGGATTAAAATTCCCGGGTTTGTGGAGTATTTTTATATGATCGTTTCCCCCCGTCGTTTCCTGGCCGCCGTATCTGCCATTGCCATCATGGGCGTTGCCGCCCCTGTCATGGCCCAGACGGCCGAACCGACCGCCCCCGCCGTTTCCGCGCCGGAACACGCTCCCGATGCCTCCGCTGGCGCAGCAGCCCCGGAAGCCGGTGCGAAGAAGCATCACAGCGGCAGCCACCACCACGGTGGTCGCCATCATGGTGCGAAGAAGGACGCTGCAACCGCAGAAGCGCCTGCCGCCCCGGCCGCGCAGTAATAACTGCCGTATCCTGGCCGGTCCCGTTGCGGGACGGGCCAGGGTCGCCAGTAAAAAGCCCGGTTCATGCCGGGCTTTTTTTATGCGCGGCCTGATGTGTTCCAGCGGGTTTGCCGCCCCATCCATCCCGGACAGACGGGATGGTGGCGGTCACGGCCTTCATCCCGCCGCCTGATGCCCTCATGCACCCGATGGCCGCATCATGGCCTGCCGTTCATGCGATGACGGGCCGCCCGCGCCCCGGATTACGCAGCGGGCACGCCCTTGCTGGTGGAATATTCAAAATGCAGTGCCGTGTCAGGGTGCACGATGGGGTGGATGGCGTGTGCTGCCATGGCGCCCTCGGTAAAGCCCTGCAGGATCAGCTTGAGCTTGCCGGGATAGGTTGCGACATCACCAACGGCAAAGATGCCGGGCAGGCTGCTCTCGCAGGTGGACGGCGTGACGGGAATGGTGCCGCGCATGGTGTCCAGCCCCCATTGCGCGATCGGCCCGAGATCGGTCGCCAGCCCGAAGAAGGGCAGCAGGTGGTCACAGGCGACATGGCGCACCGTGCCATCCAGTGTTGCCAGGTCCACCCCCGCAAGCTGCCCGTCCGTGCCCCGCAGGCCATGGAGCTGGTAGCCGATGATCTTCTCGATCTCACCGCGCTCCACGGCTTCATCAAGCTGGCGCAGGCTTTCGGGGGCAGCGCGAAAGCGGTCGCGCCGGTGCACCAGCCTTACGCTGCGCGCGACCTCACGCAGGGACAGCGCCCAGTCCACAGCCGAGTCGCCACCACCTGCGATCAGTACGTCACGGTCCGCGAAGTCGGCGCGGCGGCGGACGAAATACTGCACGCCCCCGCTGCGTTCGAACGCCTCCAGCCCGTCCAGCGGGGGGCGGTTGGGGCCAAACGCCCCGGCCCCCGCCGCAATGATGACCGCATGCGCGTGAATGGTGTCACCGCTGCTGGTGCCCAGGCGGAAAGCGCCGCGCGTGCCCTCCAGTCGTTCCACACGGCGGCCCAGCAGGCGGGGCACGTCAAAGGGGGCGATCTGGCGGTCGAGGGCCTCGATCAGCGCGCCGCCCTCGATGGCGGGATGGGCGGGAATGTCATAGATCGGCTTTTCGGGATACAGCGCCGCACACTGGCCACCAATCGCGTCCAGCGCGTCGATCATGATGCAGCGCAGCTTGAGCATGTTGCATTCAAAGGCGGCGAACAGGCCGGCCGGGCCCGCGCCGATAATGGCGACATCCGTGGTGTGGGTGGGGGAAGGGGGGGTCATGTCCGGTTCTGTTATCCCGCGGTCCATTAAGGTCAAAGGCGTATCGTAGATATGGTTTTGCGTTGTTGCCCGCAATGGCGCAAGCCCTGGGCAGGTCCCGTGCATGCCCCCTTGTGCGTGGCGCATGGGCAGGGGCACAATCAGTTGATGCAAGATGATCCCGTAAGGGCTGGAAGTGGTATGGCCATGCGTGAAATTCCGTTGCCCGACACCCATGCAACCGAAAGGCTGGGCCAGGCGCTGGCCCCGTTGCTGGCCGCGGGCGACGCCGTGCTGCTGGAAGGCGATCTGGGTGCCGGCAAGACCACGCTGGCGCGCGCGCTGCTGCGCACGCTGTGTGCGGACCCGGACATGGAGGTGCCAAGCCCGTCCTATACCCTTGTGCAGGTCTATGACGCGCCGGTGGCGGAGGTCGCGCATTTCGACCTGTGGCGGCTGGATGGCCCGGGCGGGCTGCACGAACTGGGCTGGGATGATGCGTGCGAGGGCATCGTTCTGGTGGAATGGCCTGAACGTCTGGGCACGCTTGCCCCCCCCGATGCGTTGCACGTCCACCTGCTGCATGTGGCGGGGGGCGGCCGCGTGGCCCGGCTTGCGGGCTGGGACACACGGCTTGCACGGCTGGGGAATGATGGAATGGGAGGATCGTGATGGGGGTGAACATGCCGCGTGTCGCCATGGTATTCGCGGCGGGGCTGGGACGGCGCATGCGGCCCCTGAGCGAATCGGTGCCCAAGCCGCTGCTGCGCGTGGCGGAACAGCCGATCCTGGATCACGTACTGGACCGGCTGGAAGCGGCTGGCGTGCCGGACGTGGTGGTCAACGCCCACTGGCAGCCGGAAGCCATCCGCCACGCCTTGGCCGCGCGCGCCGCCAGCGGGCGCAGACCATGCACCACGGAACAGGTCGAGACAGCCCTGCTGGAAACGGGTGGCAGCGCCGCTGCGGCGTTACGGGCCGGGCTGCTGGGTCCGGAGCCGTTCTTCCTGCTTAATGGTGATGCCATGTGGCTCAACGGCCCGGTGCCTGCCCTGCGGCGGCTGGCGGCGGCTTTTGATCCTGCCCGCATGGACGCCATGCTGCTGCTTGGCGCCACGACGCGCGCGGTGGGGGAAGTGGGCCATGGGGATTTTGCCATCGACGCGCATGGCAGGCCGCGCCGCCCGCGCGCGGGTGAGATCACGCCCTATGTCTTTACCGGGGTGCAGATCGTCTCGCCGACCCTGTTTGACGGCGCGCCAGAGGGTGCGTTCAGCATGAACACGCTGTGGGACCGCGCCATGGCGGCGGGCAGGCTGGGTGTGATCGTGCATGATTCGCTGTGGTTCCATCTCTCCCGCCCCGCCGATATCACGACCGCCGAGCAGGTGCTGCATTCCGCCCTGAATCCGGACCGGGACAACGACATATGAGTACCACCGGGGAGATGGATGCCTCCGGGGCCGGGTGCCTGCAGGGCCGCGTCGCGGTCGTGCTGCCGCATGTGCCCTTTGTGGACCAGATTGCCGCCCGCTGGCTTGAACAGGCGGGCCACGACCCCCAGGACTGTGGCACCGGCCTGATCCTGCTGCCCAGCCGCCGCGCCGCCCGTGCATTGACCGAGGCCTTTGTACGTCAGGTCGATGGCCGCCCCATCCTGCTGCCCCGTATCGCGCCCATTGCGGGGCTGGATGAGGCATCGCTGGCGCTGTCGGGCCGGAACGCGCTGGACCTGCCGCCTGCCGTGGACCCGGTGCGGCGGCTGGCCACGCTCAGCCTGCTGGTCATGCAGGCGGGCAAGGCGTTTGGCGACGTGCAGGGCGTGGACCAGGCCTGGCCACTGGCACGCGCGCTGGCGGACCTGATGGATGAGGCGGAATGGGCGGAATGTGACCTGCGCGAACGCCTGCCCCACGCGGCGGAAGGGGACTTCGCCCAGCACTGGCACCAGACGCTGCGCTTCCTGTCCATTGTCACCAGCGTATGGCCCGCATGGCTGGAAGAACAGGGGGTGATGAACCCCGTCGCCCGCCAGACCGCCCTGCTGCACGCGCAGGCCGCACGCTGGGAACAGGCCCCGCCGCCATCCGGTACCCCCATATGGGCCGCCGGCTTTTCCGATGCCGTACCCTCTACCATCGCAATGCTGCGTGCCGTGCTGTCCGTGCCCGACGGGCTGCTGGTCCTGCCCGGCGTGGACATGACATGTGGCGAGGACGTATGGCAGCGCCTGCCGCCTGACCACCCGCAGGCCGGTACGGCCCGCATGCTGGCCGAACTGGGCATCGGGCGGAACTGCATGGAACAGTGGGACAGCCTGCCACCGGGCAGCGTGGCCAGCAGTCCCGTCGCGCGCGCCGGACTGCTGGCGCGCGCGCTGCTGCCCGCCCACGCGCTTGAACAGTGGCGCGCGCCGGATGCCCCCGTGGCGGCCGATGGTCTGTCCGTGCTGCGCAGCACCGACCAGCAGGAGGAAGCCGCCGCCATCGCCATGGTGCTGCGCCAGGTGCTTGAACAGCCCGGCAGGCGCGCGGCCCTTGTCACGCCCGACCGGGCTCTGGCCGGGCGGGTGGCGACGGAACTGGTGCGCTGGGGTGTCATTGCCGATGACAGCGCGGGCGAAAGCCTGCTCACCATACCGCAGACCGCCTTCGTGCGCCTGATCGTGCAGGCGGTGGATGGCGGGCTTTCGCCGGTGGCGCTGCTGTCCGTCATCAAGCACCCGCTGGCGGCGTGCGGGCTTTCACCGGGCAACTGCCGTGCCAGTGCGCGACAGCTGGAGCGGCTGGTCCTGCGTGGCCCGGCACCGCCGCCGGGCATTGCCGGGCTGCGAAGCGCGCTGGCGCGGGCGGCGGATGACCCGCATGGCGCGCTGGCTGACGCGCCTGATGCGCCAGAGGAAATCAATGCCTTCCTTGACCGGCTGGAAGCGGCTTTCGGCCCCCTGCTGGCCCTGCCGCGCAGCGCCATGGTGCCGGTTTCCACCCTGCTTTCGGCGCTGGTCGAGGTTGCGCAGAATCTGGCCGCCACGGATACGGCCGGGGGTGCCGAACGCCTGTGGGCGGGGGAGGAAGGCAACGCGCTGGGCCAGCACATGAGTGCGATGCTGGCATGGTGCGACGTGCTGCCCGATGCCCGGCTGGGCGCGCTGGACGGGCTGCTTGCGTCCTCGCTGGCAGGGATGACCGTGCAGGGGCGGCGTGCCGTGCGCGGGCGGTCGGGGGCCGTCCACCCGCGTGTGTTCATATGGGGCCTGCTGGAAGCACGGCTGCAGACAGCGGACCTGATCGTGCTTGGTGGCCTGGCGGAAACCGTATGGCCGCCCGCCACCGATCCGGGTCCGTGGATGAGCCGCCCCATGCGCACCCGCGTGGGCCTGCCCTCACCGGAATGGGCCATCGGGCAGGCGGCGCATGATTTTGTATCCTGTGCGTGTGCGGCCCCACGGGTGGTACTGTCGGTCGCGGCGCGGCGGCAGGGCGCCCCCACGGTGCCCGCGCGCTGGCTGGTGCGGCTGGATGCCTATCTGGCCGGGCATGGACATGGCCTGCCCGCCCATCCCGCGCTGCGCTGGCTGGATGCGCTGGACCGGCCGGAAGGGGTGGCCATGCCAGCCGCCCCGCCCCGGCCCTGCCCTGCGCTCGGCCTGCGCCCGCGCAGCCTGTCGGTAACCGAGATCGAGACATGGATGCGCGATCCCTACGCCATCTATGCCCGCCGGATCCTGAAGCTGAAGCGGCTGGCGGATCTGGAGGAACTGGCCGATGCCGCCGATTACGGCCAGATCGTGCATACGGCCCTTGACCGGTGGTTTCGTGCCCATCCCGCCGACTGGCCCGATGATGGCGCCGCGCAGATGCAGGCGGTCTTTGCCGACGTGCTGCGTGAGGCCGGGCTGCGACCGGCACTTGCCGCATGGTGGGCACCCCGGCTGGAGCGCATCGCCACATGGTGCGCCCGGACCGAGCAGGACCGCCGCGCAACCGGTGGCCCCCGCACGGTGCTGACGGAGCAGGGCGGCACGATGCGGCTGGACGGTCTGCCCGGCGGCCCGTTTACCCTGCGCGGGCGGGCCGACCGGATCGACGTGCATGGCGATGGCGCGCTGGGCCTGTTCGATTACAAGACCGGCACCCTGCCGCTCCGGCGCAGCGTGATCGAGGGATGGCAGTCGCAGCTGGTGCTGGAGGCGGCGATGATCGAATGCGGCGGCTTTCCACCCCCCATTGCGGGCAGGGTGGCGGAACTGGTCTACTGGCGGCTGACCGGCGGCCATGTGCCCGCGCAGGTGCTCGATGTCGCGCGCGGCGCGGAACTGGGCGCGCTGATCGCACAGTGCCGCGATGGGCTGCGCACGCTGGTTACGGCCTACGATAATCCCGACCAGCCTTACCTGTCCCATCCCTGGCCCGGGGAGGAACCGCGCTTTGCCGATTACGCCCACCTGGCCCGGGTGGCGGAATGGAGTGCCGCGCGTGAGGAGACGGCAGGATGAACCGTCCCGTCATGAAGGGGGAAGGCATGGCGGATGCCATCGGCCTTGCCAATCGTAGCCAGGCGCAGGCGTCCGACCCGCAGGCTTCCGTGTTCGTCTCGGCCTCGGCTGGCAGTGGCAAGACCAAGCTGCTGATCGACCGGCTGCTGCGCCTCATGCTGCCGCGTGACGTGCCTGACCGCGACGGGGTGATGACCCGCGTGCCCGGCAGCGACCCCGCGCGCATCCAGTGCCTGACCTTTACCAAGGCGGCGGCGGCGGAAATGTCCATCCGCCTGCAAGGCCGGCTGGGCCAGTGGGTCATGCTGCCCGATGATGCGCTGGATGCGGAACTGGGCCGCCTGTCCGTGCCTGTGGGGGCAGGGACCCGGCAGGTGGCGCGCGAACTGTTTGCCCGCGTGCTGGACCTGCCCGGCGGCATGCGTATCGGCACCATCCATGCCTTCTGCCAGTCGCTGCTGCGGCGCTTTCCCATCGAGGCCGCGATCAGCCCGCATTTCACCCTGATCGAGGAAACCGACGCCCGACTGGCCCAGCGTGCGGCGGTGGAGGACGTGGTGGGGCAGGGTGGGGCAGCCGTATCCATGCTGGCGGCCCAGATCGGGGTCGGGGATTTTACCGCCCTGATCGGTCGCCTGCAGGCCCAGTCGCGCCGTATCCTGCCCGTGGCCCGTCACTGGAAGGGTGACCGCGCCACGGTGGAGGCGGCGCTGATGCGCGTGCTGGACATAGACGGCCGCAGCGCGGCGGAGGTGCTGCACCGCGCCTGCGCCACCATCCCCGATGAGGACGCCGTGCGTGAGGGGCTACGGTTCGTGGCGCAGAAAGGATCGCCCACGGTGCGGGTGCAGGCCGAAGCCATGCTGGCATGGCTGGGGCAGGACACGGCCGGCCGTGCGGCGGACTGGCCCGCATGGCGGAGCAGCCTGCTGACGCAGAAGGGTGAACCCCGCCAGCGCGGTGGCCTGAACGCCAAAGTCGCGGCTGATTGCCCCGAACTTGTTGACCAGCTTCTGGCGGAAGCCGCGCGCGTCATCGGCATCGACCGGCAGCTGCGCGCGCTGGCGGTGTTTGAGCTGACCGGCGCGCTGCTTTCCGTCGCCCAGCCGGTGCTGGAGCGTTATGCCACGCGCAAGAGCGCACAGGGCATGGTCGATTATGATGACCTGATCGACCGCACGCTCCAGCTTCTGGATGATCCGGGGGCGGCCTGGGTGCTGTACAAGCTTGATGGCGGGATTGATCACCTGCTGCTGGACGAGGTGCAGGATACATCCCCCGACCAGTGGGCGATTGCCGGTGGCCTGACCGCGGAATTCTTCGCGGGTGAAGGCACGCATGATGATGAGGGCTGCCCGCGCACCATCTTTGCGGTAGGGGATTACAAGCAGTCGATCTATTCGTTCCAGGGGGCCGACCCGGAAGCCTTCCGCGCGTGGCGTCAGCGCTTTCGCACGCGTGCGGGGGCGGCGCAGGCGCTGTGGCGCGAACCGGCGCTGACCGTCTCCTTCCGTTCCACGGCACCCGTGCTGAAGCTGGTGGACAGCGTGTTCGCCAATCCCGCCGCCGCCCGCGGCGTGGTGGAACCTGAAGGCGGCATTCCCGCCCATGTCACCGCCCGGCCGGGGCAGGGCGGCCGTGTGGAGATCTGGCCCCCCGTGCCCGTGGAAGCCAGCGAGACGGATGTCAGCCCCTGGATGGCCCCCAGCCACAATGCGGGCCAGTCCACCGCCCAGCAGCGCCTGGCGGACACGCTGGCGGGCTGGATCGCCACGCAGTTGCGCCAGCCCCCGCCACCGGGCGAGGCGCCACTGGTGCCCGGCGATGTGCTGATCCTCGTGCCCCGCCGTTCCGCCTTTGCCCGTGCGCTGATCCGCGCGCTGAAAACGCAGGACGTGCCGGTGGCAACCCTGGTGCGCACCGTGCTGACCGACCAGCTTGCGGTGCGTGACCTCATGGCGTTGTGCGCGGCCCTGCTGCTGCCGCAGGATGACCTGACGCTGGCCTGTGTCCTGACCTCACCCATTGGCGGGCTGGATGATGAGGCGCTCATGCCGCTGGCCACCGGGCGTAACGGCCAGCCGCTATGGGCGGTGCTGCGCGCACGCCATGCCGAGCGACCGGACTGGGCGGCCGCATGGCATGTACTCAATACCCTGTTCCGGCAGGTGGATTACGCCACGCCTTACCAGCTTCTGGCCGAAGCCCTTGGCCCGCTGGGCGGGCGCGCCCGCCTGCTGGCACGCCTGGGGCCGGAGGCGGTGGAACCGGTTGACGAACTGCTCTCCGCCGCCCTGCGCTTTGAGGAAGCGCATGCCATTTCGCTGCAGGGGTTTCTGCACTGGCTCACCGCATCGGAAGAAACCGTGCGCCATGAGCCTGATGCCTCGGCCAACATGGTGCGCGTCATGACGGCACATGGGGCCAAGGGGCTGCAGGCGCGGCTTGTCATCCTGCCCGACACCATTGCCGCCCCCCGTTCCGACACCAATATCCTGTGGGAAACCGACAGGAAGACCGGGCTGGACATACCGATATGGGTGCCCCGGCGGGAACTGGGCACGGACGTGACGGCGGCCCTGCAGGACAAAATCCGCCTGAATGCGGCGGAGGAATACAACCGCCTGCTTTACGTTGCCCTGACCCGCGCCAGTGACCGGCTGGTGATCTGCGGGTGGGAGCCCGGCCGTGGCATGCCCGATGGCTGCTGGTATGATCTGTGCCGGCAGGGGTTTGAAAGTGCGGGGGCCGCGCCCGAGCCATTTGATCTGGGCTGGGAAGGGGAAAGCCTGGTGCTGGAGGAAATGCCCGCCACCCCGGCGCCCCGGCCCGCGCGCGCAGCGGTAACGGATGATCATGGCCCGGATGCGCCGCCGCCGGCGCTGCCGGAATGGATGGGCCATGCCCCGTTGTGGCGACCCGTCATGCCCGTGGCGGAAGGCCCGCTGGCCCGTCCGCTCGCGCCCAGCCGGCCCGATGACGTGGCCCTCGGCCCGCAGCCCGCCGTGCGCTCGCCCCTGGTCTCGGCCGGTACCGTGCGTGACCGGGCGGATATGGCCGCCACCCGCGCCCGTGCGCTGCAACGCGGGCAGCTGGTGCATGCGCTGCTGCAGTACCTGCCCGACTGTCCCGTGCCCGAGCGCGCTGAACTGGCCAGCGCATGGCTGTCACGTCCCGCGGCTGGGCTTGCGCCTGAACTGCGGGGCGAACTGGTGACGCAGGTACTGGCGGTCATGAACCGGCCGGAGCTTGCCGCCCTGTTCGCGCCGGGCAGCCGGGCGGAGCAGCCGCTGGCGGGCATCGTGGGCCAGCAGGTGATTGTGGGGCAGGTGGACCGCATGGCGGTGGATACCGATACGGTCACGGTGTGTGATTTCAAGACGAACCGCCACCCCCCCGCCAGCATTGACAGGATACCGGTGCTGTACCTGCGGCAGATGGCCGCCTATCGCGCGCTGCTGCGTGGCGTCTACCCGGGCAGGAAGGTCGTATGCGCGCTGGTCTGGACGGAGGGCGTGCGTGTGGACATCCTGCCTGCTACGCTGCTGGACAGATATGCACCGGACATGAAGGGGCAGGCACAGGCTTGACCCCACGCGCCGGCATGGCCATGTCAGCACGACACGGGCGGTCCATCCCCCGCCAAGAAGGAGTTTTTAAGTGATGAGCGAAAACACGATTGTAGTCAGTGATGACCAGTTCAAGACCCTGGTGCTGGACTCCAAGGAGCCGGTCCTGGTCGATTTCTGGGCGGAATGGTGCGGCCCGTGCAAGATGATCGCCCCGGCGCTGGATGAGATCGGTGCGGAATTCAAGGGCAGGATGACCGTCGCCAAGGTCAATATCGACGACAACCAGCGTACTCCCAATGACTACGCCGTGCAGAGCATTCCCACGCTGATCCTGTTCCGCGATGGCAAGCCCGTCGCCAAGCAGTCGGGCGCCGTGCCCAAGAGCCAGCTCAAGGCATGGGTGCAGGGCAACCTCGGCTGATACGGATCAGGGTGGCGGTAGGCCCGTCAGCGCGTGCGGGCCACATCCGTCCACGTTGTGGGAACCGCCCCCGCATGCGCCAGCCCGGAACGGAATCCGGGCGCGCAGAGCGCGCGCAGTTCTGCCTGGTGTTCATAGGTGGGCATCAGGCGTTGCAGCAACCCGTTCTTTGCCGTGGCCGGATGGAAATAGATTTCCGACAGGCCATCGGGCAGATGGGCGGCAAGTGCCGAGATACGGTCGGCTGTCATGTGTCCGCTCCATGCCAGCCCGAAGCACCAGTCATTGGTCACCAGCCCCGCCCTGCGCGCCTGATGGCGCAGCAGGCCGGTCCAGCGGCGTAGTGCCGCATCCCCCAGCGTATCGGTATAGGTGCCAGCCGCGTAAAGCGGCTTGGGCGGTTCCAGTGGCACGCGCAGCGCACGCAGCCCGTGGCGCAGTCCGCTTTCAATCATGTACCGCCCCACCGTGGGATGCAGGTGCATGTGCTTGTGCGCGTTGGCATGGTCCAGTGGCAGGCCGGTCGCGGCAAAGGCCGCGAACTGGGCCTCGATCTCGGCGGCCAGTTCGCGGCGCGCGGCGGGACGGAAGAAATACTCCACGCCCAGTTTCAGCTGGTCGGAGGGGAACTGCCCGTTGTGTGATACCAGGAGCGGGATCTCGGCGGGCGGCAGGGTGGCCGGTCCCTCGATTGCTACCAGATGCAGCCCCACCCGCAGGTCCGGCAGTTTTCTGGCCCGGCGCACGGCATCGGCGGCGGCAGGGCCGGATACCATCAGGCTCGCGGTTGACAGCAATCCATCCCGATGCGCGATCTCGATCGCCTCGTTCACTTCTTCGGACA
Organism: Komagataeibacter sp. FNDCF1; assembly: GCF_021295335.1. NCBI lineage: Bacteria > Pseudomonadati > Pseudomonadota > Alphaproteobacteria > Acetobacterales > Acetobacteraceae > Komagataeibacter > Komagataeibacter sp. FNDCF1. The sequence continues at coordinate 2,143,233 of NZ_JAIWOT010000001.1, read as the reverse complement.
GGCCGAAATCATCGGCGGATATGATGACGCGCTTCATGATGGAAAACCGGGTGGCATGAAAAAAAGAAATGCCGGAACCCGAAGGTCCCGGCATGGGGTAATCGCAGGCTGCCGGATCAGGCGGCGCGGCGTTCGCGCAGGAACTGGAAGAACTCCACCCCTTCGCGCAGGCGGCGCTTCATCATCTGCGGGCTGCGGACCATCTCGTTCAGGATCGAGGCGATCTTGGGCGCGCGGAAGTAGAACTTCCGGTAGAATTCCTCCACGCTCTGGAAGATTTCCGTGTGCGACAGATGCGGGTAGTGCAGCGGTGCGATCTGCACGCCGTTATCGTCGATCAGTTCGGCGTTCTTCTCATCCAGCCAGCCATTCTCGGTCGCCTGCTTGTGCAGGAAGGTGCCGGGATAGGGGGCTGCCAGCGAAACCTGCAGGGTATGCGGGTTGATCTCGGTGGCGAAGCGGATGGTTTCCTGAATGGTCTCCTTCGTCTCGCCCGGCAGGCCGAGGATGAAGGTGCCATGGATCTTGATGCCGAGTTCGTGGCAGTTCTTGGTGAACTCACGCGCCGTCTCGACACGCATGCCCTTCTTGATGTTGTGCAGGATCTGCTGGTTGCCGCTCTCGTAACCGACCAGCAGCAGGCGCAGGCCGTTGGCCTTGAGCACTTCCAGCGTCTTGCGCGGCACATTGGCCTTCGCATTGCACGACCAGGTCACACCCAGCTTGCCCAGTTCCCTGGCAATCGCTTCGGCGCGGGGCAGGTCATCGGTGAAGGTATCGTCGTCGAAGAAGAATTCCTTCACCTGCGGGAAATACTGCTTCGCCAGACGGATTTCGGCCGCCACGTGTTCGGGGCTGCGGGTGCGGTAGTGGTGGCCGCCCACCGTCTGTGGCCACAGGCAGAAGGTGCAGCGCGACTTGCAGCCACGGCCGGTATAGATCGAGATGTACGGGTGCATCAGGTACCCGATGAAGTAATCCTCGATCTTAAGGTCGCGCTTGTACACTTCGGTCACGAACGGCAGGCTGTCCATGTCCTCGATCATCGCGCGGTCACGGTTATGGACGATCTTGCCATCCGCGTCGCGCCAGGAAATGCCGTCGACATCCTTCCACTCGCGGCCTTCCGCCATTTCCTTGATGGTGAAGTCAAATTCGTTGCGCGCCACGAAGTCGACCGGCGGGGCGTTGAGCAGGCTTTCTTCCGGCTGGACGGCAACCTTGGCGCCGACCATGCCGATCTTGACCTTCGGGTTCGCGTCCTTGAGCATCTGGGCCACGCGCACATCGGACGCGAAGGACGGGGTGGATGTGTGCATGATGACGAGATCGCGGTTCCGCACGTCCTCCAGGATCGGCTCCATGCCCATGCGCGCGGGCGGCGCGTCAATCAGGCGGCTGCCCTCGACCATGGCGGCGGGCTGCGCCAGCCAGGTCGGATACCAGAACGACTTGATTTCCCGCTTGGCCTGGTAGCGGGAGCCGGCTCCACCGTCGAATCCGTCGAACGAAGGCGGCTGGAGAAACAGGGTTTTCATCATGCTACGCATATCCTCGGGTTCTGACGGGGAAATGGGGTTCCCTTATACCCGTTCTTATTGACTGGAAAGTTGATTGTTCATGGCAGGGCCAGCCCGCCCGTGGGGGGTCAGTCACGGGGCGAGGCCGGTTGCGATCGCGATGTCATGACCGAATGTGGCGTGACATGCATTGTCTGTCCGCGCCATGCAACCCTGGTACCGGTAACGCTGCCCACCATGATCGCGGCCGATATCCAGTCGCGTAATGGCAGCAGGAGCAGTGGCACGAGGCTGCGCTGCGCCAGTGTCCGGTCCAGGATGAAGGAGCAGACCGCCCGCCACCCCCATGCACCGGCAAAGAAGATCCACGTCCAGGCAACGTGCGGGGCCAGCAGTACGGCAACACTTGCCCAGAACAGTGGCAGCTGGATGGCGGAGGCGGCATAGCCCGCAGGCTCCAGCGTCTTGACGGTCCGGCCCCAGCGCAGTTCATGCGCCAGCACTTCCCGCATCGAGGTCTCGCCCACCGTGGTCCATGTCATGCAGGCCGCAATGGCGATATCCTTGCCACGGTCGCGTACGTAGCGGCCCAGGATCGCATCATCCGCCACATGCGGCACCAGGGCTTCCAGCCCGCCAATGGCGTCAAGCATGGAACGGCGCAGCGCCATGGTCGCCCCGAGGCAGTCCTGCCGCCCCAGATAGCGCGACAGCATGACACCGGGCAGGAAATTGTGGTTGATCTGGCACGCGGCCAGCAGGCGCGGCAGGGTGGGGGATGCGGGCAGCCCCGCATAGAGCGTGGTGACCAGTCCCACTTCCGGCTGTACCAGCGCGCCCACCACATGGCGCAGGTAGTCCGGGGCAACATGGATGTCCGAATCGGAAATGACCAGTACGTCATGCTTTACGCTGCGCATGATGTTGATCAGGTTGCCGATCTTGCGGTTGACGCCATGGAAGGTGGGGTCAACCACCAGTTCCATGTCGAGATCCGGATGCCGTTCGATCAGGCGGCGCACGATGGGAATGGCCGCGTCATCATCCGCCTGCACGCCAAAGACGATCTGCACATGGGGATAGTCCTGCGTACAGAAGCTTTCGAGCGCTTCTTCCAGCAGGGGTTCATCACCATGCAGCGGCTTGAGCACGGACACGGGTGGCGTGGGCACCTGCCGGTCTACCCGCTTTTCCTGCCAGCGGAAACGCGAGACCAGAACAGTGCCGAGCGCTGCCTGCATGCACCCGGCGGCCGCAACGGTCGCGGCCAGTCCGGCGGGTGAAACAAGAGCGTTGAAAACAGACATTATCTTTCCGGCAAGGTCCCGCGTATGGAGCAAATCAGAACAGGGCGTAAGGGAAGGGTGCGGTCACTCTTCCGAAAACGTCTTGATTTTCTTCTGTAACAGATTTGTCAGTTTTTGCACATTCCCACCTGAAAGCGCCGAGCTGAAATCGGCGCGCTGTGCGGCGACCTGGCTGATATGGGCATTGAGCAGCACGTCAACGATCTGCCAGCCCTTGGCGCCGGAGCGCATCACGTAGTTGATTTCGGTGCCGTTCGGGTCATCGGACGAGCCGATGCGTGTTACAACAATACGGTCGTTGCCAGCGGGGGAGGGGGTGACGGTGGGGTCAATGGTGAAGCGTGCGTCGCTGCCAGGCTTGAAGCTGGAGACATAGCGGGCGATGGTGAACTGGCGGAACGTGGACAGCAGGGCCTGCTTCTGGTCATCGGGCAGGGTGGCGTAGCGCGGGCCGATGGAGGATGCGAGCACGACCTCCATGTCATAGGCGCGGTCGATGGCAGGGGCGAGGGCCTGCGAGCGCTGTTCGAACGAACCCGATCCCTTGGCCTGTATGCGCTCAAGGGCCGCGTAGAGCGCCTTGATCGGTTCCTGCACCTGTGTATCGGATGCGCTGGCAGCATGGGCCGCATGGATGGGGAAGACGGCAGGGACGACCGGTGCCGCCATCAGGCTGGCGCACAGCGCCAGAGAGGTGGTTTTCAGGGCATGTTTCATAATGTTCATGATTTCGGTCCGTTTGCTGTCTTTAGCAAGGGCTGCGTCATGCTGATTCCGACACCCAGCGCATCAAGGGCGGTATTGGTAATGGCCGCCGCATCCAGCCCTGCCTCGATATACTGTGCGTCCTGCGTGTTATGATCGATGAAGCGGTCGGGCAGCGTCATGGGGCGGAAGCGCACGCGGTCCAGCAAACCGGTCTTTGCCAGATGTGTCATGACAAAGCTGGCAAACCCGCCAACCGATCCTTCCTCGATGGTGATCAGCACGGCGTGGTTGCGCGCCAGCTGCTCGACCAGCGCCGTGTCGATCGGCTTGGCGAAGCGGGCATCGGCCACGGTGGGGGACAGGCCGTGCGCTGCCAGCATGTCGGCCGCCTTCAGCGCCTCGGCCAGCCTCGGCCCGAGCGAGAGGATGGCGATGCCTCCCTGTTCCGGCCCGGTCTGGCGTGTCATCTCGCGCACGATTCGCCCGCGCCCGATCTCCAGCACCTCGCCCGCCGCCGGCAGGTCCAGCCCCAGACCCGCGCCGCGCGGGTAACGCAGGCCGATCGGGCCTTCGTCAAACGCGATGGCGGTGGCCGTCATGTGCTTGAGTTCCACCTCGGTGCTTGGCGCCATCAGCGTGATGCCGGGCAGGCAGCCCAGATAGGCGATATCGAACGAACCGGCATGGGTTGCGCCATCGGCGCCCACCAGCCCCGCGCGGTCGATGGCGAAGCGCACCGGCAGCTTCTGCAGCACCACGTCATGCATCACCTGGTCATAGGCGCGCTGCAGGAAGGAGGAATAGATGGCGCAGAACGGGCGCAGCCCCTCCGTCGCCATGCCGGCGGCGAATGTCACGGCATGCTGTTCGGCAATGCCCACGTCGAAAAAGCGGTCAGGGTAGAGTTTGGCGAACTTGTCCAGCCCCGTGCCGGACGGCATGGCGGCGGTGATCGTGACGATCTTCTCGTCGGTTGCGGCCTGGCGCACCAGTTCGCCGGCAAAGACCGAGGTGTAGCTGGGCGGGCCGGACGGGCCCTTCTTCTGCTCGCCGGTCACCACGTTGAACTTCGAGACCGCGTGGTACTTGTCGCCCGCCGATTCGGCCGGCCTGTAGCCATGGCCCTTCTCGGTAATCACGTGCAGCAGCACGGGGCCGACATCCTCGGCATCGCGCAGGTTGCGCAGGATGTGAACCAGCTGGTTCATGTCATGCCCGTCCACCGGGCCGACATAATAGAAGCCCAGCTCTTCGAACAGCGTGCCGCCGGTCATGATGCCGCGCGCGTATTCATCCGCCTTCTTTGCCGTGCGTTCCAGCCGGCCGGGCAGGCGCTTGGCCATCTTGGCGGCGAGTTCGCGTAAGGAGAGGAACTTGCGCGAGGACATCAGCCGCGACAGGTAGTTCGACATCGCGCCGACCGGGGGCGCGATGGACATCTCGTTGTCGTTGAGCACCACGATCAGGCGCTCGGCGCCGGGGCCGCAATGCGAGGCGTTGTTCATCGCCTCATAGGCCATGCCCGCCGAGATCGAGCCATCGCCGATCACCGCGATCACGTTGCGCTCGCGGTAGGAGGGGTCCTCCTCCGCGCGCAGGTGATGGGCCACGGCCATGCCCAGGCCCGCGGAAATGGAGGTGGACGAATGCGCCGCGCCAAACGGGTCGTATTCGCTCTCGCTGCGCCGCGTGAAGCCCGACAGCCCGCCCGGCTGGCGCAGGGTGCGGATGCGCTCGCGCCGCCCGGTCAGGATCTTGTGCGGATAGGCCTGGTGGCCCACATCCCAGATCACCCGGTCATCGGGTGTGTCGAACACGGCATGCAGCGCCACGGTCAGTTCAACCACGCCCAGCGACGCCCCAAGGTGGCCACCCGTCGTGGACACGGCATCGATCGTCTCGGACCGCAGTTCCTCCGCCAGTTGCTTCAGCTGCTCCACCGACAGGTTGCGCAGGTCATGCGGCGCGCGCACCCGGTCAAGCTGCGGGTAGCGCCCGAGGGTGGGAATCGCGGGCTTGGTCTGATCCATGATATTCGCGTCCATTGTTCTGTGCCGGCCCTTGCTCCCGCATGGCGGGAGAGGAACCGGCCCGGTTTTCGGTTAGGCCAGCCCGGCCCCGGCAGGAAAGGGGCCGGACAGGGCTGTCCCGGCGGCGATGAATGGTGGCTCATGGCATGAAAACCATGGCGACCGTAGCGTAATCGCGATGTGTTACTCCGGTTAAGCCTGTAAATACAGTCTCTAATTCCCTGACTGTTGTTAATTGGCCACACCGAAGCCAATAGCAATTGAATACAGGATGGTTTCTGTCCTATACCCTCCCGAAAGGCTTCATGTGTCGTACAAGTCCGCAACCTCGGCATGTTCTATATGCACGGCTGGGTGATGTTGGGCTTGTTTTCTCGTAGGTGGATGTGTCCATAGTCCGACCTACCAGACTTGAAATATGAGACCGGCGGTTGGGCCGGTGCAGGAGCAGAGGTTTCATGGCCGTTCCTATTATGCAGGCAGTCCGCGTGGGCGCCTATGTTGTCAAGCAGCATGTCACGCGGCGCAAACGTTATCCGCTCGTGCTTATGCTCGAGCCATTGTTCCGCTGTAACCTGGCCTGCGCCGGGTGCGGCAAGATCGACTATCCCGCCCAGATCCTCAATCAGCGCATGACCGTGCAGGAATGCCTTGACGCGGATACTGAGGCCGGTGCCCCCGTCATTGCCGTGGCCGGTGGTGAACCGCTGCTGCACAAGGAAATGCCGGAAATCATCCGTGGGCTGATCGCGCGCAAGAAATACGTCTACCTGTGCACGAACGCCCTTCTTCTTGAAAAGAAGATGGATGATTACGAACCGAACCCGTTCTTCTCGTGGGACGTGCATCTGGACGGTGATCCGGCCATGCATGATGCCTCGGTCTGCCAGGATGGCGTGTACGAACGCGCCGTCGCCGCGATCAAGAAGGCGAAGGCCCGTGGTTTTCGCGTGTCGATCAACTGCACCCTGTTCGATGGCGCTGATCCCAAGCGCGTCGCCGCCTTCTTTGATGAAGTGATGGCCATGGGTGTCGATGGCATCATGACCGCGCCGGGCTATGCCTATGAGCGCGCGCCGGATCAGGAACACTTCCTGAACCGCCAGAAGACGAAGCAGCTGTTCCGCGACATCTTCCGTCTGGGCAAGGGCAAGAAGTGGCGCTTCACGCAGTCGCCGCTGTTCCTGAACTTCCTGGCGGGCAACGAGCAGTATCACTGCACGCCATGGGGCAAGCCGCTGCGTAACGTGTTTGGCTGGCAGCGCCCGTGCTACCTGCTGGGCGAAGGGTACGCCAAGAGCTTTGAAGAACTCATGGCCGATACCGACTGGGATGCCTACGGCACCGGCAATTACGAAAAATGCGCCGACTGCATGGTCCATTCGGGCTACGAATCAACGGCGGTGATGGATGCGGTCCGCCGCCCCTGGCACATTGCCAAGGTCGCGCTGTTCGGGCCGGAGACGGAAAAGCCGATGGCGCCGGAAATCTCGCTGGCGCACCAGCGCCCGGCGGAATACGTGTTCACCCAGCATGTGGATGCGAAAATGGCGGAACTGGCGGCGCGCAAGAAGCCTGCCGCCCCCCCGCGCGTGAACCGGGTCTCCACCCCGGCGGAAACGGCTGACGCTGCGGACTGAGCCCGCATTCAGGTATTTCCACATCTTGATCTCAGGAAAAGGCGGGGCATTTGTCCCGCCTTTTTCTTTATGGCCCATCCGTGGAGGCATGTGCCCACGCGGGAAATATGCTGTAGGATTGTGGGATCATGATTGTCTCGCTGATTGTCATATTGTGCCTTGTTCTGCTCAACGGGCTTTTTGCCATGGGTGAACTGGCGCTGATTTCCGCCCGCCGCGCGCGGCTGGCCATTCTGGCCCGCAATGGCACCAAGGGGGCGGACCGTGCCCTGAGGCTTGCGGCGGACCCGCAGAGCTTCCTGCCCACCGTCCAGATCGGCATGACCCTTGTCTCGATTCTGGAAGGCACGTTTGGCGGCAACAGCATCGAGGCCGGGGTCAGCCACTGGCTGGCCCATGTTCCTGCCCTGCGCTCCATTGCCGATGAACTGGCCATGTTCCTTGTGGTCAGCGCCATTACCGCCGTCATGCTGGTGCTGGGTGAACTTGTGCCCAAGCAGATCGCCCTGCAGCAGCCCGAACTGATCGCGGCCCGCCTGTCACTGCTGCTGGAATGGATGGCATGGTTCACCCGCCCGGTCGTGTGGCTGCTGGGCCGTTCATCCGAACTGGTGCTCAGGCTGATGGGGGTAGGCGGTGCGATTCGGCAGTCCGTCTCGGTCGAGGAACTGCGTGCCTACATTGCCGAAGGCGCACAGGCAGGCGTGCTGGAGCAGGAGGAGCGCGACATGATCGAGCGCCTGCTGCGACTGGCGGAACGCCCGGTCCGTGCCATCATGACCCCACGCAACGAACTGTGCTGGGTCGAACGCCACGTGCCGCGCGCGCAACTGCTGCAGATCCTGCGCTCGACCACCTATTCGCGTATCGTGGTGTGCGAGGGGGGGGTGGACAACCCGGTGGGCATCATTCTTGCCAAGGACATGCTGGACCGATTCCTTGATGGCAAGAGCCCTTCGGTCGAGATCGGGCTGCGCCATCCCATCTCGGTGCCCGATACGCTGTCCGCCTTCGACATGCTTGAGCGCATGCGGGCCTCCCCCCTGGGGCTGGCGCTGGTGCTGGACGAATATGGGTCGTTCGAAGGGATCGTGACTTCATCCGACCTGTTCGGTGCCATTGTGGGCGAGCAGCATGAGCCGGGCAACACCCCGCCCCAGCGACTGGCGCATGATGACGTGCTGGTGCTTGATGGCTCCATGCCTGCCGATGAGGTCAAGGACCGGCTGGGGCTGTCCGACCTTCCGGCGGAAGGCAGCTACCATACGCTGGCGGGGCTTGTGCTGGCTCTGCTGCGGCGCGTCCCGGCAAAGGGGGACAAGGTCGTGTTCTCCGGCTGGCTGTTCGAGGTGCTGGAAATGGAAGGCCGCCGTGTGGTGCGCGTGCAGGCGAGCCGCCAGCTTCTGGCCGAGAACTGAGGGACTGTTTCGGAATAACCGGTTGAGGAGGGTTTTGGGTGCCGCCTTGTTTCCAAAAAAGGCGGCCTTTCCTGAAGCTTGTTGAAAAACGCTTTGCCAGGAACGTCTTTCTGATTTGTGGAATGTTTCACAGCGGGGTTTTTTGGCCGGCATCATGGAAAAAAAGGGGCGCATCCATGCCGGATTACGCCCCTTTTTTCATATATACCAAGCGTCTGGCCCGGTCAGTGGATGGTGTGGTTCCCGTGGGCCGCCATGGCAATCTCGGCCCCGAAACCGGGCCATTCATTGCGCGCCAGCGTTTCAAGCGAGGGGGCGGCAACGCCCAGCCGGTCCGCATAGATCCACAGATAGGTAAAGGCCCGGCGCACATAGTCCCGTGTTTCCCCATTGGGCAGGCTTTCTATGTACAGCAAGGGGTCTTCATCTTCCGTCATGGTGGCGCTGCGGCGCGAGATGGCGGAAGGCCCGGCGTTGTAGCTGGCCAGCATGCGGATCATGTCGCCACCCGGCGGCACGTGCCTGCCATCGGCCTGCGTGGAAAGCTGGGCCAGGTACAGCACATAGCGCTGCCCTATATCGAGGTTGGTGGCCGGGTCATGCAGCGCGATCGGCCGACGGGTGAAGTGTTCCCTGTCATGGATGACGAAATCGGCGGTGACCGGCATGACCTGCATCAGTCCATGCGCACCGGAGCCGGATACGGCATTGCTGTCAAAATTGGATTCCAGCCGGGTCAGGGCATAGACCAGTGCAGGGTCCATGCGGAAGCCGTGTTCAGGCTGGAGCGGTGGCAGCGGGAAGCGGGCCGCATGGGTATCGTGCTCGCTTTCATTGGTGTCGATCAGCATGAGCATCTGGGCCGAAAGGTCCTTCATGCCCACGGCATCCGCCACCATCTGGGTGGAGTGACACAGCGCCGCGTCATCCTGGATATCGGGCCACATGCGGCGCAGCGTGCTTTCCGCCCGGTCACGCTCACCCACCTGCAGCAGGGCGAAGGCGCGGCGGCCCATCGGGGTTGCGGCCACGGCTTCGATGTCGATTTCACCCAGGACCGGACTGCCGGCATGGATGTCCTGCCGTTCGGTGGCAAGCGTCAGGTCGCTGGACGCGGCGATGGTATCGGGTGTGTGGCCGGACCTGCCCGCAGGCATGCGGCGCAGGCCAAGGATCTGTGAGGCCAGCTGGCCATAAAACGTATGGGGTGCCGCCGCCGCCCGGTGCAGCCAGGGCTGGTATGCCGTAACATCGCCCATGGCCTGGTGGGCACGGGCGGCCCAGTAGGCGGCGCCGGCGCGGATGCTGCCCGGTGTCAGGCTGGCGCGGGACGCGGCTTCGAACAGGGGCTCCGCCATGTCGGGACGGGCCTGTCGCCACGCGGCAAGACCCGCCACGTAGCCCGCCAGACCCAGCCGCTGGCCGGATTTTTCAAAGGCGTCGCGTGCAATGGACAGGGCCAGCCGGTTTTCACCGTTGCTGAACATGGTCATGGCGATTTCGGCCTGCAGGTGGGCGGCATACAGGTCGTTCATGCCCGGCGTCAGCGCAATCAGGCGCAGCGCGCTGCGTGCCCCCTTCGCCCCCTGGGCCGCGCGTTCGCGCACGGTGTGATCAAGCAGGCTGTTGCGGGTAAAGACGCGCAGGGAGGGGTCATCCTCCTCCGGCAGGCGGATATGCTGGGGCGGATGGTTGCTGTCCAGCGCATTGTGGGCCGGGGGGGGTGGCAGCGGGCCGCCCCTGCCGGGCATGGCTGACAGCAGGGAATAGATCGCAGGCGAATCAGCCAGCCCCGAGAAGGTACGCAGCCACAGCCGCAACTGGCCCGCGCTGGGGTGGTAGGCGGGGTTGAGATAGCGCGCAGCCAGGATATCACCCAGAAGGAGATCATCATGGATGGCGGCGGTCTCGCGGATGGCGTCATCGAACCGGCCATCCGCCTGCAGGCGGAACACCCGGCGGATATGCCCGACATCCTCGGGTGAAAGCGGGCGCGGCAGTCCGGCGGCGCTACCATGTGCGTGCAGGCGTGGAAGGGCGAGTGCCGTTTCCTCGTTATGGTCACCGCGGGGGGTCGGATCGTGATCCACCCGGCTGGCTTCCACTGTTTGGGCACGCAGCGGCGCGAACGCGGCTCCTGCCAGAAAAGCGGCGCCAGCCAGAAAAGCCGTCACCGCGTGATGGGGGGTATTGATTGTCCCTCGCATGGCGAAGCGGATGTAAGCCCTGCGCGAACAGAAAGCAATAGCTAACGCGGATCGTCCCGGTAAATAAGTTTTCAGAACAGATGCGGGAACTATTATGTACAGCCATTAAACACATACTGAAACAGGAATGAATAGCTGTTCTGCTCCATGCTAATGCCCCGGAATGATTATGTTAATACCCTTTATGATTTTATGGTCATGTTCCCGAGTGTTTCACGTATCAACAGCATGTCCTTCCACGTGTCACGGCGGGCGGTTGCACTGGCGCGCAGCTGCTGGGGGTGGCGCATGGCCAGAACCGGCACGGTGGTGGCGCCAGCGGCACCCATGGGTGGCAGGGCAAGGTCGCGCCACCGGCCACGCATGCGGGCCGCCGTGGTCCGGCCGCCCAGCAGCACGGAAACCGGCAGGTTGCCCAGCAGCACGACGCGCCCGGGCCGGGCAAGAGTGATGGCGCGCTGGAGGAAGGGCAGGCAGATGCCGGTTTCCGCCTCGTAGGGCGGGCGGCCGCCCGGTGGGCGCCAGGGTATGACCGGGGCCGTGAGCAGGCTGTCACGCGCGATGCCGATGCTGGCGAACATGGCGGTGACCAGCGCCCCGCTTTCCCCCGCGAAGGGGTGGCCGCTGCGGTCCTCGTCCGCGTCCGGGGCCTCGCCGATCAGCATGAGGGGGGCGTTTTCCGGTCCCTCCACAAAAACGCTGTGGGTTGCCGTATCCCGCAGCGGACAGGCCCCGAAATCCCGGATGGCGGCGTGCAGTTCCGCCAGCGTGGACGCCGCCTGCGCCGCCTGTCGGGCTGCCGCCACCGCCTGTTCCACCATGGGGGCGGTCGCGCGCTGTGGCGCGGTGCGGCCCGGGGGGGGCATGGCCGGAGGCGACGGCGGCGACATGACCGGGGACGGGCGGTCATTTTGATGTTGATTTCCCGTCCGGGGCTGTATGGAGGGGGACTGTGTCGGCAGCGCACGGTTGTGTATTGTGGCATCCTGCGCCATCCAGTCATGCGGGTGGCTGTCCAGCGCGTCGTCGGCGCCCCATTCCACATACAGGCGCAACAGGGACAGGGAATCAGTCATCGGATGGATATACCCCGCACCGGCACAGGCAATGCAGGCGCGCGTCGCCCTGCTTTCACGTGCGCCGCCTTCATGCGCAGGGTTTGGCAGCGGACGCCGCACGCGGTAGATTCTGGCGTCATGCTCTTACCTCGTCTGTCACGCATGGTCGTGGCCTCCCTTGTTGTACCGTTCCTGGCCGGGATTCCCAACCGGGAAATAAAGGCGGCGCCCACGGATGCCATCATCCACGCCGGCCAGCAGGACCTGGCCACCAACCTGCTTGTGGGCAGCGTTGCCGCCAGCGAGGGTGACAATGCAGAAGCCGCGCGTGCGTTCGCCGCCGCGGCGCATCTGGTGCCCACCTATCGCCTGTTCGGCGAACGGGCGTTCTTCTACAGCATCCTGGCGGGCAGCCCGGGGGCCGCGGCCCTGGCCGGTTCACAGCCCGGCGGGGTCATGCCCGATCTTGTCATGGGCAATGCCGCCGCGCTGGCGGGCAGGTGGGATGGCGCACTCGCCAATTACCAGAACGCGCCCGATGACCCGATCATGACCCTGCTGCGCCCCCTGCTGCGTGGCTGGGCGCTACAGGGTGCAGGCAAAACGGATGAGGCGCTGGCCGCGCTGGAGCAGGCCCGGCAAGATCATGCGCTGGGGGGCTACTATACCCTGCATGCCGCCCTGATCGCCCAGTTGGGTGGCCAGCAGATGAAGGCGGATACCCTTTTCCGCCAGTCCACCACCATGACGGGTGGCGACCTGTTCACCGCGCTGGTCATGGCGCACTGGCTTGTGGCGCAGGGGCATGAGGCCGATGCGCAGGCGCTGGTCAACCAGCGCATTGCCGCCATGCCGGTGCTGGAATCGGCCCGTCCCGGCATCATGGCCATGATCAGGCGCCCCGTCGTGACCCACGCGACACAGGGGCTGGCGCAGGCCTACGGGCTGGTGGCCATGCTGATCGACCAGCAGCTTTATGCCCATGACGAGGGGGGGGATGATGACCATCAGCCCGATACGGCGATGGAAACCGGCACCCTGCGCGGAACCGAGCAGATGATGCTGCGCATGGCGCTGATGCTGGACCCGGCAGATTCGGAAGCGCGTCTCCTGCTGTCCTCCATGCTGCATGTCCGCAAGCAGGACCGTCAGGCCCGTGACGCGCTGGACGGCGCCCCGGCGGATGATCCGTTCCAGTCCGTCTACCGTACCGAACAGGCCGACCTTGACCTGGTGATGGGGCACAGGGAACAGGCGGCGCAGGAACTGCGCGACCTGCTGCATGAAAGCCCGACCGACCGCATGCTGTGGAGCAGCCTGGGGGATGCCCTGCTGGACCAGCAGAAATGGGCGGAAGCGCTCGATGCCTACCAGCATGCCGCTGCCCTGACCCCGCACAGGCTGGAGGGAGATGACTGGCGGCTCCTGTTCGGCCAGGCCATCGCACAGGAGCGCCTGAACCGCTGGCCGCAGGCACGCGCCCTGATCCAGCAGGCCCTGCAGCTTGCCCCCAACGAGGCGGACCTGCTGAACTACCTTGGCTATTCCATGGTCGAGCATGGCGGGAACCCCGCCATGGCGGAAAGTTACCTGCGCCGCGCCCTGGCCCTTGCGCCATCCGACAACCAGATCCGCGACAGCGTGGGCTGGGTGCTCATGCGGCTGGGCCATGTGGCCGAAGGGCTGCCGCTGCTGGAACAGGCGGCCGAGCAGATGCCGCAGGACCCCGCCATCAACTACCATCTGGGTGTTGCGTACTGGATGACGGGCCGCAGGCTGGAGGCGGTGAATGAATGGCAGAACGCCATCCAGTTCCAGCCCGACCCCATGGACCGTCGCAAGATCACGGCGGCGCTGGCCTACGCCAGGGCATGGAAGGCCAGTCCGGCGAATCCGGGCGTGGCGCTGCCATCCGATCTCAAGGTGGCGGCTGTGCCCGCTTCCCCCCATTCACAGGCAAACGGAACCCGTCGCTGATGTCACTGCTGCACGAAATGGCCCATGCCAAGATCAATCTGTACCTGCATGTCACGGGCCGTCGGGATGACGGCTACCACCTGCTGGACAGCCTGGCCGTGTTTGCCGGTGCCGCGGATGGGCTGGAACTGCATCGTGGCACGGGGCAGGGCGGGCATGTCGGCCTGCGCATCGGGGGGACATTCGCCCCCGGCCTGCGCGCGGATGACTGTGCCGATAACCTGATCGTACGCGCCGGCGCGCTTTTGCGCGCGCATGTCGGCCCGGAGCGGGCGCGGCAGCTGCCGGATGTGGCGGTCGTGCTGCGCAAGGAACTGCCGGTGGCATCGGGCATCGGGGGCGGGTCGGCCGACGCGGCGGCAGCGCTGCGGCTGCTGCTCAGGGTATGGGAACTGGATATTCCGCGCACGCAGCTTATGGCACTGGCCACGCGGCTTGGTGCGGATGTGCCGGTCTGTATTGACCAGCTTGCCGCGCGGATGGAAGGAATCGGGGAGGAACTGACCCCCGCCCCCGTCCTGCCGCCATGTGGCATGATGCTGGTGAACTGCGGGCGGAGCGTGTCTACCCCGCAGGTATTCAGGACACGCACGCCGGTCTTCACGCCGCGTGCCGTCCTGCCGCCGCAATGGAATACGCTGGCGGACATGGTGCGTGACCTGTCGGCACAGACCAATGACCTGCAGGATGCGGCCTGCGCCATCTGCCCCGAAATCACCACCGTGCTGGACGTCCTGCGCGCTGCTCCCGGCTGTCGCCTTGCGCGGATGAGCGGGTCGGGCGCCACCTGCTTTGCCCTGTTCGACAGCCCTGTCGCCGCGCGCGCGGCGCAGGATGCGGTCCGGCGTGATGGATGGTGGGTCTGGGCGGGCGACCTGTGCCGCAACGGTGGCCGTCAGGTCATGGAGACCGAGTCGGTCCTCCCCTGAGGGAACGGGCGATCCTGCCCGCTTCCGGGCAGGAAAACGCCCCCGGCAATTATCCGGCTGAACGGAACGGAAGCCTTCGGGTGCCGCCTTTTTTCAGGAAGGCGGCGTTTCCAGAGGTTTTCTGGAAAAAACTTCCCGATGTTTTTCCCGCTCTACCGGCGTTTGCGGCGTAGCGCCAGCAGGAGCATGCCCGCAAAACCCGCCACGGTGGCAAGCTGGGCATGGCGGCTGGTCAGCAGCAGCGGCATGGCCTTGCGGGTGACCATGTCAAAGCGGCCATGGGCGGCATAGGCACCCGGAACGGTTTCATACAGGTCATCAGGTTCATTCCCCGCGACCGGGGTCTTTTCCATCTGCGCGGAATAGCCCCTGGCCGCCAGCCAGCCATCCGACAGGCCGGGCAGGAAGGTGGCCAGCATCCAGTTGCGCACGCCGGACAGGCCAACCCAGATGTCGCGCTCACGGCCAAAGGCCGCGCGGCAGATGGCCTCGGCCGCGATTTCGGGCTCGTATACCGGCCCCATAGGCTTCAGGCGCTTGCCGGTATGGTTGCGTGTCCATGAAAAGCGGGGCGTGTTGATGGCGGGAAGATGTACCAGCGCGATATGGATACGGTCGCCATCATGCAGGATTTCGGGGCGGATGCTTTCGGAAAAGGCCCGGATGGCGGCACGGGCGCCATTTTCCACCGCCTGCAGCGGTGGCGGGCGCAGGCTTGCCAGCCGGTCCAGGTTGACAATCGTGCCATGGCCGCGCCTGCGCATGCGGGTCAGGGCGGCACGCGTGCCGTTGACGGTACCCAGATAGGTGACGTCCGTTGCGCGGCGGATCTCCTCGGCCTCAAGCGCTGCGACCTGTCCGGTTACGGTCGCCCCCGCGCAGTTGATCCACAGCGTGATCGGACCAAGACTGTCCTCGATTTCCTCCGCCGCCTGTTCAACGGCAGCGGCATCGGCCACGTCCACGCATACGATATGGGTGCGGACATTGAGTTCGCGCAGTTCTGCCGCCGCGTCATCCAGCCGGTCGCGGTTGCGGCCGACAAGGGCGACATCACACCCGGCGCGGCCCAGTGTGCGTGCGGTGGCGCGGCCGATCCCTGCGCCCGCTCCGGTAATGACGGCAACCTGCTGCGGCATGAACTCTGCTCTCCCACCCGTTGGAATGTCAGGTCCGCAGGGGCGTGATCTCCCTGCGGGCCAGAATCAGGACAGGGTCCGTCATATCACGGCCTGCCCGGTCCGAATACAGCAACACGCGCGGCCCGACGCGGCCCCGGCGCGCCTGACTGGCGTCAGATGTATTTGAGCGCCACGATCCCGGCTATGACGGCAACGGCCAGCAGTCCCGCCACCAGCGGCAGCCTGCGTTCGATGAAGGCCTGTATCGGTGCGCCAAAGCGGCGCAGCAGGGCGGCCAGCAGGAAAAACCGCGCCCCGCGCGTAATCGCGCATGCAATCAGGAACGGCACGAGTGACAGGTGGGCGGCCCCGCTGGCAATGGTGACGAACTTGAACGGGATGGGTGTCAGCCCCTTGATCAGGATGATCCAGATGCCCCATTCCCGGAAGCGGTCCTGCAATGTCAGCAATGTATGCTCGGCATGATAGAACCGCACTATGGGCATGGCGGCATATTCCAGCAGGAACGAACCGATGCACCACCCCAGCACCGCCCCGCACACGCTGGCCAGCGTGCAGATGGCGGCAAGCCGGAAGGCGCGCGCCCGGCATGCCAGCACCATGGGCACCAGCATGATGTCGGGCGGCAGGGGGAAGACGCTGGCCTCCGCAAAAGCGATGACCGCAAGCCAGATCACGGCATGCGGACTGGCGGCCAGGGCGACGATGCGGGCGTACAGGCGATCAAGCATTATCGGGCAATGCCATTCCCGCCTGCCTGCGGCAAGGACTTATTGCGCGCCGGTTACCCGTGGCTCGCACAGTACCGGAAAGCTGACCGAACGCGCGATGCAGCTTCGCATGGCGGCATCCTGGTGCAGGTCGAGCACCTGCTGGGTATTGTGTGCGGTGGACAGGGCGGCGTGCGGCCGCAGGATGATCTGCCTGAAGGAGAAGGAACCGTCCTCGAATTCCTCCAGCATGGCCTCCGCATGGTCGGAATAGGAAAGGATTCCGATTCCCATCGCCGTGCACAGATGGATGAACCAGAGTTGATGATCGGCACACAATGCGCCAAGCAGCAGTTTTTCGGGATTCCATTTCTGTTCATCCCCACGGAAGGCAGGGGCGGCCGAGCCATCGATGACCGGCCTGCCCGGGCAGTGCAGTTCGTAGCTGCGTTGATGGGCCTGCCGGGAAGCCCCGTTATTTCCGCCGTTTCCGGTCCATAGAAGCGAGACCTGATAGCGGTGTGTTCTGTCCGGCATTGAGCGCTATATCCTGAATTGTCCGTACTGGAATCGGACCTTAGCAGACGAGTGTGACAGTCACACGTAATCCATGCGGGTGACGGTTGCCTAGCCGGATATCGCCACCCAGTCCCCATATGATGTTGCGCGAGATCGAAAGCCCCAGCCCCGTGCCGCCGGTTTCACGGTTACGGCTCTGTTCGGCGCGGACAAAGGGGTCGAACATGCGCTCCAGGTCCTCCGCCTGCAGGCCGGGGCCGTCATCGTCAATCAGGATGGTGACCTTGTATTCATCCGCATCATCCCCTTCGCCCCGATGGGGATGGAGCAGCAGGATCCTGGCGCCACCGGCATATTTGACCGCGTTGCTCACAAGGTTGCCCAGCGCACGCTTGAGCGCCACGGGGCGCGCGCGCACCAGCACATCGGGCGCTTCGGAGGAGAACGTGACCTTGCCCTCCATCAGCGGGCAGGTCTCGGTGGTTTCATCGGCGATGGTCTGGAGCAGGGCGGTCAGGTTGACCTGCCCCATCGGTTCACGCTGGGAGGCATCGCGCCCGAAGGCCAGCGTCGCCGCCACCATGGCCTCCAGTTCATCCAGGTCGCCCAGCATCTTGGCCCGCATTTCGTCATCCTCGACGAATTCCGCCCGCAGTTTCAACCGTGTGATGGGCGTGCGCAGGTCATGGCCGATGGCGGTGAGCATGAGCGTGCGGTCGGTCAGGTAGCGGCGGATGCGGTGCGCCATGGTGTTGAAGGCATGGGCGGCGCGTGCCACCTCCCGCGGTCCGTCCTCGGGCATGGGGGGGGCGTTCACGTTGCGGCCCAGTTCTTCGGCCGCGGCGGCAAGGGTGCTGACGGGGGCGATCAGCCTGCGCACGCCCCACAGGATCAGTATCCCGCCCGTGGAGGTCATGAGGAGGAAGGCGATGGGAAAGGTGGGGGAGCGGAACAGGCTGGGCCGGGGCAGCACGTAGTGGATCGTGACCCACCGCCGTTCATCAGGCAGCAGGAAGGCAACCGTGCGGTGCCGTCCCGGCGTGGGGGAAATCATTACCTGTTCGGGGCGGAGCGACTGGGGCAGCGGCCCCATGCCGTCACCTTCACCCGGTCCGCCCGGCCTGCCGGGCCAGTGAAAGCCGTGGGGGCCGCCGTCATCGGCCGGGTGGTGCCCTCCCGGCTCGAATCCACCTGGCCCGCCCGGCCCCATTCCCCCGTTGGGGTGGCCGCCCCAGTCATCCGGCCCGTGCATGTGGGGCGGGCCATGCGGGGGCAGGACCAGGCCGTTTACCATGTCGGGTTCGGGGCCGGGGGTAAGGGTGATGCTGATCCCTTCGGGCAGGTGAAGCGCGGCGAGTTCACGCGCACGGTCGGCCGGGGCGGTTTCCACGATGGCGCGGTAATAGGCGAAGACCTTGCTGTGCGCCTTTTCATGGATCATGCGCTGGTCGAAATCGAACCGGTCCATGGCATGGATGGTCAGCCCGATGACCTGAATGATGCCCAGCCCCCCCATGAGCAGCAGCGTGGTACGTGCGGCCAGGGATTGCGGTACCAGGCGGCGCAGCAGGCGCTGGCGCCAGCCGGGTGGCGTTTCGGCCGGTGGCGGGGCGGAAAACAGGGAAGATGACCGGAAGGCAGGCGACATGGCGCGCTCAGAGGCGCTCGACTTCCGCCGCAAGGACATAGCCACCCCCGCGAACGGTCTTGATCAGCTGGGCGTTGCGCCCGTTATCTTCCAGCTTGCGGCGCAGGCGGCTGATCGCCACGTCTATTGCGCGGTCAAAGGGGCCGGCCTGCCGCCCGCGCAGCAGGTCGAACAGCATGTCGCGCGTCATGACGCGGTTCGCGCGTTCCAGCAGGGCCAGCAGCAGGTCGTACTCCCCGCCGGTCAGCGGCACTTCCACGCCATCCGGGTTGAGCAGCCGCCGCCGCCCGGTATCGAGCTTCCATCCGGCAAAGCGCAGCGTGTGCAGCACTGGCACGCTGCGCGGGTCGGGTGTGTCGGATGCACGGCGCAGCACGGCGCGGATGCGCGCAAGCAGTTCACGCGGGTTGAAGGGCTTGGGCACATAGTCATCCGCCCCCAGTTCCAGGCCGATGATCCGGTCGGTGTCATCGCCCATGGCGGTCAGCATCACGATGGGCACATTGGCCTGCGTGCGCAGCCAGCGCGAGATGTCCAGCCCGCTTTCGCCCGGCAGCATGAGGTCGAGGATGACCAGCTGGTAATGCCCTTCCGACCAGCGGCGGCGGGCTTCATGCCCGTCGCGCGCCGTGGTGACCCGCAGTTCGTTGCGTTCGAGAAAACGTGCCAGCAGGTCACGGATCTCACGGTCATCATCAATGATCAGGATGTGCGGCAGCGGGTTCATTGTGCCATCCTACACGACTGCAATGGCGTAAACATCAGGTGTTTCACTCCGTTGCAATCATGTCGCAATGCCTGGGGCAGGTCAGGCCAGCCAGCGGGGAACCGGCAGGTTCTTTTCCCGCAGGAAGGTGGGGTTGAACAGCTTGGACTGGTAGCGCGCGCCGCCATCGCACAGGATGGTGACAATGCGGTGCCCCGGCCCCATGGCGCGCGCGACCCGGATGGCGGCGGCGATGTTGATCCCCGCCGACCCGCCAACGGACAGCCCTTCGTCAATCAGCAGGCTGTAGATCTGCTCCAGCGCTTCGGCATCGGGAATGCGCACGGCATCATCGAAATGTAGCCCCTCCAGATTGCCCGTAACGCGGGACTGGCCGATTCCCTCGGTAATGGAGGACCCGCTGACCGACAGGTCACCCGACTTGACCCAGCCGTACAGGCCCGACCCCTCCGGGTCGGCCAGCACGATGCGCGGGCGCGCCACACCGGCCCTGCGTGCTTCGTCCTCCAGCCCCAGGGTCACGCCCGCCAGCGTGCCGCCGGTGCCGCATGAGCAGGTGAAGGCGTCGATCCTGCCGCCCGTCTGTTCCCATATCTCGGGGGCGGTGGTGTGGCGATGGCCCTCGCGGTTGGCAGTGTTGTCGAACTGGTTGGCCCATACGCCGCCGGTTTCTTCCGCGAGGCGGCGCGAGACATGCACGTAATTGCCGGGATCGCGGAACGGCTTTGCGGGCACCAGCCGCAGGTCGGCGCCAATCATGCGCAGGAAGTCGATCTTCTCCTGGCTCTGGGTTTCGGGCATGACGATGATGGAACGGTAGCCGCGCGCATTGGCCACCAGCGTCAGGCCGATGCCGGTATTGCCCGCCGTACCTTCGACAATCGTGCCGCCGGGCCTGAGCGTGCCACGGCGCTCCGCATCGTTGATGATGGCCAGCGCCGCCCGGTCCTTGACCGAGCCACCGGGGTTCATGAACTCCGCCTTGCCGTAGATATCGCATCCCGTGGCCTCCGATGCCCGTCGCAGGCGGATCAGGGGCGTATGGCCGATTGCGGCCGGCATGTCCGGTGATAGGGAGGAGGCGGGATTTGCACTTTCGGCCATAAGGCAGCACCTTCGCTGGTCTGGATCAGGGTGCCCGGCACGGAAGCCATGCCGGGTGTGTTGCATTCCCTACTATCAGGAATGCGCGTTGCTTGGCATATCCCTAAACCGGTTTTCCCGATGAAAGGAACCAGTGATGATTGATGATATTTCGCCCACCGCCACATGGGAGGCGGTGCGCAGCCGCCCCAACGCCTGGCTGGTCGATGTGCGTACGCCCATGGAGTGGGAACATATCGGCGTGCCCGACCTGTCGGGTGCGGGCAAGGCGCTGGTGCTTGACAGCTGGCAGCTGCCGCCGGCGGGCCAGGTCAACCCCGATTTCGTGACGACGCTGGAGCAGGCGGGCATTGGCAGGACGGATGAAGTCTATTTCATCTGCCGTTCCGGCGCGCGCAGCATGGCCGCGGCGCACGCGGCGTATGATGCGGGGTATCACAACGTTTTCAACGTGGCCGACGGGTTCGAGGGCCCGCAGGACGCCACCGGCGCCCGGGGCAGGCTGGCGGGCTGGCAGGCATCCGGACTGCCCTGCACCAACGGCTGAAAACGCTGCACGAAAAGCCCCCGCGGGCGGTTACCGGTCCGCCTGCGGTTCGCTGTCCGCATCATAGCGGACCTGCAGCACGGCGCACCAGGGGTAGCGGCTGTCCAGGCTTCTGCCCCTGCGGTCGAACAGCCGCCCGTCCGCCCCCACGGGCACATGGGTCAGGGCTACGGCATCATCTATGTTGCCCCCGATGATGCTGATCTCATGGCCGAATGGCGCGTCGTCATGCGGGCCCGCGACCACGATGCCGCAATGGGCCGGAAAACCCTGTGCCGTGGGCAGGTCGCGGAAGCGCACGGCCTTGCTCGCCCCGCGCCCCACACAGATCAGGTCACCCGGCTTTGGCGCGTAGCGGGCGGGATTGCGCGCCCTGACACCCTTTTCCTGCCCGGATGCCGCGGCATTGATATAGGTTGCGTGGTTGGGTGAATAGGCAAAGCGGTCATTCGCCCCCGCAACGCGCATGACATAGGAAATGAACGCCGCCGACCACGCGTAGCGTCCGTCATGCACGAAATCGGTTATGTGGCCATCCGCGTCGTGCTTGCCGTCCCATGATGCCTCGCTCTCCTGCGGGTCCTGGCCGATCCACCAGTATTCTCCCACGCGCTGCCACAGGCCGGGCGTGCGTTCGGGCTTGGTTACGGGGGTGGTGGGCTCAAGGCGCAGTTCAGGGTCGTCATCATTGACCGGCTGGCCGAACAGCCGCCATTCGCGCAGGGCGATGGCCATCACGTCCTGCCGGGTAAAGGGTTCGTAATTGCGGGTGGCGAAATCCGGCACATGGGTATTGACCGCAAGCGGCCCGGCACCCGTGGCGTACTGCGCCACCGGGGTCGTGGCCCGGTGTGCGTGGTTGTCCGGCCCGTGGGCACAGGCGGCAAGGCAGGCCAGGGGAACGAGAAGGGCTATCTTGCGCAAAATCGACACTCCATTGCAGGCGGCGTGCTTCCTCCATACGGCCCGTACCGGGCAAGCGGAAGGGGGCGCGCCCTGCCCATGGGCAAAAAACGCAACGCCCGCGCCGGTCCGGTGTTGGGTTGGCAGGGGGGAACCGCGTGCATGCCAGCAGGCCGCACGCCATGGTGACCGTATGCGCGCTGGCGTGGCAGCATGCGCCATGGGATGGTGCGCGGCGTCCACCCATCCACCAGTTACGGAGAGAATTCATGACACAGCCATCAATCACGGACACGACCACAATCCGTGGCCTGAAGCATCCCGTCTCGCGTATCGCCCTGGGCACATGGGCGATTGGTGGATGGATGTGGGGTGGGCCGGATGACCGGCAGGCCATCGCCACCATTCACGAGGCGCTGGATCTTGGCATCACCCTGATTGACACGGCTCCCGTCTACGGTTTTGGCCATTCGGAGGAAATCGTGGGCCAGGCCCTTGCCGGCCGGCGCGACAGGGTGGCGATCGCCACCAAGGTCGGGCTGGACTGGAAGGAAGACCACAAGCCTTTCCGCAACACGTCACCCGCCCGCATCCGCAAGGAGATCGAGGATTCGCTGCGCCGGCTGCGTACGGATTACATCGACCTGTACCAGGTCCACTGGCCCGATTCCGCCGTCCCGATGGAGGAGACCGCCCGCACGCTGGAAGCACTGGTGCGCGAAGGCAAGGTGCTGGCGCTGGGGGTCAGCAACTTCACCATCGCGCAGATGGACGCGTTCCGGGCATTCGCGCCCCTTGCCGCCGTGCAGCCGCCCTACAACCTGTTCGAGCGCGCGATGGAGCACGATATCCTGCCCTATGCCCGCCAGCATGACCTGACCATCCTTGCCTACGGGCCGCTGTGCCGTGGGCTGCTGTCGGGCAAGATGACGGCGGATACGAAATTCGGCTCCGATGACCTGCGCAGCGCCGACCCCAAATTCCAGCCGCCCCGCTTCGCGCAGTACCTGCAGGCAGTGCGTGAACTGCAGGATTTCGCGCGTGAGCGGCATGGCAAGTCGCTGCTGGCACTGGCGATCCGCTGGGTGCTGGACCAGGGGCCGACCATTGCCCTGTGGGGCGCGCGCCGCCCGGACCAGATCGCGGCCGTGGCGGATGCCACGGGCTGGACGCTCAGCGTGGAGGACCGCCGCGAGATCGATGCCATCCTGACCCGCTGCATTCCCGATCCCGTCGGGCCGGAATTCATGGCGCCCCCCGGCCGCTGAGGAAAGGTCAGGCCCGGTGCTGCGAACCGCCGCCGCGTAGCGCCGGGCCTACTGGTTCAGGTTGCCGCCCACATTGCTGTTGTAGCGGTTCTGCCAGGCTCCCATTTCCACCATGCACTGGCTGAAGAACTGCACATGGCTGCCGCCGGCCGATATCTGCGCGCTGCCGCCATTGGCGCTGGTGAGCGCGCCCATGGCGCCCTTCGCCTCGCATTTCTGTTCGGCGGCGACGTAGCGGGGATCCTTCTCGTCCATCGTGGCCTCGTAATTTCTGACATGCCCGTAGGGGGAGTTGGCATGGCTGCGATGCATGGGCACACTGAAATGGTGTGACCGGGCCTGCGCGCCGGTTCCCGCCAGCGCGGCAAGGCCCAGCCCGGCAAGCAGGGTGCGGATGGAGGGCATGGGAATTCTCCTGATGGTTCTGAATGCCCGGCCCGTCCCGGGGCACGATGTTCCTTGTGTCAGCTTGTTACAGGTTCGGCCATGCGTTCGGCGCGGGGCTGGGTGGCGGGACCGGGTGCGGACTGGGGCAGGCTGTCGGGACGGGGGAGGGCACGCGCCTCGATCTGCAGTTCCTGTTCGATGAAGTCCAGTTCCTGGTTGATGGTCCATTCGGTCTCGTCATTGATGTGTTTCTGGATCACCCGCATGTGCAGCCGTTCGCGCATGTGGCGGATGATGCGGAAGCGCAGCGCCAGTTCCGTGCGCTTTTCGCGTATGGCGGCGGCGCGGATGCTGGCCTCCGCCGCACGTGAATTGTCCAGCCTGTGCACCGTGTCCTGATATTCGTGCAGCAGGCGGGCAATGGCTTCCTGCTTCAGGTCGAGCGATTCCTCGCCGCCGGGGCGGGCATCCATTTCCTGCTGGGCCAGCGCCGCCTGCTCGGTGTGCAGCGCCTCTATGGCGGTCTGCGCCAGTTCGATGCGCATCATGTCCAGTTCATGCAGGGAGGGGTCGTCCTCTCCCGTGCTCATGCCGTGCAGCAGGGCGGGTATGGCCAGGCTTGCCAGCAGCAGCGAGCTTATGATCACGCCCGCCGCCAGCGTGACCAGCAGGTCACGCCCCGGAAAGCCCGGTCCGGCCAGTGTCGCCACCGGCAGCGAGAGTACGGCCGCCAGCGTGATGGCCCCGCGCGTGCCTGCCACCGTCATGAGCAGGATGGTGCGCACGGAGGGGATGACCGTCTTGCGGTGGCGGAAATGGGCAAATAGCCGTCGTGCCGAGATGGAGACCCAGATCCAGACAAAGCGGATCAGGCTCATCATGAACTGGATGCCAAGGATCGCCAGGATCAGGAACCATGGCGAGACCCCGCCCGCGCGCGCGATGGCGGCCCCCCCGCTGACCAGCTGCGGCAACTGCAGCCCCAGCAGCAGGAAGATCACGGCGTTGAAGGTGAAGTTCACCATGTCCCACACGGTGGTGGCCTTGAGCCGGGTTTCGGTGCGGGCCTCGTTCATCACCCCGGTGAACTTTACCGTCATGCCGCCCGCCACGGCGGCCAGGATGCCCGAACATTCCACCGCATCGGCAATCAGGTAGATGCCAAAGGGCAGCATCATGGCCAGAATGATATGGGTTGGCGGGTCGTCATAGCCACGCACCAGCAGCACATGCTCCGCCCGGCACGCCGCCCACGCGCAGGCAATGCCGATCACGATGCCGCCGATGGACATGAATATGAAGCTGCCCAGCGCCTGCTGGAATGAGAACAGCCCCGTCATGGCCGCCGCCACCGCGAATTTGAAGCACACCAGCCCCGATGCATCGTTGAGCAGCGCTTCCCCATGCAGGATATGCACCACGCGTGCGGGCGCGCGGCCGCCCTCGATCATGCTGCCGACCGAGACCGCATCGGTGGGCGACATGACGGCGGCCAGCGCAAACGCCGCGGGCAGCATGATGGGCGGGATCAGCCAGTGGATGAAATACCCGCATGCCAGCGTGGTGAAGACCACCAGCCCCAGCGCCATCATGATGATGACATTACGCAGTTCCCCGAATTCGCGCATCGGCATGCGGTAGGCATCGGCATAGAGCAGGGGCGGGATGAACAGCAGCAGGAACATGTCGGGGTCGAAGCCGATGTTCAGCCCCGCGAGGGCCGCGACCGCACCCACCCCGATCTGGATCAGCGGCAGCGGCACGGGAATGCGCCCCACGCGTGAGATCAGGCTGCTGATGCCCGTTACGGTCAGTAATGCAAGGGTGATGAAAACGGCATGCATCAGGGATGGGTCTTTTTTATAGTTCTATTGTTCCAAGGGAATACTTCATTTTCCAGTTAAATAAAAATACAAAAAATGTTATTTCAAAAGTGACTGTTTTGTTATTTTCTTCTGCCTGCCATGCATGAACTGAAGATTTCGACCACTTTCATTGACCCTGCCCTGTCCACTTCCCATTATCGGGAGAAGAGTGGCTGCAAGGCCGTATTCATGGTGTGTAGTGACAGGGCAGGCGTGGCGCATGTGCGGGCGGGCCGTTCCTGACGGAGGGATGATTTTTAAGTGAGCAAGGATCCATACGAAGTACTCGGCCTGAAACGTACGGCCAGCCAGGATGACATACGCAAGGCCTATCGCAAGCTGGCCAAGAAGTACCATCCCGACCTCAATCCCGGCGACAAGGTGGCGGAGGAGAACTTCAAGGCCGTGGGCGCGGCCAATGCCCTGCTGTCCGATGAGGCGCAGCGCGCCCGCTATGACCGGGGCGAGATCGATGCCAGCGGCCAGGAAAAGGGTTTTGGCGGCGGCGGCCGGGGCTACCGTGATTATGCCGAAGGGGCGCAGGGCTTCAATTATGGTGGCGGCCAGTTTTCGGAAGATGATCTGGGCGACATCTTCGGCTCCATGTTCGGCCAGGGGGGCGGTGGGGCCGGTTTTGGCGGGGGTTTCCGCCGCAGGCCGCAGGGACCGCAGAAAGGGGCCGACCGGCAGTATGCCCTGACGGTCAGCTTCCTCGATTCCGTCAATGGCGGCACGTCGCGCATCACCCTGCCCGGCGGCGCGCAGCTGGATGTCAAGATACCGCCCGGTATCGAGAATGATCAGGTCATGCGCCTGCGCGGCAAGGGCGATCCCGGCCAGCAGGGCGGCCCTGCGGGGGACGCGCTGATCACCATCACCGTGGCGCCGGACCAGACCTATACGCGTGACGGCAATGACATCCGCATGTCGCTGCCCGTCGACCTGAAGACGGCGGTGCTGGGTGGCAGCATTACCATTCCCACCCCGGCGGGGTCGGTCAAGATGAATGTCCCCCCCCATTCCGACAGCGGCAGCGTGCTGCGCCTGCGCGGGCGCGGGGTCAAGGCCCATGGCGGGCAGGAGGCGGGCAACCTGTATGTCAAGCTGGTGGTGACCATCGGCAGGGTGGACCCGGCGCTTGAGGCCTTCCTCAGGGGTGAAGCACCCGGTACCGCCAGGGAGAAGGGGGAGGAGAAGGCATGATCACGCTCGAGACCCTCTGCATCCGCATCGGCAACGTGCCGGTGGAGGATGTGCAGGGCTGGATCGACAGTGAATGGCTCCGCCCGGAGGGCACGCGCGGGCATTACCTGTTCCGTGAGATTGATGAGGCACGGGCCCGGCTGATCCGCGAACTGCGCGAGGACATGGGGGTCAATGACGAGGGCGTGCCCGTCGTCCTCTCGCTGCTCGACCAGCTTTATGCCGCCCGCCGGCAGATGTACCGCCTGCGGGAGGCGATAAGCGCCCCGCGTGAGAGTGAACTGCGCGGCCGGATCCGCGCGCTGCTGGCCAGTCTGGACGACTGAAGCCACACGCCCCCGCCCCGACCGGGCCGGGGGCGTTTTTTTGATCAGTCCGCGCGGCTGAGCGGCAGGTCCAGTTTCTGGCCGGGCTTCTGCCCCTGCATCTGCAGGTCGGCGGCATTGGGGGAGGTCAGGCGGAAGACGGTACGCGGGTTGTCATCGACCGAGCGCAGTGATGTGCCGTCCTGTACCTTCAGTTCGATGGTGCGCCCGGTCAGGCCGGTGATCTTGCCAAGTGAATCCGGCAGCTTCAGGTACAGCCGTGCCGCCGGGCCAAGCGCCTTGTTGGCGCTGATGGTGACGGGCTGGAGGCCAAGCGCCGTCCATGCGCCCGTATAGGCGCCGGGGCCATAGGGGGGCTTGGGGTCATCCGCGGCGCGGGCCGGGCTGCCGGCCGAGATGATGCCGCCCAGGGCAAGGGCGGCAAGCGCCATGTTAAGTGATTTCATATCCGGTTATCCTGAATTGTCATGCCGGACCACAATGGCAGCCTCATGCGCCGCAGGGCAAGCGCGGGCCCTGCACGCCAGTTCTCGCCGGGGATCATTTCCATATTTTTTATATATGGAAATCGATCTGAATATATATTGGACGTACGGAACAGGTTGCCGCACCATCCTCCTGCAATCACAAAAGACCGGGCCGGGCGATGCCCTTCGTTGCAGCGCCACCCGATGCAGGAGACTGAGGTCGTGAAGCTTAAATGCTACTCGGTAGGGGATGTCGATACCCGGTCCAGCGCTGCGGATTCGACCGGCGTACGCCCGCGCATGAACCGCCTGTACCAGACATCCACCATGGCCGCGCTGCTTGATGCGGTCTATGATGGTGAGACCACGCTTGATGAACTGCTCATGCACGGCAATTTCGGCCTGGGCACGTTCAATGGCCTGGATGGCGAGATGATCGTCAATGACAGCGTGATCCACCAGTTCCGTGCCGACGGGCAGGCGGGCCGCGTGCCGGGCGATCTCAAGACCCCGTTCGCCTGCGTCACCTTCTTCAACCCGGAGAAGGAATACATGATCGACACGGCGCAGGACAAGGAAGGCTTCGAGGCGATTGTCGATCACCTCGTCAACAACCCCAACCTGTTTGCCGCCGTGCGCTTTACCGGCATGTTCGAGCGTGTCGAGACCCGCACCGTGTTCTGCCAGTGCCAGCCCTATCCCCCCATGCTGGAAGTGGTGGCCCGCCAGCCGACCATGCAGCTTGGCGCCTCGACCGGCACCATGCTCGGCTTCCGCACGCCGGGCTACATGCAGGGTGTCAACGTGGCAGGCTACCACCTGCACTTCCTGACGGAAGACGGGCGCCGCGGTGGCCATGTGACCGATTACGGCGTGCTGCGTGGCAGGCTTGAGGTGGGTGTGATCTCCGATGTGGAAATCCAGCTGCCCCGTACCGAACAGTTCGCACGCGCCAACCTGTCCCCCGAAAACATTCACGAGGCCATTCGCGTGGCCGAGGGCGGCTGAGGGTTTTTCCCTCCCGCCTGACCATCCGCCCGGCCACCGGCTGCGGCGCAACCGTTCAGGACACCTGAAATCATGACTGACAAGACCAAATCGGCCGCGCCGGAGTGCGGGGCGGACATGATCGTGCGCAACCTGGTTGCACACGGCACGACCCACGTGTTCGGCATTCCGGGCGCCAAGGTGGACCGCCTGTTCGATGCGCTGGTTGACAGCCCGATCGAGACCGTGGTGACCCGCCACGAGCAGAACGCCGCCTTCATTGCCGGTGGTATCGGCCGCCTGACCGGCAAGGCGGGTGTTGCCATTGCAACGTCCGGCCCCGGTGCCTCCAACTTCGTGACCGGGCTTGCCACCGCCAATTCCGAAGGCGACCCGGTGCTGGCCATTGGCGGCGCGGTCAAGCTGGCCGACCGGCTGAAGCTTACGCACCAGAGCATGGACACGGTTGCCCTGTTCCAGCCGATCACCAAATACAGCGCGGAAATCACCTCCCCCGCCGCCGTGTCCGAAGCGGTTGCCAACGCGCTGCGCTTTGCCGAAAGCGGTCGCCCCGGTGCCGCCTTCATCAGCACGCCGATGGATATCCTGTCCATGCCGGCGAAAGGCAAGGTGCTGGCGGGCGGCACCCAGCCCGGTCCGGGCGCCGCCCCGGTCGAGGCCGTGAGCGAGGCGCTGGGCCTGATCCGCAAGGCGCAGCGCCCGGTCATCCTGCTGGGCCTGCTGGCCAGCCGTCCCGACGTGTCGGACGCGGTGCGCGCGCTGGTGGCCACGACCGGCGTGCCGGTTATCGGCACCTATCAGGCGGCGGGTGCGGTTTCGCAGGAACTGTCCGACCGCTTTGGCGGCCGCGTGGGCCTGTTCCGCAACCAGCCGGGCGACCAGTTGCTGCATGAGGCGGATCTGGTGATCTCGATCGGTTACAACCCCATCGAATACGATCCATGGCTGTGGAATGTCGATAACGGCCGCAAGATCGTTCATGTGGACGTGGTGCCCGCCGAACTGGATACGCATTACGACCCGGCAGTGGAACTGGTTGGCGATATCGCCGCCTCCGTCCGCGCGCTTGCGACGCAGGCGGGCAGGCTGCCGCGCGCCCCGCAGCTTGAGGATATCCTGGCCCAGTACCACGCCACCCGCCTGTCCGCGCTGTCAGGCGCGCGCAGCACGTCCAATACGGCGGTGCACCCGCTGCAGATCGTGCGTGAACTGGAGCAGTTCGTGACCCCGGATGTGACCATGTGCCTCGACATGGGTACTTTCCACATCTGGCTGGCGCGTTACCTGCTGTCCTTCCGCGCACGCCAGATGCTGATCAGCAATGGCCAGCAGACCATGGGCGTCGGCCTGCCGTGGGGCATTGCCGCAAGCCTGGTCAACCCGGCGCAGAAGGTCATCTCCATTTCCGGTGACGGCGGTTTCATGATGTCGTGCATGGAACTGGAAACGGCGGTGCGGCTGAAGTGCAATCTCATCCACATGGTCTGGGTCGATCAGGCCTACAACATGGTCGAGATGCAGGAGAAGAAGAAGTACGGTCGTGGATCGGGCGTGGATTTCGGGCCGATCGACTTCGCCATGTTCGCCCGCTCCTGCGGGGCGCACGGCATCGCCGTCCATTCCGCCGATGGCGTGGCGGGCGCACTGCGTGAAGCCATGGATATCGAAGGCCCGGTCGTGATCTCGGTTCCGGTCGACTATTCCCAGAACCACCTGCTGATGACACCGCTGGCCACGCTGGGCGAGACCTCGGCCGCCGCCTGAACCCTGGTTCCGGCGTGATGAAACCGGCCCGCCACGCCCTGACCGGCGGGCGGGCCGTTCTGTTTGGACATGTGACATCGGCATTTTATGCGCAAGTCGTCCGATGCGGAACATGCGAGACTACAAAACATCATTTTGGAAATGCGGTCTCGTCTGTCAGGGGCAGTCGGGCCATTCCGGAATGCATTGAGGAAGTAACAGAATGCTGAAAGCGGCACAGGACATGTCATCCACCACGGGCGCACAACTGGTTACGGAACTCGGGCAGATCGTGGGCAGGCACCACGTGCTGACCGAGGACGGGGCAACCCTGCCCTATCGCCGGGGGTTCCGTTTTGGTGAAGGGCGTGCTCTGGCGGTCGTCATGCCTGGTTCGCTGGTGGAACAGTGGCGTGTGCTGCAGGCCTGCGTAAAGGCGGGCGTGATCGTGATCATGCAGGCGGCCAATACCGGCCTGACCGGCGGGTCCACCCCCGATGGCAATACCTATGACCGTGATATCGTGATCGTGCACAGCATGCGCATGCGCACGATCCACCTGATCGGTGGCGGCAGGCAGGTTGTCTGCCTGCCGGGTGCCACGCTGGACCAGCTGGAGGGCATGCTGGCCCCCATCGGGCGCGAGCCGCATTCCGTCATCGGCTCATCGTGCATCGGGGCGTCCGTATTCGGCGGGGTCAGCAACAATTCGGGTGGCGCGCTGGTGCGTCGTGGGCCGGCTTATACCGACATGGCGCTGTTTGCCCAGGTTTCGGAGAAGGGTGAACTGCAACTGGTCAACCATCTTGGCATCGAACTCGGCACCGACCCCGAGGCGATCCTGAAACAGGTGGAGGCAGGCAACTTCGCTGATTCAAGCATCAACTGGAATGCCGGGCGCGGGCATGATGACGATTATGCCACCCATGTGCGCGACGTGAACGCCGATACTCCGGCCCGCTACAATGCCGACCTGCGCCGCCTGCACGAAGGGGCCGGCTGTGCGGGCAAGCTGGGGCTGTTCGCGGTACGGCTGGATACGTTCGAGGCGGAGAAGAACCCCGTCGTCTTCTATATCGGCACCAACCAGACCGATGTGCTGGAAGACGTGCGCCGCCACATCCTGGCATCCTTCAGGGAACTGCCGATTGCCGGTGAATACCTGCACCGCGATGCCTTCAACATTGCGGAAAAATACGGCAAGGACACCTTCGTCATCATCCGCATGATCGGCACGCGGCGGCTGCCGGCCCTGTTTGCCATGAAGAATGCATTCGACCGGCTGGCGGACAGGATCGGCTTCCTGCCCAAACATTTTAGTGACCGGTTCATGCAGTTCATGAGCCACTTCTTTCCCAAACACCTGCCCGCGCGCATGCGTGACTACCGTGACCGTTTCGAGCACCATCTCATGCTCAAGGTCAGCGCATCGGGCGCACAGGAGGCGCGCGATTTCCTCAAAAGCCATTTCGCGACACATGAAGGGGATTTCTTCGAATGCACCCCCGATGAGGGGTCGAAGGCCTTCCTGCACCGTTTTGCCGCGGCGGGTGCGGCCGTGCGCTATCGTAACGTGCACACCGACACGACCGAGAACATCGTGGCACTGGACGTGGCGCTGCGCCGCAACGACCAGGACTGGTTCGAGGTGCTGCCGAAGGACATCGAGGACGAGATCATCGTCAAGCTGTATTACGGCCATTTCCTGTGCCATGTGATGCACCAGGACTATGTGGTCCGCAAAGGCTATGACTGCATGGCGCTTGAACACCGCATGCTGCCGGGTCTGGACAGGCGTGGCGCGCGGTATCCGGCGGAGCATAATTTCGGGCATCTCTATGCTGCCCCCGATGACGTGCTGGCCCATTACCGCCAGCTTGATCCGTGCAACTGTTTCAATCCGGGCATTGGGCAGGCCACCAAGCGCCGGAACTGGATTGCCGAAAGTGTAGGCTGATCCTGCCGGATCTACCGGCAGGCATCCTGTCCTTTCGGCATGATGGCCCGGATACGGGCCATCCATGTGGTCCCCTATGGGGAAGGGCGCGTGAACGCGCCACCACACAAGGGAAGGAAAGTCGAAATAATGACGTATACTGTTGGCCATTATCTGGGTGAGCGCCTGGTACAGATCGGGCTGAAGGATCACTTTGCGGTTGCGGGCGACTATAACCTCGTCCTGCTTGACCAGCTTCTGGAAATCGACGGCCTGCGGCAGGTCTACTGCTGCAACGAACTCAACTGCGGCTTCAGCGCCGAAGGCTATGCCCGTGCCAATGGGGCGGGGGCTGCCGTTGTCACCTTCAGCGTGGGCGCGCTGTCCGCGCTCAATGCCATCGGCGGTGCCTATGCGGAGAACCTGCCGGTCATCCTGATTTCGGGCGCACCCAATTCAAACGATCATGGCAGCGGCCATATCCTGCATCACACCATTGGCACGCCGGATTACGGATACCAGCTTGAAATCGCGAAACGGCTGACCTGTGCGGCGGTCTCCATCACCTCGGCTGATGATGCGCCGGTGCTGATCGACCATGCCATCCGCACCGCGCTGCGGGAGAAGAAGCCCGCCTATATCGAGATCGCGTGCAATGTCTCCTCCCAGCCCTGCCCGCGTCCCGGCCCGGTTGGCGCGATCCTGGCCGATGCGCCGTCCGACGCCCAGACGCTGAAGCTGGCGGTGGATGAACTGGCCAGCTTCATTGCCAGCCGCAAGAAGCCGATGCTGCTGCTGGGCAGCCGCCTGCGTGCCGCAGGCTGCGAGGAAGCCGCCATCCGCCTGGCCGATGCGCTGGGCTGCGCCGTGGCGACCATGGCTGCCGCCAAGAGCTTCTTCCCCGAAGACCATCCGGCCTATATCGGCACCTACTGGGGGGATGTCAGCAGCCCCAAGGCGCAGCAGATATTCGACTGGTCGGACGGCGTACTGTGCCTGACCCCGGTCTTCAATGACTATTCCACCGTTGGCTGGACCGCCTGGCCCAGGGGCGAGAACGTTGCCCTGCTGGATGGCCGCCACATCGCGGCAGGCGGCAAGGCCTTTGACGGCGTTCACCTGCGGGATGTGATCGACGCGCTGATTGAACGGGTAAAGGGCCAGCCCAAAAAGGATGCGACACTGGTTGAATACCGCCGCATCCGCACACCGCACGCACCCGTGGCGGCGGCAGCCCCGGATGCGCCGCTGGTGCGCCCGGAAATGGCGCGCCAGATCCAGAACCTGCTGACATCGAACACCACGGTTATCGCGGAAACGGGTGATTCGTGGTTCAACGCCATGCAGATGAAGCTGCCGCGTGGTGCGCGCGTGGAGCTGGAAATGCAGTGGGGCCATATCGGTTGGTCCGTCCCGGCCACCTTCGGCTATGCCGTGGCCGAGCCGGAGCGCCGGATCATTGCCATGATCGGTGACGGTTCCTTCCAGCTGACGGCGCAGGAAGTGGCGCAGATGGTGCGGCTCAGGCTGCCGGTGATCATTTTCCTGATCAACAACCGTGGCTACACCATTGAAGTCCAGATTCATGATGGACCATACAACAACATCAAGAACTGGGATTATGCGGGTCTGATGAACGTGTTCAACGCCGAAGATGGCCACGGCAAGGGATTCCGTGCAACGACCGGCGCTGAAATGGAAAAGGCCATTGCCGCCGCCGTTGCGAACACGGAAGGGCCGACCCTGATCGAATGCGTGATCGACCGCGATGACTGCACGAGCGACCTGATTTCGTGGGGGCGTCGCGTGGCGACCGCCAATGCCCGGCCGCCTGCCGCGCGCTGAGGCAACTGCCGTCCGCCATTCGGTCGGGGCAGCAGGATATGGGGGTGCCTTCGGGTGCCCCCGTGTCGTATGGAGCAGGCGTTCAGGAAAAGGATGCAGATATGACAGAAATGACCGGCCCGCGCGTGGGCTGTGGCGCCGCCATCATCGACCGCGATGGGCGCATCCTGCTTCTGCGCCGCCTGCGCGCGCCCGAAGCGGGGTGCTGGGGGCTGCCCGGTGGCAAGGTGGACCCGTATGAGACGACGGCCCATGCGGCGGAACGGGAAATCCATGAAGAACTGGGGATTGTCATACAGGCGCACGACCTGCTGTGCCTGGTGGAGCAGATGGATGCCGTAGGCGGACATCACTGGATTGCCCCGGTCTATCTGGTTACATCATGGCAGGGTGAGCCGGCGCTGATGGAGCCGGACAGGCATGAAGGCCCGCGCTGGTACGCCTTTGATGAACTGCCTGACCAGTTGACCATCCCGACCCGGCAGGCGATTGCGGCGCTACGCGCACGCAAGGCGTGATAAAATGGAAAATGATGTCAAAGTTTGATTTTTGTCGTGGCCTGTCCGGCAGGTTCCGGGCCAGATGGGCCCATGGCGCGGCTGGTCAGGACGGGTCGGCCGTATTGTCGAGGCTGCGGGCATAATCCCGCAATGCCCGGCGGTGGCGGGAATAGATCATCCGCGTGGTCTGGGACCGGGTTGGAATATCGTCCGGTGCAAGTGGCATGCCAGCGGCCACGGCGGGTGAGGCCGCGGTAGTCGCAATCGTATCAACTGCAGGGGTCATTGCTGTTTTTCCGTTATGTGCCAAGGACTGGGCTTGCTCCGGTGACTCGGGTTGTTAACCGAACGACACATTACATAGACGTCATACATGTCAGCATTGAGGCATAAAAGCCATAGCGGGCTGAAAAACCGATTCTGACAATCACATTTAATTGATTAAATTGAACTTATGGCTACCATGCCACGTTAGGGCCGAAACCTTTCCAAAAAGTAATCTTCGCAGATTACGAACGGAGATGAATTAAAAAAATATCTAATTATCAGGTAAAATATTAACAGATATTTGCATTGTTCAGTAATGCAATGCGTTCAGCCTATGTCCCGCAATAACCGGCCCCTTTCCCACGCGCGGCACAGGTCCAGCGTGCGGGCAGGCCAGTCCTTGCCCAGGCTTTGCACCTGCTGCGTGTTCCGGTGCGTGCCGGTCCATGCCAGCAGCTGGATGCGGCGCTGGATGACAAGGGCGGGCAGGATGTCCAGGTCAGCGCTATCCAGCTGCCCGTGCCTGCCGTAGCCTGTCAGCCAGTGATCGACCCAGCGGGGAACCTGCGGATGGTCTTCATGAAAGCTCAGCGCTGCAGCCAGATCCTGCATGAACCAGCTCAGCCCGCAGTCATCAAAATCGATCAGGCGGGTATGCGCGCCACTGAC
This sequence comes from Komagataeibacter sp. FNDCF1, assembly GCF_021295335.1. Classification (NCBI taxonomy): domain Bacteria; kingdom Pseudomonadati; phylum Pseudomonadota; class Alphaproteobacteria; order Acetobacterales; family Acetobacteraceae; genus Komagataeibacter; species Komagataeibacter sp. FNDCF1. The sequence continues at coordinate 2,107,655 of NZ_JAIWOT010000001.1, read as the reverse complement.
CAGCAGGTTGGCCAGCCGCAGGTCGGCATGGATTAGCCCGAAGCGGTGCGGCTGCATGCCATAGGCCGCCAGTTCCGTCCCGACACGTTCCAGGCAATGCGTGATCAGGTCGCGGGCCGATGCATCCACGCCAGGTGCCGCCCGCCATTGCCCCCATAGTGCATCGGGGCCGGTCATGGTGGCGGGTATCCATGCCTTGCGGACGAAGCCTGCGGGCCGTGTCCATGCCCGGCTCTGGCCATGCAGCCGGGCCGTGATGTGACCGAGCCGGTTGAAGGCGACCGGGTCAATATCGGGTGTGGGCTCCGTGCCTTCCATCCATGCAAAGAGTACGGCATGGCGGGGCAGGCCATCAGGTCCGGTCAGGGTGCGGATGCGGCTACCGTCAAGACCCGGCACGGGATGTGGTACTTCCAGCCCGGTTGCATGCAGGGCATCAAGCCAGGCCAGTTCGCTGCCGATTTCAGCCGCATCATGATAGCCCGGCCGATGCAGGCGCAGCGCGTACCGCGCGCCCTGCGCGGTATCGACACGGAACATCGCATTTTCGGAAATGGAAATCAGGTGGCTGCGCGCATCGTGCAGCGGATAGGCGGCCAGCGCCATGCGGGCCAGATGGTGCAGGGAAGCGTGATCGGTCATGATCCGCTTCCCATACCGTGGAAGATCGTCCTGATGAAGGGTGTGTTACAGGATGCAGTTGAACTGCAGGCCCATCACCGCCGCATCGTGGTAGGTCGTGGTTCCGCCAGGGCGGTTGATGTACTGGAAATCGGGCTGGAAGCTCATGCCGCGCGCGGTATGGATGTTGTAGAACACTTCATACACGTTCTCATGCGTCTGGATGCCCCACACCTTGCCCCACTGGTTATTCAGGAAGGGCGTGCCGGCCAGCACCGAGGATTCCTGCTGCAGGATGGAGGCGCGGCTCATCTCGTAATAATGGAACATCGCACCTACCGTATCCAGCGGGCGGCCCCATCGCGCGCCTGTTTCCACCAGGCCGGCCCAGGTATGGTCCTTCATGGCCGAGACCTTCCCCGAGGTGTACATGTAGCCTGCCAGCAGGATCAGGCCGTTGGTCGGGCCCGTGCCATTGCGCATGATCATCTGGTCAGCCTGGAACCATGCGGTGCTGACACCGGACTGCTTGCGGAAGGGCTGGCCCGTCAGCACGGCGGAATTGCCGTTGATGTCCGAATACAGATCATCATACTGCGAATTGTCGTAGCCATAGCCCGCCTTGTAGTGACCGGCCAGGTGGTTGCGGCCGAACTCGGGCAGCCAGCCGATTTCCACCGGGGTGGAGAACTTGCCAAGGCCGCTCTGTGCCCATGACCAGCCGGAAATGCCACCGTTGTAGGAATGGGGCGATACGGCGAACATGCTGGCCATGATGTAGGTATCGACCGTGGGCATGACACGCATCACCACACCCAGGTTGCCCGAAGGCCAGTCACGCCCGCCCGGTACATATTTGCCCGGTGCGGGGTTACCGCATATCGACACGTTCATGAAGTCACAGAACAGGGGGGAGGCGGCAAAGAAGCTGCCCACCGGAATCCAGCCCGCACTGATGTCCAGCCGGTTATGGAACAGCGACTGTTCGGCATACATGTAGACCAGATGGGCAACCACGTTGCCACGGGCACCATAGATCTGCTGCACGCCGGCAAGCGAATCGTGGATGTAATCCGTGCTGGCGTTACGGCCATGGCCGTTCACGATCATGGTATGGGTCCAGAAATTCTTCGGTGCACCCGCAAGCTTGTTCCAGTCGATGTCGATCTCGACGCCGACCTGGCCTGCATCGGTCACGCCCTGCTTGGCGCCCCCGCGGAAGTTGCCTGCCAGTTCCTCATGCACGTCGGCTTCGATATGTACGCCGTGCTTGATCAGGAAGGGCTGCAGCCCGGCCCAGTCACCAAAGAAATGCTGGTTGCCATAAGGTGCGCTGAAAAACGAGCCGGGATCATTCACGCTGACATTGCGGCGTGAATTGACATTGAGACTGGGCTGCGCGCCCACTACGCCCTGTCCCTCGCCCGGGATGGCCTGCGCCATTGCGCTTTCGCCCGCCGCGAAAAGGGCAAGAAGAAACAGGGGGAACGCCATAAAAAAGCGGAGCAGTGTTCTGGTCATTCGCGTATCGATAGCATATCTCATGCTGATTATAAACCTTGGACGAGGAATTATATAAAAACTAATGTTTTGTAAAATAACGGTAAAGAGATTTTTTTGTTATAGCAATAGATTTATGTAGACTGTTGTTATTCCCTGCCATGTTTTTTTGTGCAACGCACAATTACATCAGAATTTCGTGTTTATTCTCATATATTACTCGGTTCCGGCATCATCTCCCGCAATGTAACGCACCGCGCCACCGGGGCCGTTGACGTCCGGCTGCCGGAATGGTGAACATGGCGGCATGTCACGACTTGATCTGAAAAAGCCCTTCCTGCCCGTCCGCATTGCCGTGCTGACGGTGTCCGACACCCGCACACCGGAAACGGACAGGTCGGGTGACATACTGGCCGCGCGCATCACGGCGGCGGGGCATGTCGTTGCCGCCCGCGCCATCGTGCCCGATGACGCGCCACGACTGGCTGCCACCCTGGCGGGATGGATCGCGGACAGCCAGGTGGATGTCGTCATCTCCACCGGTGGCACCGGCGTGACCGGGCGCGATGTCACGCCAGAAGCATTCGAACAGGTGATCGAGAAACGGATCGAGGGCTTTGGCGAACTGTTCCGCATGCTGTCCTACCAGAAGATCGGTACCTCCACCATCCAGTCCCGCGCACTGGCGGGGGTGGCGAACGGGACTTATCTTTTCGCGCTGCCCGGCTCCTCCGGCGCGGTGAAGGACGGGTGGGACGACATACTGGTCTGGCAGCTCGACAGCCGGCATGTGCCCTGCAATTTTGTCGAACTCATGCCCCGCCTGCGTGAGCATCTGCCCGCGGCGCATGACTGACCAGAGCGAAGGATAACCGACAATGAGCGCACCCAGGCTCCTGCTGCTGGCAGGCGACTATGTCGAGGATTACGAGATCATGGTGCCCTGCCAGGCGCTGGCCATGCTGGGCTACCGGGTGGATACCGTCTGTCCCGGCCGCAAAAAGGGCGAGCACGTCCTGACCGCCATCCATGATTTCGAGGGCGCCCAGACCTATAGCGAAAAGCCGGGCCATCGCTTTGTGCTCAATGCGGATTTCGATGCCATCAGCCACGCCGATTATGCGGGGCTAATCGTGCCCGGCGGGCGGGCGCCGGAATACCTGCGGCTTGATCCGCGGGTGATCGCGCTGGTCCGCGCCTTTGCAGACCGCCCGCTGGCCGCGATCTGCCATGCGGCGCAACTGCTGGCGGCCGCCCGGATCATTGAAGGGCGCAGGGTTTCGGCCTATCCCGCCTGCCGTCCCGATGTGGAACTGGCCGGGGGTGTCTATGCGGATATCGCGATTGATGCCGCCGTGACGGATGGCATGCTGGTGACCGCCCCCGCATGGCCCGCGCACCCGGCATGGCTGGCGCAGTTCATTGCCGTGCTGGGGGCCAAGATCTCGCTGTAGGGATCACGCTGCCGGAACCGGCCCTTACCGACACACGGGCGCAGGGCCGGCAGCGATCTGCTCAGATCCCGCTGCCGGTCATGCCCGGGCGGTTCAGGATCGACAGGAACTCCCGCCGTGTGTCGGAATTGCTGCGGAACGTGCCCAGCATGCGGCTGGTCACCATGGACACGCCCGGGCGGTGCACGCCGCGCGTGGTCATGCACTGGTGGGAGGCTTCGATCACCACGCCCACGCCATAGGGCTGCAGTTCCTCGTTGATGGTGTTGGCGATCTGCGCCGTCAGCCGTTCCTGTATCTGGAAGCGCCGGGCATAGGCGTCCACCACGCGGGCCAGCTTGGAAATGCCCACGACCCGCTTGCGTGGCAGGTAGGCCACGTGCGCCACGCCAATGATGGGCACCATGTGATGCTCGCAATGGCTCTCCACGCGGATATCGCGCAGCAGGACCATCTCGTCATAATCCTCCACTTCCGAGAAGGTGCGGCGCAGCATCTCGACCGGGTCTTCCGCGTAGCCGCAGAAAAACTCCTCATAGGATTTCACGACGCGCGACGGCGTATCAAGCAGGCCTTCGCGGGTGGGGTCTTCGCCAGCCCAGCGCAGCAGGGTCCGTACGGCTTCTTCTGCTTCCGTGCGGGAGGGACGGGTGTCAATGGAGGTCATGCTGTTGGTTCTTGTTGCATGGGCATGTCCGGGCCCGGACATGCCGCAGGGAGGAATCCGTGTGGAAGGCTTAATGGAGGATGGCCGGATGGTGCGGGCTGTCCAGGCTGAAGACGGGAATGCTGACATCGAAATGCTGGCGGCTGGCCGGGCGGATCATGTGGTACATGCCCCCCATGAAGCCTGTGGGCGTTTCCAGTGCGGCGCCTGACATGTATTCAAAACTGCCGCTGGCGTCGATAAGCGGCTGCTCGCCCACCACGCCATCGCCATCCACACGGTCGATCCGCCCCTGCCCGTCAACAATGCGCCAGCTGCGGCGCAGGAGCTGGATCTGTTCGGTGCCGTGGTTCTCGATCCGTACCCGGTAAGCCCAGACGTAGCGGTGCTCATCGGGTTCGGACTGGTCATCAAGCCAGAATGTCTGGACAACCACGCGCACGTCCTCCGTCACCGCCTCGAAACAGGGGACGTTATCCATCGCCTCGCCCAGCGGGGAATCCGTTCCTTCCCCACCGGGGGGAGGGAAGGGCCTGTTCTTGCTCATGAAGGCGGTGCTCCCGTACTATCGGCTGCCCAGCGCCGCGAGGCCGCGCCGGAGATCGTCGATCAGGTCATCGGCATCTTCCAGCCCGACGGAAAAGCGGATCGCACCGTCGGTGATGCCAAGGCGGGCACGTTCCTCCGGCTGCAGCTTCATGTGGGTGGTGGTTGCCGGATGCGTGACAAGGGACCGTGCATCACCAAGGTTGTTGGAAATCGAGATCAGGCGCAGCGCGTTCATGAAGGCAAAGGCGCCAGCCTTGCCGCCCTCGACCTCGAAGGCGACCAGCGTGGAGCCGCCCGACATCTGTTTCTTCGCCAGTTCGTACTGCGGGTGGTCCTTGCGGCCCGGATAGAACACGCGCGCAATGCCCGGCGCATCTGCCAGGAAATCGGCCACTTTCGCTGCGTTGCGGGTCATGGCATCCACGCGCAGCGCCAGGGTCTCGATGCTCTTGAGCATGACCCATGCGTTGAAGGGCGATATGGCATTGCCGGTATTGCGGGCAAAGGGACGCAGTACCTCATCCATCCATTTGGCCGAACCCAGCACGGCGCCACCCAGAACACGGCCCTGCCCGTCGATATGCTTGGTGCATGAATACACGACCACGTCCGCGCCCAGTTCCAGCGGCTTCTGGTACAGCGGTGTCGCGAATACGTTGTCCACGATCACGGTCGCACCTGCCTTGTGCGCAAGGTCGCAGATCATGCGGATGTCAAGCACGTCGAGCATGGGGTTGGACGGGCTTTCCAGCAAAACGGCGCTGGTCGGGCTGGACAGCGCTTCCTGCCAGGCTGCCATGTCCCCGCCATCGACGAATACCGTCTCCACCCCGTAGCGCGGCAGCAGTTCGGCCACGATCCAGTGGCATGAACCGAACAGCGCGCGCGACGCCACGACCCGCTCACCCGCGCGGACCTGCGCCAGCAGCGCGCAGGACACCGCACCCATGCCGGTTGATGTCAGGACGCAGGACTCCGCCCCTTCCACATCGCACAGGCGGCGCTCCAGGTTGGCTACGGTCGGGTTGCCAAAGCGGCTGTACTGGTAATGCGACACATCGCCGGTAAAGGTGCCTTCCGCCTGCTCGGCACTGTCGTACACAAAGCCGGAGGTCAGGAACATCGCCTCGCTGGTTTCGCCGTACGGTGTGCGTTCAAGTCCCGCGTTGAGCAGGCGGGTGGCCGGACGGAAGGATTTGGGATCAGGCTGGTCAGTCATGTCTGGTGGCAGTTCCTGTGTACAGGGTGGACAATGGGCGGGCAGGGCCAGCGCCGGTTCATGCCCGGCAGTCCGGTCCGCCCGGGACGCGGTTCACGACCGTGGAAACCAGATGCCCGCACCCTGACAGAGCGGTATCGGGCCTCTTTAGCGCGTATGTTTTACCTCGCCGCAAGCCGGCCGTACCAAATCACGAGGGTCCGGGTTTCCATGCACCCGGACATGCATGCTTATTGCGGATCAGGACAGGGTGCGTCAACTGCTGCCCGTCGGGAGGGGTGATTGCATCATGACCGCTTGTGCAGTATAGAGGGCCAGCATGCGGGTGTAGTTCAATGGTAGAACGGCAGCTTCCCAAGCTGCATACGAGGGTTCGATTCCCTTCACCCGCTCCATTTTCTCCCAAAACCAGTCATTCCGGCGCCCGGTATCTGCGTGTGGCAATGCACCGTCAGGGCATGTGGGCAGCCATGTGGCCTCCGCGCATCAATGCCATGGTCAGGTAATGGCTGGCTGGCATGCCGATAATGGCCGGATGCCCCGCAGGCCGCCCGGTTATGGCCGTTCTGGCGGCATGGGCTGGGATGTGGCCTGGGTATCGGTATAGGTCGTGCCGTTCCAGATCCAGCGGTCCGTGCTGTCGACCAGCAGGTCATGCATGCCGCCATGAACCTGCGGGGTAATGGTGATCGGCCCGCTTACGGAATCCAGCACCCGCGTCCATCTGCGCCCGTTGCGCAGGTAGACCGAGGTGGAACATCCTGCCGAGCCGCACAGGCTGGCTGACTGCACCTGCACGAACAGCGCCATGCGCCGTGGATCGCTTGATACCGGCCCCGATCCGGTCAGCAGGACCGGGCGTTCCTGGCTGTCCGCGGCATCCAGCAGGTCATGGGCCACAAGCGTCCGGGCCTGCCGGTCCAGTTCGGTGCCCGGATGCTGGGCCAGTATGACCGGCCCGGTCTGCGCCCCTGCCCACGCGCCCGGCATGATGGCAAGCATGGCCGCCAGAATGGTGCTCCGGGCACGAAAAGCGGATGGGGCAGATGGCATGACGGCTACTCCGGCTGGTTGCGCAGGGCTGCCCACCCAATGCCCGTCCGGCCCGAAGGTTCCCCCTGACCGGGGCCGGGCACGGACGGGTGCCCGCGATTCCCCCGCAAACCGGTATGTTGCCGGAGTGACAGGGGACCCGCCCTGTTCGGATGGCGGGAGGTCAGCTGTGGCTGCGATGGTGCTGGCTGGTGGCTGCCGTCTGGCCGGGGCCGGGCCAGCTTGCCTCGATCCGGCTGGTCAGTTCATTGAGCAGGTTTTCCGTGACGCTGGCGATGTTGGCGTTGCTGGCCGTATTGCCATTCGTGACGATGGTGGTGCGGTTGCGCAGGATGGAGGCGCGCGGGTCCTGCGGAATGATGGCCCAGTCCGCATTCAGCGCCGACTGGCCATCACGGCTGACGTCAAGCCTGCTGATATTGAGCTGCAGGCGCCAGGTGGGACGGTCGGGCTGCGGCTGGTCGGTCACGAACAGGTCCGGCCATTTCTGGGCCAGGCGTGCGGTGATCAGGTCCGTGGCCCCCACCGACAGGCGGCTGGCCCAGCGGCCCAGCCCGCTGCGCTCGATCTCGTGGCCGTTGCGGACCATGATGTCCTGGCTGTCCAGGTAATCGGGCAGGCGGGCACGCTCGACCTCGATCACCGGCGTGCTGTCGGTAATGGGGGTGGTGGCGGTGGTCTGCGCCCCTACGGCCACGGCGGGCGCGCCCAGGGTATAGAAGCGCACCGGCGCCGAGGAGCACGCCGAAAGCATGGCGGCGCAGAGCATCAGTCCACCCGCCGCCCGCAGGGACGGATGGCGGGAAGGGGCGGCGGGCTGGCGCGTTTTCATTGGTTGTGTCCCATCAGCAGAAGTTGCGGATTACTTTCGACTTCAGTGGCGAATCCGCGCAGCCCGTAACCTGCTTCCATAACATCACGCATCGTAGCGTCCAGATTCAGCCTGTCACGGGATTGGGGGTCGGTCAGGGCGCGCAGGCTGGCCAGGGTTTCGCGCGCCTGTGCCATGGTGTGGTGCGTATTGTCGATAAGCGCCAGCAGTTCCGCGCGGCGGCCCACGAACTGGCGGTTGTTGGCGGTGATCAGCTGGTCGAGCCGGTTGATGGTCACGCTGGCACGATCCGCCACATCGGTAATGGCGGCGCGGATCTGGCTGGCCGCCGTATCGGCATCCGCGGATGTGGCGCGGATGCTGGCGATCATGCCGGGCATGTCACGGTTCATGTCCGCCGCAAGCATGCGGATGCTGGCAAGTGCCGTTACCATGTCGTGGTGAAGCTGCTGGACGGAAGTCGAGACCAGAGAGGCTTCCAGCTGCTGCAGCGCGGTCTGCCCCATGGGAATTTCCGGCATGTCCGTCAGGTCGGGATGGAGGCGCTGCTGCGTGCCGGGGTCCAGGTCGAGGTCAAGTTCGGTCTGGCCGGTTACCAGGCTGTGCAGCACCATGTCGGCCCGCAGCCCGCTGGCCAGCAGTTCGGGTAGCGGCGGCAGGTCGCCACGCCCCGGTGCGTGGGCCGGGTCGAACAGGATATAGACCGGCATGTAGGTATGGTGGTCCACCGGGTCCACCCGCACCGTAATGCGTTCGACAGCACCCACCGGCACCCCGCGGAAGTTGACGGGCGAGCCGATGTCCAGCCCGTTGGTCGGGCTTTCGAACACCACGACCGCTTCGGTGCTGCGCCCGGGTATGGGCAGCCAGCCCGTCACCCCCAGTACGGCCAGCGCGATAGCCCCCACACCCAGAACGGCCGCGCCGATAAGCGTCTGCCTGTCGGCCATCAGGCTTACCCGTTTCCGTGGGAGCTGGAACTGTCCAGCTGTTCACGGTGCATGAAGGCATGGACCACCGGGTCCGTGCAGTTGTCACGCAGCCATACGGGGGATCCGTGGGCAATGGCGGTTTTCTGGTCCGCATCCAGGAAGATGCCGTCATCCGCGATATGGAACAGGCTGGACAGTTCATGGCTCACGATGATGATCGTGGCCCCCAGCCCGTCGCGCAGGTTCAGGATCAGTTCGTCCAGCCGGGCGGAGGTGATCGGGTCCAGCCCCGCCGAGGGTTCATCGAAGAACAGGATATCCGGGTCCAGTGACATGGCGCGCGCCAGCCCCGCGCGCTTGCGCATGCCGCCACTCAGTTCGGAGGGGTACTGGTCAATGGCATGCAGCATGCCCACCAGCCCCAGCTTGAGCTCCACCATCTGGCGGATGACGGACGGTTCCAGCCTGGTGAACATCTGCATGGGCAGGGCCACGTTCTCGCCCACGGTCATGGAACTCCACAGCGCACCGCTCTGGAACAGAACGCCGAACCGCCGGCCGATGCGCACGCGGCTTGCGTCGTCACCTGCCCAGTAATTGTCCTTTTCCACCATGTAGCGGCCCCCGGTGGGGCGCAGCAGGCCGATCATGCTCTTGAGCAGGGTGCTCTTGCCGCAGCCCGACCCCCCCATCACGGCGAAGATGCTGCCGCGCTTCACCTCAAAGGACACATCGTGCTGGATCACCTTGGGGCCAAAGGCCAGCGTCACGTCGTTGGCCGTGATCATGACCGGACGATCATCGTTGGTGGAGGGCATCTGGTTATGCAGGTCGTTCATGGCGGTCAGATCCCGATCACGTTGGCAATAACCGCGAACACGGCATCCAGGGCGATCACCCCCACGATGCCGACCACCACGGCCTTGGTCGCGGCAATGCCCACATCGGCGGCGCTGCGTCCCGCCTTCAGCCCGATACGGCAGCTTGTCAGCCCCACGAAGACGCCGAACACAAGGCTCTTGATGAAGCCGAAGGTGAACTGGTCCAGTGGCAGCGCCTGCAGCGTTTCGTGGAAGTATCCCAGCGGCGAGACATGCAGCATGATGAACGAGACGACAAACCCGCCAAGCATGCCGATCAGGCAGCCATACAGATAAAGCAGCGGCATGGTGGAGCCCAGCGCCAGCACGGAGGGCAGGATCAGGTAGCTGGCGACGGGAATGCCGAATACCTGCAGCGCGTCGATTTCCTCGTTCGCCTGCATGGTGGAAATGCGCGCGGCATAGGCGCCACCGGTGCGGCCCGCCATGATGATGGCGGTCATGACAGCCGACATCTCACGCACCATGGCAATGGCCACAAGGCTTGCGACATAGATGTCGGCCGCGAATTTGTGCAGTTCCACCGAACCGACAAAGGCCAGGATCGCGCCGACCAGAAAGTTTACCACCCCCACGATCAGCAGCGCTGACGGGCCGGCGGCGGCAAGATCGGACATGAGATCGACGGTGCGCATCATCCCGCGCCCCACCAGGGCGGCAATGCCACCGCGCGCGGCGGCGGCTCCCATCTCACTCACGCAGCCCACTTCGTTGAGCGTATCGAGCGTGAACTGCCCCACCGCCGCCACCGGCGCGAAGGCATGATGTGGCGGGGGCTCCGGGGTGGGCGGGATTTCGGGCAGCAGGTCAAGCAGCTTGTGGGCGGATGCGGGCAGCGTGTCGATGTGGACATCGACATGCGCTTCGCGCGCGCTGCGCTTGAGTTCCCACAGGAAACTGATCAGCGATGTATCCCATCTGCCAAGCTGTTCGGTGCTGAATTCAAGCGGTGCGCCCTGCGGCACGTCCTTCAGTCCGCTCTCGGGAAAGGCGGGAACACGTCCTTCCTGTGCGATCCAGTTTCCCGATAGGGTAACAAGGGTCCGGTTCGCCTCGGGCTGAAGATGCCATTGCGGCGCACCATTGACGGACGTTTTCACCAGCCTCTCCAACCTCAGTGCCGCAATCTGACCGCCCGGTCGCGGGTGCGGCCTGCACAAAACGATCCCGGATCCTGCCCCATGCCATCGGTGTGCCTGTACGGGGCGGGCATGTCACGGTGTCCTTTTTCCATACCAGATGACCGGTCCCGCACAAGCCCCGCCGCCGGGGAGGCTCCGCGATAACAGCGCATGGCTTTGCGTCCATGCCCGCCCGCCCGCTTACCGCATGGGCGGCGCATACAGGATATCCAGCGCCGGATCGGGTGCGCGTCCGTCCTTCACGGCGGTTGCGATGTCAGTCATCAGGCGCCGGGCCACCGGGATGCGGTAATGGAGCGGATCCCAGAAACTGTCACGATTTTCCGTAAGCGCGCTGTCATGGTTGAAATCAAGGGCAAAGGTACCGGGGGTCCGTGCGGCAAGTGCCCTCACGCCCAGCCTGCATGCCTGCAGCCGTGCCGCGGCAACGCTGCCCGCCGTGCCGTGCAGGGTGGCCGATGCGGGTGGAAACCACAGGATCTTGAGCGTGCTGGCAGGTATGCGCGCCAGCATGGAGTCCAGCAGCCGCATGCTGGCGGGTGGCGTGCGGGCCATGCCGGGGGGGGCTGGTGTGTTGTCGGGCGGGGCCCAGCGGGCAAAAATGGCGGCGACGCGGGCGGGGTCGTACCGGCTGTCCGGCGGTACGAAGCTGGCATAGCCGTCCGTGCCGAAGCGCTGTGCCTTGTGCCCGGCCAGCCACAGGAACTGGTTGGCGGCTTCCTGCAGGGCATACAGGCTGGCCATGTGCAGGTAGCCCCGCCATGCGGGGTGGCCGTACATCCATTCCGGCCAGGGGCGGTTGGGTGATGTCAGGCTGCCGGGGCGTTCATGGCACCATGCGGCGTCCACCCCGATCATGACGGTGCGCGGGGCGGGATGGGTACGCAGGAAGGCGTCCAGCAGGCGTCCCTGCTCCCACGGGCTTGCACTGTTCATGGCCATGTCGAGGAAGTGTCCCCCCAGCGCCCGGTCCAGGATGGCGGGCTGCATGAGCCTGCTGGTCGACGTGCCCAGCACCACGGAATCGAAGCGTGGGTTCCGTGCAAGGGCAGGCATGGTGTAGCGGGCGTTGGATGTAACGGGAATGCGCGCCAGCGGGGGGGAATATGGCAGCGCATCCCATGGGTCCACCGTCACGATGAACAGGTAGAGCCCGGCCCCCATAGCCAGCATGGTCCCGACGGCCAGCGCACAGAAATGCCGCCATGCGCCGGTCCGCCCCGCAGGGGGGGTGTTCATTGGTGGCGGAACGTCACGACCAGTACGTCACGGTAGGCCGGGCGCGCGGGGTCAAGCGGCCGTACCGCCGTCACCCCGTGATAGACGCGGTTGTCGTTGACCACCGCCGTATCCAGTGGCTGGTCAAGCATGAAGCCACCCACCATGGTGCGTTGCAGGTCATGGATCGTGGTCTCGCCGGACATCACGTTCTCGCGGCGGATCATGACCACCATCACCCAGTCCACGCCGTCGCGGTGCAGCCCTTCGGGGGTGGGCTGGCCCGGCGTGCTGTCCAGTGCCTCGATACGGAACTGGTGGATTTCGGTATGCCATACATCGGGTATGTGGGCCGGATCGCTCATGTCGGTCACGATCCGGTGCATGAGCCGCAGTATGGCGTGCAGCGCCGGGTGCTCTCCTGTCTCGGGCTCCATGGCGCGGAACCAGCGTTCGATCCCGCCATTGAGTTCGTTGTAGTCCCGGCTCTGGTAATGCGGCTGATGCTTCTTGCGCCGGATGCCCTGCGCGCTGATGGCGAAGGTGGCATGGCGGCGGCGGCGGTAGCGCCCGCCATCCGCCATGTAGCGGTCCAGCCCCAGCCGGTTCCAGCTTGCGGCAAAGCTGGACCAGTCACGCAGCCCGTACTGTTCAAGCAGGGGCAGCATTTCCCCCGCCGGCACGAAGGCAAAGCCGTCCATGCGCAGGGGGGATTCCAGCCGCGCCAGCAGCGTGGGGGTACGGTCAGTCATGGGACGGGGCATGACCCGTGCCGGCACTGCCGTCCCCCTTGCCCTGCGGCGCGGGGCTGGCGGCCTGGGTGTCATTGCCCGCGGTTCCGGTTTCCGCATCTTCTGTCCCGGTCTGTGCGGCATGGGCGGCCAGCACGGCATTCGGGTTTTCCTCCATGTTCATGCGCAGCGCGCCCATTGGGCCATTGGCCAGCAGGTTGACGGAGGTCGGGATCGGGAACTTCACCTGTTCCGCAACCATGCGCGCGCTCAGCCGGCTGTAGTATTCACGGTAGACCTTCCACTTGGCGCCCGCCGCCGTGCGGATGGAGCCAAGGAACTTGGCACCGTTGCCATCGGCCTGCTCCACACCCAGGAAGGAGAAGTCCGACTTGATCAGCGGGCCGAATACGGGGTCCTTGCGCAGGCTTGAGAGTTCATCCTTCAGGATCGCGGCGACGCGATGCGGGTCTTCCGACAGGTCAAGCATGAAACTGACCACGACAAGGTTGTAATCGCGCGAGGTATTGGCGATCGATGTGACGGACGAGAACGGGATGATATGCAGGTCCCCGTTCACCGCGCGCAGCCGCAGGGTGCGGATGGAAAGGTGTTCCACCGTGCCCGCAACGCTGCCCGCCGTAACCCAGTCCCCCACCTGCATCGCGTTTTCGACCAGCATGAAGAAGCCGGTGATGAAGTCCTTGACCAGGCTTTGCGAACCAAAGGCGATGGCCGCACCCATGATTCCGGCACCGGTCAGCAGCGGGGCCACGTTGATGCCGATCTGTGACAGCGTGGTCACGGTCACGATGATGATGATGAAGGTCAGCAGCACCGTGCGGATGATCGGCAGCACCGTGCGCAGCCGTGTCGCGCGGGAGGCCTGTTCCGATGTCTCGAAGCGCGAGATCTGGTTCTGCAGCATGGCATTGGCGACTTCCCACACCACGATCGCGGTGGTGTAGGCGATCATGATCGTCAGCATCGCGCCCACGATCTTGGTACCCAGCGAGCCATGCACGAAGAAGCGGATGGCGGGCAGCCCCCAGGACTGGGCCAGCAGCACGATCGTCATGAAGGTCAGCAGGACGGACAGCACCCGGCGCGCGATCGGGTAATAGTAATCCACGCGGGCCTGCAGGCCGGGATAACGCTTTTCCGTGGCATCGGGCACATGGAACAGCCTGTTCTGCACGCTGAAGGCCAGCACCGACAGCAGGCGCGCGCCCAGTATCACCACGATGGTCAGTGACAGGGTGCGCAGGATCCACGCATAGCCACCCCGGATCTGGGTTGCCCAGACCAGCCACAGTGCAAAGTCGAAGAACATGGCCGGGATCCACCAGAAGCGGACCATCCTGCCCACGAACATCCAGAACGGCTTCTGCTGCAGCCGCGCCGTGGGCTGGAGCGCCGAACCCACATGGTGGCGGATGCGCCAGATGAAGATCGCGATCAGGACATGCTCGATCAGCACCACGGCGCGGATGATGGCTTCCGTGCCGCGCGCGGGCATGGCGAACACGCCGCCCAGCGTGGACAGGCACACCACGATGGACGGCGCCGCCACCAGGAAATTCCACCAGCGGGTGACCATGCGCGCGGTCGCGTCGGACGCGCTGCACAGGCGGATGGTGGGGGAATGCGGCACGAACACCGTCTCGAGCAGCAGGTAGATCACACGCGCGATCACATAGGCATTGGTCAGCGTGATCGTGACCATCTCGGCCTGGTGGGTGGATGTCAGCAGGACCGAACCGCCATAGCCCAGCCCGAAGAACAGGGCCACGGGCAGCAGCTTGATCAGGAAATGCAGCAGGGAATAAGGGATGCGCGTGATGATGCGCAGCGTCTCGTGCTTCTGGCGGTCATCCTGCTGGCGGGTCTGCTCGGTCTGCTGTTCCGCCTGGGCATCGGCGGTGGAGGCAGGCGGCGGGGCAGGCTGGTCCTCCTCGCGCTCTTCGGTATTGATGCGCCGGTTCAGCCGTGCCTCGGTCGCCACCGCGCGCGCGGTCACACCGGCCAGCGGCTTGCGCATGGCGATGGACAGCCCGCGCTCGGCCACAAGGGCAAAGATGAAGATCAGGCTGGCGCGCGTCAGCGCATCAAGCAGGATCTGGCGCGAATCCGTGCTGCTCACCATGGAATGGACCCAGCGCCCCACAAAGGCGAGGTCCTTGAACAGCGCCATGAAATTTTCGCCCTGCCGCAACGCCAGATCGCGCGCGCGGGTCAGTTCGTTCATGGCTTCGGTGCTGATGCTGTCCGGCTCAAGCTCCACATCGGCGGCAGCGGCCGGTTTCTTGGCGGGCGCAGGGGCGGGGGCGGGTGTCGGTGCAATCTGCTGCGCGGGCAGGCCCTTGGCAATGGCATCGAGCGTGCGGGTGAATTCCTCCCGCTTCTGCGGGTCGTTCATGACGGACAGGACCTGCTGGGCCTGCTGGGCGGTGATGACCTGCCCGGTTGCCTGCGCGGGGGTCGTGTCCGCCGCGCGGGCCTGTGCGATCCAGGGCAGGAATGCAAGCATGAAGGCTGCCAGTACGCGCACGGTCAGTGCGCGTGCTATGCCGCCATACCGTCCACCATGCGTGGGGACGGGTCGGGCGGTAGTCATGAAATGGGCCGACATGCCGATGTTCACCTCCTTCAAATGGCGCGATGCCCGGCGTGGTGTGTCCGGGCTCCCTGCGGTAACGGTAAAACATCCACGCGCAGCGCTGCGGTGGTCTGCCCTGAATGTAACCGGGGTCTATGCAATATCATGCAATATCAGGGCAAAAGATTACAAAAGACGGCAGGGTTGCACCGGGTGCCGGTCTTTTTTGCCGTGTTCAGTTCCACTGCGCGGGCTGGGGCGCCTGGGCGCGTGGCTGGCGGCGGATCACGCATGTACCCGCTAGGATGTCGTGCAGGGCCTGCTTGCGCTCGGTCCACATGACCATGAGAAAGCCGATGCCCAGGATGAACGCGGAAAGGTATTTGCCAAAATACCGGCCCATGGCGCGGGGAACCGTGATGCGGTTGCCCTGCAGGTCGGTCACCCGCATGCCGCACAGCAGCTTGCCCGGCGTGGCCTGCGCGCGTGACGATTCACACAGGATATAATAGGCGGCAGGCAGGATGAGGGAAATGATCTCGAACAGCCCGTTACCATTCCAGTGCAGGTGGGGCATGGTGGAGATGATGGTGTAATCCGCCGGCTGGATGTAGGAAATGCGGTAATCCCCCCCGCTTCCGCCTGTCGGTTGCGGATCGAATATCGAGACCGAAAGACTGGGCGGCACCAGCAGCATCCCCAGCAGGGCCAGCACCACCCACAGCACGACGGAATCGATCAGATAGGCCACGACCCGCATCCAGAACCCGGCATAGGTCCATATAGCCTGCGGGTTGGGGGCGGGTCGAAAAAACGGGTTCGTCATGCAGGGCGTTCCTGTGTGGCTGCCATCGGGGTTCAACAGCACAGCAATGCCACTGCTCAGGCCGGAACGGAACTGTAAAAAAGCGCCTGCCGCATGCCAGCCCCCACGGGCCTAGCTGCGATAGGAGCCGTTGATGTCGATATAGCCATGGGTCAGGTCGCAGCCCCAGGCCTGGGCGGTGCCGTTGGCCAGGCCGATATCGATCGCGATCTCGATTTCCTGCCCCTTCATGTGGGCGACCACGGGGGTTTCGTCATAATCCGGAACCACGGTGCCGTTCTGCGCGATGCAGGTCCCCCCGATGCTGACCGAAAGCGTATCGCGGTTGGCCGGTTCGCCACATTTGCCTACCGCCATGACAACGCGGCCCCAGTTGGCGTCTTCCCCCGCCACGGCGGTCTTGACCAGCGGGGAATTGGCCACCGCCATGGCAATGCGGTGGGCAGAGGCATCGGACACCGCGCCCGTGACGGTGATGTGCATCATCTTGGTCACGCCTTCGCCATCACGGATGACCAGCAGCGCAAGGTCCAGCAGCAGGGAATCGAGGGCCATGCGGAATTCCGCCAGTTCCGGCGCATTCGCGTCGCTCACTTCGGCATTGCCTGCCTGGCCTGTTGCGAACAGCAGCAGCATGTCTGAGGTGGACGTATCCGAATCCACCGTGATGCAGTTGAAGCTGCGGTTGACGCCATCATCCAGCAGCGCCTGGATCACGCTGGCGGGCAGTTTTGCATCGGTTGCCACGAAGGCGAGCATGGTGGCCATGTCGGGCGCGACCATGCCGCTGCCCTTTGCAATGCCCTGGATGCGCACGGTTGTGGCGCCGATGCGCGCGGTGCGGGTCGCGGCCTTGGGGAAGGTATCGGTTGTCATGATGCCACGCGCGGCATCGGCCCAGCCATGGTCGGACAGCTTTGCGTACAGTCCCGGCAGGGCGGCTGAAATCTTCTGGTAGGGCAGGATCTCACCGATCACCCCGGTGGAAGCGAGGAATACCTCGCTCGCCGCGCAGTTCACCAGGCGGGCGGCATCGGCCGCATTGGCCTGTGTCGCCTCAAAGCCCGCGCGACCGGTAAAGACATTGGCATTGCCCGCATTGACCACCAGTGCCCGTGCCCGGCCATCGGCCATGGCGGCGCGGCACCAGTCCACCGGTGCGCCGGGGCATTTGCTGCGGGTATAGACACCGGCCACCGTCGTGCCCGGTGCGAACTCCGCCATCACCAGGTCGGTACGCCCCCTGTAGCGGATACCCGCTTCGGTCGCGCCAAAGCGCACGCCCGCCAGCGGTGGCAGTTCGGGCAGGGACCGGGCAAGAGGGGAGACGGGCAGGGCGTTGGCCATGGTCGGTTACGATCCTGGAAATGACAGCGGTGGAAAAATGGGGCGACAGGCACCACCGGGCGGCGCATGGCCACCCGGCGGCTGCTCCGGCGTCAGTGGGCGCCGCCCTGCTGGTTTTCCGGCAGGGGCTTGCCGTCGGGGCCGAAGCGGACAACCTTGACCTGCGTCAGGGCGTTGCTCACGGCCTTCTGCACGCCGTCCTGGATCAGCTTCTGGCGGATCTGGTCGCGCATGGCGTCAAGCGTGGGGGTGGGGGCGGTACGCTTGCCCAGCACCTGGATCACATGCCAGCCGTACTGGGTGTGCACCGGCGTCTGGCTGAAGCTGTTGGGCTGCATGGAGGATGCCGCGTCCCAGAACGCAGGCAGCATGTCGCCCTTCTTGAACCAGCCCAGGTCACCGCCATTCTGCTTGGCCGACCCGGAATCGGTGGACAGCTTGGTGGCAAGCTGGCCGAAATCCGCACCACCCTTGAGCTGCTTGATGATGTCGTTGGCTTCCGCCTCGGTCTTCACCAGGATGTGGCGGGCGTGGACTTCTTCCGCACCGGGCTTGTTGGCGTAATTCTGGTCGTAATACGCCTTGATGGCGTCATCCGTCAGCGTGGGAGCCACCTGGGCGGAGAGATAGGCATTCTGCAGGGCATTCTGCGCGGCCTGCTGCATCTGCTGCTGCACGTCGGGCTGCTTGTCCAGCCCGGCCTTCGCGGCGGCGATCTGGATGGCGCGCTGGTCGACCAGCTGGTTGAGCAGGATCGGCACGATGATGGTGTCCGGCAGCTTGCGCAGCTGCTCGGGCATGCTGGCCATGGCCTGACGCACGTCGTTGAGACGGATGTCCTGTCCGTTCACGCTGGCAAGCAGCGGATTCTGGTCCGCCGTGCCGGTGGCGGCCGGTTTGGCCGGGGCCGGCGCCGGTCCGGCCGCAAGCGCAGGAGGAATAATGAAAGAGGAAGCAAGCAGGGCCATCGTTGCGACAGCCTTTGCCGGACTGATAGTCCGCATGTGCAAAAAACCCTAGTTATGAACGCGTTTGGCGGCCATCATGGCGAAGGGCGGCCCAGCCTGCAAGGGCCGGATGCCAGATGGCTGTCTCCCTGCTTCTTTCCGGGCCCTGCGGTCCATCGGTTGACCCGTGACGGCGTGGGTCCTATCTCATGTCTCCGCGCGAGAATTTTATCCGCCAAGCCTGCCCCGCACCCGCCGGTCCGTCGCGGGCGGGCGGGACTGTCATTCCGGGAAGGTCTTCATGTTCGCCAGTATTGCCCGCGCCCTGTTCGGAACCGCCAATGACCGGGCGCTGAAATCCTATCAGCGGCGTGTACCCGCGATCAACGCGCTGGAACCGCAGTTCCAGGCGCTGGACGACGCCGCCCTTGCCGCCAAAACGCCCGAATTCCGCGCCCGTCTGGCAAAGGGGGAAACGCTTGATGCCCTGCTGCCCGAGGCCTTTGCCGTCTGCCGTGAGGCCGCGAAACGCGTGCTGGGCATGCGCCATTTCGATGTGCAGCTGATCGGCGGCATGGTGCTTCATGACGGCAAGATCGCGGAAATGCGCACCGGTGAGGGCAAGACCCTTGTCGCGACCCTTGCCGTCTATCTCAGCGCGCTGGCGGGGCAGGGCGTGCATGTCGTGACCGTGAACGACTATCTGGCCAGCCGCGATGCCGAGCAGATGGGCAGGCTTTACGATTTCCTGGGGCTGAGTGTCGGCGTGGTCGTGCCCAACATGCCCGAGGACGAGCGCCGCGCCGCCTACCGCGCCGACATAACATACGGCACCAACAACGAATTCGGCTTCGACTACCTGCGCGACAACATGAAGTACCGCGTCGAAGACATGGTCCAGCGGCCCTTCCACCATGCGATCGTCGATGAAGTCGACTCGATCCTGATCGATGAGGCGCGGACCCCGCTCATCATCTCCGGCCCGGCGGAGGACAGTTCCAGCCTCTATCGCGCGGTGGACGAGGTGATGGTCGCGCTGGTGGCCGACCCCGAAGCGTATGAAAAGGATGAAAAGTTCCGCTCCGTCATCCTGACGGAAAAGGGTGCGGAACAGGTGGAGGACCTGCTGCGGGGCGCGGGCGTGCTGCATGATGGCGGCCTGTATGACAGCCAGAACGTGGCGGTGATCCATCACGTCCAGCAGTCGCTGCGTGCCCATACGCTGTTCACGCGGGATGTGGATTACATCGTGCGCGGCGGCAAGGTGATCATCATTGACGAGTTCACCGGCCGCATGATGGAAGGCCGCCGCTATTCCGATGGCCTGCACCAGGCGCTGGAAGCCAAGGAGCATGTGGAGGTCCAGCAGGAAAACCAGACCCTGGCCTCCATCACCTTCCAGAACTATTTCCGCATGTATCCCCGCCTGTCCGGCATGACCGGCACGGCCATGACGGAAGCGGACGAGTTTGCGGATATCTACAAGCTCGAGGTCATCGAGATCCCGACCAACCTGCCTGTCGCCCGCAAGGACGATGATGATGAGGTCTACCTGACCGCGCGTGAGAAATACGAGGCGGTGGCCGGGCTGATCAAGGACATCAGCGCGACATCCGGCCAGCCGGTGCTGGTGGGCACCACCTCGATCGAGAAAAGCGAATACCTCTCCTCGCTCCTGCGTCAGAACGGTATCAAGCATAACGTGCTCAACGCCCGCTTCCATGAACTGGAGGCCGAGATCGTGGCCCAGGCCGGTGCGCCGGGGGCGATCACGATTGCGACCAACATGGCCGGGCGCGGCACGGACATCAAGCTGGGCGGCAATGTGGACATGCTGATCCACCAGCGCCTTGCCGGTATCGAGGATCCCGGGGAACGCGCCCGGCGCGAGCAGGAACTGCGGGAGAGCGTAGCGCGCGATCACGATATCGTGCGCAAGGCGGGCGGGCTGTATGTGATCGGCACCGAGCGGCATGAAAGCCGCCGCATCGACAACCAGCTGCGCGGTCGCGCGGGGCGGCAGGGCGATCCGGGCAATTCGCGCTTCTTCATCTCGCTTGAAGATGATCTCATGCGTATCTTCGGCACGGACCGGATGGGCAACATGCTGCAGAAGCTGGGCCTGAAGGAAGGCGAGGCCATTGTCCACCCGTGGATCAACAAGGCCCTGGAGCGCGCGCAGAAGAAGGTCGAGGCCCGCAACTTCGACATGCGCAAGAACACGCTCAAATATGATGACGTGATGAATGACCAGCGCAAGGAAGTCTATGCCCAGCGCCGGGAATACATGGCATCGGAAGATGTCTCGCCCATCATAACCGAAATGCGCGAGGACGTGATCCACGACATGGTGGCGCGCCGCATTCCGGAAAAATCCTTCCCTGAACAGTGGCTGAAGGACGAACTGGCGCAGGACGTGCAGACCACGCTCAACCTGACGCTGCCCATTGCGGAATGGGCGAAGGAAGATGGCGTGGACGCGACCGTCGTGACCGAACGGATCGAGCAGGCGGCGGCGCAGTCACAGGCCAGCAGGGCTGCGAATTTCGGCCCCTCGGTCATGCGCTATGTTGAAAAGCAGGTGCTGCTCACCACGTTTGATGCGGTGTGGAAGGAACATCTCCTTGCACTGGACCAGCTGCGTCAGGGCATCGGCCTGCGCGCCTACGGGCAGAAGGATCCGCTCAACGAGTTCAAGCACGAGGCATTCGAACTGTTCCATGCCATGCTCGACCACCTGCGCGTGCGCGTGACCGGCACCATGGCGCGGGTGGAAATGGCGCCGCCGCCCATCGACAACCCCTTTGCTGGCGTGGCTGAAATCCATTCCGATCCCGAGGTGCCGGGGCTGGAGAACGAGCCGGGCCCCGGGCTCATGCCCGATGCCACGGGCCGCCAGCCCGACCCGGCCATGGCCACCCCGATCGGCGCGGCCGCGATCATGCCCGATGACCCGTCCAGCTGGGGCGAGGTCTCGCGCAACGCCACCTGCCCATGCGGGTCGGGCAGGAAATACAAGCACTGCCACGGGCGGCTGGTCTGACCAGCCCGCCCATGGCGGACAGGCACGAACAAGAAGCGATACAGGATTCAGGTACGAACGATGGCGGGTCATTCCCAATTCAAGAACATCATGCACCGCAAGGGCGCGCAGGACGCCAAGCGGGCCAAGCAGTTTGCCAAGGTCATTCGTGAAATTACCGTGGCCGCGCGCGAGGGCATGCCCGACCCGGCCATGAATCCGCGCCTGCGCGCCGCCATTTCCGCCGCGCGTGAAGTCAACATGCCCAAGGACACGGTCGAGCGCGCGATCAAGAAGGCATCGGGTGCCGGTGGCGGTGATGACTATACCGAAGTCCGGTACGAAGGCTACGGTCCCGCCGGCGTGGCCGTGATCGTGGAAGGGCTGACCGACAACCGCAACCGCACTGCATCGGACGTGCGGGCCGCGTTTTCCAAGCATGGCGGTTCGCTGGGGGAGACGAACTCGGTTTCCTTCATGTTCACCCGGCTGGGCGTGATCACCTATCCGCTGGATGCCGCGAGCGAGGACGACCTGATCGAGACCGGGCTTGAAGCCGGGGCCGAGAATGTCGAGACCGTGGATGGCCTGCACGAAGTGACCTGCCCGGTTGAATCGTTCTTTGCCGTGCGCGACGCGCTGGAAACCCGCTTTGGCGAACCCGCTTCGGCCAAGCTGGACTGGCGGCCGGGCAATACGGTGGAACTGGATGAGGACAAGGCCCGCAGCGTATTCAAGCTGATCGACACGCTGGAAGACCATGATGACGTGCAGGCCGTGTACGCCAATTTCGACCTGCCGGACGACGTGGCCGAAAAGCTTTCGGCCTGAGCCGGGCGGTGGTCCGCATCCTTGGCATTGACCCTGGCCTGCGCTTTACCGGCTGGGGCATGATAACGGCGCAGGGCAACCGGCTGACCCATGTGGCTGACGGGGTGATTGCAACCGACTCGGCGCTTTCGGTACCCGAGCGCCTGCGGCACCTGCATGATGCGCTGCTGGAACTGGCCCGCAATTTTGCCCCCGATGAAGCGGCGGTGGAGGAAACCTACGTCAACCGCAATGGCGCTGCCACGCTGAAGCTGGGCTATGCCCGTGGCGTGGGGCTGCTGGTGCCGATGCTGCTGGATATCCCCGTGTCCGAATACGGGGCGAAAACGGTCAAGCGTGCGGTGGTGGGCACGGGGGCCGCGACAAAGGAACAGGTCAGCATGATGGTACGCCGTATCCTGCCGACTGCCCTGCTCCGGCGCGCCGATGCGGCGGATGCGCTGGCCGTGGCCATCTGCCACGCCCATCACCGCACCAGTGCGGCCCACATTGCCCGCGCCACGAGGATGGCATGATCGCCCAGCTGCGCGGCCTGCTGGCGCAGGTGGAGGCCGATCGCTGCGTAATTGATGTAAGCGGGGTCGGCTATCTGGTGCAGGCTTCCAGCCGCACGCTGGCGGCGCTGCCCCAGCCGCCGGAACTGGCGCTTGTGCTGGTGGAGACCGTGGTGCGGGAGGATGCGATCCTGCTGTATGGTTTTGCCGAGGCATCCGAACGCTCATGGTTCCGTCTGCTCACCACCGTGCAGGGGGTGGGGGCGAAGGTGGCGCTGGCCATCCTGTCGGTCCTGCCGCCGCCGGAGCTTATGGTTGCCATCGGTGCGGGCGACAGGACCATGCTCACCCGCGCGGGCGGTGTGGGCGCCCGTCTGGCCCAGCGCATCGTGACCGAACTGCGTGACAAGTGCGAGGGCATGCCTACCGGCCTGCCCGCGGGCGGGGTTATTCCGGGCGTGACCATTACCGCCCCTGTACCCCGCAGCATTGCGGCGGATGCGGTGCTGGCGCTCTCCGGTCTCGGCTTCAGGCGTGGGGAGGCCATGCCGGTGGTGGAACGCGTGATCGGGCGGCATGAGGGACAGGTGGACCTTGATATCGTGATCCGTGACGCGCTGAAGGAACTGGCCCGATGAGCGATCAGCCGGAACGTGAGATCGACGCCCGCAGGGGCGAGGAAGATGGCAGCGAGGGCACGCTGCGGCCACAGACGCTCGATGACTTTACCGGCCAGAAGGCCAGCCGGGAGAATCTGGCCATTTTCATCGCCGCCGCCCGCCAGCGCGGTGATGCGCTGGACCACGTGCTGCTGCACGGGCCGCCGGGACTGGGCAAGACCACGCTGGCCCAGATCGTGGCGCGTGAACTGGGTGTGGGCTTTCGCGCCACATCCGGTCCGGTCATCCAGCGCGCGGGCGACCTTGCGGCGATCCTGACAAACCTCCAGCCGCGTGACGTGCTGTTCATTGACGAGATCCACCGCCTGCACCCCGCCATCGAGGAAGTGCTCTACCCCGCGATGGAGGATTTCCAGCTTGACCTGATCATTGGCGAAGGACCGGCCGCGCGTTCCGTACGCATTGATCTCTCTCCCTTCACGCTGGTGGCGGCCACCACGCGCGCAGGTCTGCTGGCCACCCCGCTGCGGGACCGTTTCGGCATTCCGCTGCGGCTAGTGTTCTACACGCCCGAGGAACTGTGCCAGATCGTGACCCGCGGCGCGCGCAAGCTGGAATTCGACCTGACGCCGGAGGGGGCGGAGGAAATCGCCCGCCGCTCCCGTGGCACGCCGCGTATCGCGGGCAGGCTCCTGCGCCGGGTGCGTGACTTCGCCGCCGTGGCGCGCGCGGGGCGCGGGCCGGTCGACCGCGCGCTGGCCGATGCCGCCCTGTCACGGCTGGAAGTCGATTCGATGGGGCTGGACGGCATGGACCGCCGCTACCTGCGCCGGATTGCGGAATATCACCATGGCGGCCCGGTCGGGGTGGAGACGCTGGCCGCTGCCCTGGCCGAAGCGCGCGATACACTCGAGGATGTGATCGAGCCCTACCTGATACAGGAAGGGCTTGTGCTACGGACAAGCCGCGGGCGCATGCTGGGTGAGCGGGGCTGGCGGCACCTTGGGTTGCAGCCCCCCGCCCGCACGCCCGGACAGGGCGATCTGCTGGGGGACGGGATTGATGGTGGAACATAATATCGACTTCCGTATCTACTACGAGGATACGGATGCGGGGGGCGTGGTCTACCATGCCCGTTATCTGGGGCTGGCCGAACGCGCCCGGACCGAGGCCATCCGCGCGCAGGGGCGTTCGGCATCCGACCTGCTGGCCGAGTACGGGCTGGCCTTCGTGGTCCGGCAGGCCACCATCGACTACCGCGCGCCGCTGCGGCTCGATGATATCGTGCGCGTCACGACTCGCCTGACCGAACTGGGTGCGGCAAGCTGCCGCCTGATCCAGCATTTCCACCGCGTGGGCGCGAAGGAAGGGGAGGGACCGGGCTGCGGCACGCTGGATGTCCGCCTGGCCTGTGTCCGGGCGCTTGACGGGCGCGCTGCCCGATTTCCGCCTCCTTGGCGTGATCTGTTGGGCGCACTGGTAGCCTGAACACCACCAAGGCATGCGTGAGGCATGTTCTTTTTGTGTCATGGGTTGACCGTGATGCAAGGCTGTGCGGAAAGCGGGTTGGCCGTGGCTTGCTAAACGGGCAATCTTCGTGTTTGAGCGAACGGTCAAGGTGGGCAGGAGGCATATTTGGACCAAGCGGTTAACGCGGCAAATCTAGGGGCTGCAGCAGGCGATCTGTCGATGTGGGCATTGTTCATGCACGCATCCATTGTCGTGAAGCTGGTAATGGTCGGACTGGTGACCTGCAGTGTGATTGTCTGGGCAATCATTTTCGACAAATTCACGACCATCCGCCGGGTCAACCGGCAGGGAAATGATTTTGAGGAACGGTTCTGGGCTGGCGGCAGCCTGGAGGACCTGTACGAATCCGACGGCGCCAAGCCCGTCCACCCCATGGCGGCGGTGTTTGGCGCGGCCATGGGTGAATGGCGGCGGTCATCGCGCATTTCCGGCATCGACCTGGTGCATGGTGGCGTGCAGGACCGGGTCAACCGCGCCATGGCCATCACCATCACGCGGGAAATGGACCGCCTGAACCGGTGGATCATCTTCCTGGCCACCATCGGGCCGGTGGCCCCCTTCATCGGCCTGTTCGGCACGGTGTGGGGCATCATGCATGCCTTCGGTTCCATCGCGGCCATGCACAACACCAACCTGTCGGTCGTGGCTCCCGGTATTTCGGAAGCCCTGTTCGCGACCGCCATCGGTCTTGTCACGGCCATCCCGGCGGTGATCGCCTATAACGTGATCAGCAACAGCATGAGCGTGTTCGAGGACCGGCTGGATGCCTTCGGTACCGAATTCGCGGCCATCCTGTCCCGCCAGTCCGAAGAGAGGGGTGCCTGAGCATGGGGGCGAGCCTGGGCGACCTGCGTGGGCGGCGGCGCAAGCGGCGGCCCATGGCGGACATCAACGTCACCCCGCTGGTTGACGTGATGCTGGTGCTGCTCATCATCTTCATGGTGACGGCGCCGATGATGACAAGCGGCGTGAACGTGGACCTGCCCAAGACCGATGCGGCGCCGGTCAATACCGACACCAAGCCCATCACCGTCTCGATCCGGTCCAATGGCGATCTGTACCTGGGGGATGATCCCGTCTCGCAGGACCAGCTGGTCGACCAGCTGAAGGCCGCATCCCAGAACGATCGCGAGCACCGTATCTTCGTACGCGGCGACTCGCACATCGACTATGGCCGGGTCATGCAGATCATGGGCCAGATCACGGCTGGCGGGTTTACGCATGTGGCCCTTCTTGCGCAGCAGCCGCCCGGCGGCGGCCACTGACCTGAACCTGTGATATCGGGAGCCGTCTGATCGTGGTGCCACCGCGTCGCTCTGAACGTATCCTCATGCGGCGGTCCGTCCTGGTATCGGGCGGGCTGCATGTGGCCCTGCTGCTGGCCGTGCTGCTCCGGCTGCCGGTGCCGGTTCCCCCCGAACCGCCACCGCCGCCCACGGTCGAGATGGAATTTGCCGCTGATACCGGCACATCCACCCCGCACAAGGGTGACAAACCCGCGCCCAAGCCGGCCCCGGCCCCGGCGCCGGTCAGGCAGGAGGCGCCCCCCGCGCCAACCCCGCCGGAAAAGGAGCCCAACGAAGAAGCAGCCCCTCCACCGCCGCCACCACCACCCATGCCACCGCCGCAGCAGGCGCCAAAGCCGGTGCCCGACGCGCCGACCCCGCCGCGTGAGCAGCAGCCTTCGCCCGATGCGGTGAAGCTGCCGCCAACGCCGGCAAAGGCCGCTCCCGCGCAGGCGCATGCGCCCGTGCCGCCTTCGGCTCAGCCGGACCCCACGGCGGCGCCAAAGGTGCAGGAACAGTCACGCACGACCCAGCCCAACGAGACGAAGAAGCACGTGCCCGACACGCATTCCCTGCTGGCGACGCTTGATGCCTTCCGCGCGGACCAGAAGCAGACCCATCCGCCCAAGGCCCGCGCCAACCCGCTGCAGGGCGGTGCGCCCGATGGGGGTGGCACGCCGGACGGGGATATCACGAGCGCACTGAGTTCCACGGAACAGAAGGCGATCGGCAGTGCGGTGCGCCGCTGTTATTCGGAAGATACGGCCGCGCGCAACTATGCCCAGTTCGTGGCGCATCTGGTCGTGACCGTGGATGGAACCGGCACGGCGCGACTGGTGGAGTTCGCACCGCAGACACAGGCCCAGATGGCGTCCGACCCCTCATACCGCGCGCTGGCGGAACGCGCGCGTGATGCGGTGCTCAGCCCCACCTGTGCCAAGCTGCCGATTCCGCAGAACCTGCTGGGCCAGACCAGACAACTGAAATTCGTATTCCGTCCCTGATACAGAAGTGGACGAGGGCGAGGAGAGGAAAATGACGTCAAGCGTAAAGCCACTGATCCCGGATGACGATGCCGCACGGCTGGCAGCAGCGTTCAGCCGGCGTGGGTTCATGGGTGCGGGTGTGGCGGGCGGCCTTATGGCCACGCCCCTGTTCGCGGCTGGCACGGCGCATGCGCAGGCTGCGGGCGATGCCGAGATTACGGTGGACCAGGCCCGCACGGCGCCCATCCCCATTGTCCTGCCCTCACTCGGCAGCGGGGTTGCCCAGCAGATCACGGATGTGATCTCGGCCGATCTGGGCAATTGCGGGCTGTTCCGCCCCATCAGCGCCAGCATGCCGCAGGGCACGCCGGATTTCGCATCCTACAAGTCCATGGGCGCGCGCGCGGCCGTGACTGGCAAGGTTGTTGACCAGGGCGGTTCCCTGCGGGTGGAATTCCGCCTGTGGGACGTGCTGGTGGGCAAGCAGATCCAGGGCACGGCCTATACCGCCGCAGCCCAGGACTGGCGCCGCATCGCGCATGTGATCGCCGATGTGATCTATAACCGCATGCTGGGTGAGCAGGGCTACTTCAACTCCCGCATCGCCTATATCGCGCGTTCCGGCCCGCGTGCGCGCCAGGTCACGCGGCTGGCCATCATGGACCAGGACGGGGCGGACAGCCGCTACCTGACCAACGGCCAGTGGCTGACCCTGACGCCGCGCTTCAACCCGGCCAATAGTGAACTGGCATTCATGTCATATGCCAATTACCGGCCACGTGTTTACCTGTTCAACCTCAATACCGGGCAGCAGCGCCTGCTTGGTGACTTCTCCGGTATTTCATTTGCACCACGCTTCTCCCCCGATGGGCGTTCCGTCATCCTGTCGGTCACGCGTGGCAGCGGGTCCGATATCTATCTGGTCGATCTTGCCACCATGTCGCGGCGGCAGCTGACGTCCTCTGGGGCGATTGACACCAGCCCGTCCTTCAGCCCCGACGGTTCGCAGATCGTGTTCAACTCCGACCGTGGCGGCTCGCCGCAGCTCTATATCATGAGTGCGTCGGGTGGGGATGCGAAGCGGATTTCCTATGGGCATGGCCAGTATGGTTCGCCCGTATGGTCGCCGCGTGGTGACCTGATCGCGTTCTCGCGCATTGCCAATGGCAGCTTCTCGCTTGGCGTGATGGCGCCCGATGGAACGGGGGAGCGGATCCTGACACAGGGCTTTACCGTGGAAAGCCCGACCTTCTGCCCCAATGGTCGTGTCCTGGCCTTCTGCCGCCAGAGTTCGGGCGGCAGTACTGGTGCCGGATTTGCAACAGGTATCAGCACAATTGACATTACTGGCTTCCACGAACGTGCATTGCCTGCGGGCAGCGCATCCGATCCGACGTGGTCTCCGCTAAACAAGTAATGATATCAATATGTTGGGCAAATCGTATCATGCGATCCCCGCCATGGGCGGGTGGCGGGTATGTGTTTGTCCAACATTGACGCAATCGCGGTTTTCCGTCTATGATGGCGCAGGTTTCCAGCGATCGCGAGTTTCTGTTTTACAGTTTGTTTGGCAGAGCGAAACGAGACTCGGGACCGTTCCATATTTAAATCCGGAAATTCAACAAATGGTTTCGACCAAAGAAACCGATCCAGGATCAAAAGTAATGAAACTGAAGCTTCTCGGTGCGGCCGGCATGGCCCTTTTCCTCGCTGCGTGTTCCGATCATGCGAACAAGAGCGCGAACACAGGTGCGGCTACACAGCAGGTCGGTCCGGCCCCGGGCAGCGAGGCTGATCTCGTCGCAACGGCTGGTGACCGCGTGCTGTTCGCACTGAACCAGAACACGCTGTCCAGCGATGCGAAGGCAACGCTCGACAAGCAGGCTGCCTGGCTGGCCAAGTACCCGCAGGTACACGTGCAGATCGCAGGCAACTGCGATGACCGTGGCACGGAAGAATACAACATCGCCCTGGGTGAGCGCCGTGCGAACGCCGCTCATGATTACCTGGTGGCGAAGGGTGTCGATGCGTCGCGCATCACCACCATCTCCTACGGCAAGGACCGTCCGACCGCCGTTGGCGATGACGAGGCATCCTGGGCCCAGAACCGTAACGCCATCACGGCGGTACAGTAATTTCCTGACAACGCTTTCCGTAGCGTTGCAGTATGGAACCGGCCGGGCGCCTATCGCTCGGCCGGTTTTGTTTTAGGTAGGCATGCTTAGTTGTTACAAGGGGTTTGGTCCATGCGGTCTGTGATGTCGGGTTTCCTTTCGGTCACCTCCCGTTCCCGGCGATGGGGCAGGGTGGGTATGCTGGCGGGCGGTGTCATGCTGGCCGGTCTTGGTGCCGCGCGGGCGGATGACAGCGGCAACCTGACCCTTCAGCTGCTTGACCGTGTCAATACGCTTGAACAGCAGACACGTGATATGCGGGGCCAGATCGACCAGCTGACCAATCAGGTCCAGCAGCAGAGCGCCGCCATGAACAAGCAGATCGAGGACATGAACTTTGCCATGCAGCATGGCCATGGCGGTACGACGGGTGGCGCCGCGCTGGCCGCACCCGTGGCCAGTCCCGCCGCGGCCCCTACGGCAAAGCGCAGCGCGGATGACCTGCTCAAGGCTGGCAATGACGCGCTGATGCAGCAGGATTTCGCGGCCGCGCAGGCTGATGCGCAGCAGGTGCTGTCCGGCCCCAAATCACCCCGGCAGGTGGATGCGCAGTATCTGCTGGCCCAGTCCCTGGCCGGGCAGAAGCAGTACCGCCAGTCAGCCCTTGCCTATTACGATGCGTATAACCGTGCGCCCCATGGCGCGCGCGCGCCCAGTGCACTGCTGGGGGTCGCGGCAACGCTTGTGGCGTTGAATGACAAGGCATCCGCCTGCCAGGCACTGGACAAGCTGGCGAGTGAATTCCCCGAACCGGCTGCGCGCATCAAGTCGGCCGAACAGGTCTATCGCAAACGCGCCAAGTGCGGCTGAATCATGCCTGGCCAGTCGCAGGATCTGGCTGAACCGCTGGATTTGCGGCATTTCGCCCCCATCATGGCGGCCCTTGGCCCATGGCCGGGGCACGGCGTGCCGGTGGCCATCGCGGTCTCGGGCGGGGCGGACAGCATGGCGCTGGCGGTATTGGCCCGTCAGTGGCGGCGTGATGTCGTGGGGCTGGTGGTTGACCACGGCCTGCGCGCCGAATCCCGGCGCGAGGCGGAGGAGACGGTCCGCCGCCTGTCCGCTTTTGGCATGCCCGCGCGCCTGCTGGTGCTGGAGGGGCTGGAACGTGGCCCCCGCATGGCCGAGCGGGCCCGCCGGATGCGCTATGAGGCCCTGTTCGCCGCCTGCCGCGACATGGGTGCGCTGGACCTGCTGGTCGCCCATCATGCAGGCGATCAGGCCGAAACGGTCCTGATGCGCGGACGGGCCGCAAGTGGGGCGGACGGGCTGGCGGCCATGGCGGTCACGACGCCAGTGCATGACGTCCGTATTGTCCGGCCCCTGCTGTCCTTTGGCAAACCGGCCCTTTATGCCACGGTAAGTGCAGCGGGCATCGCGTGGGTGGAAGACCCGTCCAACACCGACCTGCGTACCGAGCGTGCACGCGCGCGGCGGGTTCTGGCGGCCGATGCCAGCCTGGGCACCGCATTGCAAATGCACGCCCGCCATGCCGGGCAGGGCCGCATGGCCCGTGACCGGGAAGATGCGCGCTGGCTGGCTGCCCATGCCGGTTTCCATCCGGGGGGGTGGGTGGTGCTTCCCGCCGGTCTTGCGCCGCCACGGGTCCTGTCCGGCCTTGTGCGCGTGGTGGGGGGGCATGACTACCCGCCCGCGCGCGCGCGGATCAATTTACTCGCCCGGTCCCCAGAACCCGCGACGCTGGCAGGCGTTGCCATCATGCCATGGCGCGATGGGCAATGGATTGTCATGCGGGAGGAGGCGGCGATGGCACCCTCCATCACCGCCTGCGCGGGAGCGGTATGGGACCGGCGCTTCGCATTGCGCGCGCCAGCCCTGCCGCCGGGATGTGAAATGGGTGCGGCGGGGCCGGTGGCATCGTGGTGGCCCACGGGGCGGGGGCGCCCGGCCTGGCCGGCACGTGCGCTGCGTACATTGCCCGCGCTGTGGCAGGGGGGGCGGGTTGCTGCCGTGCCTCACATGGGTGTGTACGCGCAGGACTGGGCGACTGACGTGGTTTTCATGAACCATCCGCCCCAGCCCGTATTGCCTGACGCCCTGTTTGGCGGTGTGCAGCACGGTCCTTCGGGCCTGCTGTCATAAAAGGTGGTGGATTGGGGGTGTGAATATCCCTTGATCGTCCTATGTATGGTAGAACGTAGTGAACGTGGCGTCTGTTCATCTGCCCGAACCGGGGCGGTGGCGGAGGGGCCAGCGGATGGAACAAAAGGCAAGATGAACAATTTCGGCCGGAACCTGGCCCTGTGGGTTATCATCATCGTCCTGTTGCTGCTGCTGTTTAACGTTTTCCAGCCGGGAAGCGTGCAGCACGCATCACAGCAACTGGCATATTCCGATTTCATCGGAGACGTGAACAGCGGCCATGTCCGGTCCGTCGTCGTGCAGGAACACAATATCAGCGGCACGCTGACGGATGGCACGTCGTTTGACACCTATGCCCCGCAGGACCCGACGCTTATCCCCCGCCTGACGGAAAAGGGAATCGAAGTCGCGGCCAAGCCGCTTGAAAACGATACCAATCCCTTCCTGCGCTACCTGATCAATTACGCGCCGCTGCTGCTTATGGTGGGTGCGTGGATCTTCATCATGCGCCAGATGCAGTCGGGCGGCGGTCGTGCCATGGGCTTTGGCAAGTCGCGCGCACGCATGCTGACCGAAAAGCAGGGCCGCGTTACGTTCGATGACGTGGCGGGCATTGATGAGGCCAAGAGCGAACTGCAGGAAATCGTCGACTTCCTGCGCGACCCGCAGAAGTTCACCCGCCTGGGCGGCAAGATCCCCAAGGGCGTGCTGCTGGTCGGCCCCCCCGGCACCGGCAAGACGCTTCTGGCCCGTGCCATTGCGGGTGAGGCGAATGTTCCCTTCTTCACCATTTCCGGTTCCGACTTTGTCGAAATGTTCGTGGGTGTCGGCGCATCACGTGTCCGTGATATGTTCGAGCAGGGCAAGAAGGCGGCGCCCTGCATCATCTTCATTGATGAAATCGACGCCGTGGGCCGCCATCGTGGCGCGGGCCTGGGTGGCGGCAATGACGAGCGCGAGCAGACCCTGAACCAGATGCTGGTCGAGATGGACGGCTTTGACAGCAATGAGGGCGTGATCCTGATTGCCGCGACCAACCGCCCCGACGTTCTTGACCCTGCCCTGCTGCGCCCCGGCCGCTTTGACCGTCAGGTCGTGGTGCCCAACCCGGATGTGGCGGGCCGCGAGAAGATCCTGCGCGTGCACATGCGCAAGGTGCCGCTGGCTTCCGACGTGGACCCCAAGGTCATTGCCCGCGGCACGCCCGGGTTCTCGGGTGCGGACCTGGCCAACCTTGTCAATGAAGCCGCACTGATGGCCGCCCGCCTGGGCAAGCGCACGGTTGCGATGCTGGAGTTCGAGAACGCCAAGGACAAGGTGATGATGGGGGCCGAGCGCCGCTCGCTCGTCATGACCGAGGACGAGAAGAAGATGACCGCCTACCATGAAGGCGGCCATGCACTGGTCGGTATCCTGACCCCCGGTTCCGACCCGGTGCACAAGGCGACCATCATCCCGCGCGGCCGTGCGCTGGGCATGGTGATGAGCCTGCCGGAGAAGGATCGTTATTCCGAAAGCCGGTCATGGTGCATTGGCAAGCTGACCCTGGCCATGGGCGGGCGCGCGGCGGAGGAAATCATCTTTGGCCCCGACAACGTCTCCACCGGGGCATCGGGCGACATCAAGATGGCGACCGACGTGGCCCGCCGCATGGTGACCGAATGGGGCATGAGCGAAAAGCTGGGCATGGTGGCCTATGGCGGCAACGGGCAGGAAGTGTTCCTTGGCCACAGCGTGACCCAGAACAAGAATGTGTCCGAGGAAACGGCGCGCGAAATCGACAACGAGGTCCGCAAGCTGATCGATACGGCTTATGACCGTGCCCGGACCCTGCTGCTTGACCATATCGACCAGTTGCACAGGCTTGGTTCCGCCCTGCTGGAATATGAAACCCTGACGGGTGAGGAAATCCGCCAGGTACTGCGCGGCGAGAAGATCGAACGCGTGGTGGTGGATGATCCGATGCCGGAAAACCGGCGTCCGTCAGTGCCGCCATCGGCACCATCGGCCCCCGTGGCGCCACTGCCCGCGCCGAAAGGGGATAACGGTGTGGGCACGGCTCCCGCAGGCTAGGCTTGCAGGGCCTGATGGAAAGAGAACATGGCGGGGTAGCCGATGGCTGCCCCGCCATGTTTGTCTCTGGCATGGCATATACACGGAAAACTGCGGAACACTGCATGGACGACCGGCTGATCGAACCCCTGGCGCTGTTGCGGGGGAAGGCGGCGGAACAGGCCGTAACGACGGGACAGGCGCGTTGGCTGGCGGGCGGGCCGCATGCCTATGCGCTGGCCCGGCTGATCGGGGGGGATGAACCGGCCGGACGTATCGTGTCCGCCTGTGCCATACCATCCGGATGGGCGGCCTGTGCCGGGCGTGTGGACAGGCCCACCCCGGCTGCGGGCCTGCCGCCTGGCCCGCAGGTTATGGGGATCATCAACGTTACGCCTGACAGCTTCAGTGATGGCGGCCAGCATTACCATGTCCGTGCAGCGCTTGAATCCATACAGGCCATGCATGCCGCCGGTTGCCGGATTGTCGATATTGGCGGCGAAAGCACCCGCCCCGGTGCGCCACCCATTACCGCCGGGGAGGAATGGCGGCGCATCGGGCCGGTCATCCGCGCGGTCAGGGCCTGCACGGCGCTGGCCGGCATGGTCCTGTCGATTGATACGCGGCAGGCTTCGGTCATGGACCGGGCGCTGGATGCGGGGGCGGACCTTATCAATGATGTTTCGGCCCTGACCCATGATCCGGCAGCGCGCGCGGTGGTGGCGCGCCATGGCTGCCCGGTCGTACTCATGCACATGCGGGGCACGCCGGCGACCATGGCGGCCCATGCGGTGTATGATGACGTAGCGGTGGACGTGCTGCGCGAACTGTCCGCGCGGGTGGATGAGGCCGTGAGTGCCGGCATTGCGCGGGAGCGGATACTGATTGATCCGGGTATCGGATTTGCCAAGACGACGGAGGGCAATCTTGAATTGCTGGCACGCCTGCCGCTGCTGGCCAATCTTGGCTGCCGGGTGCTGCTGGGGGTGTCGCGCAAGCGGACGCTGGGTGAAATCTGCCACGAACCCGATGCGCTGCGCCGTGATCCGGCGACGGTTGCGGCCACGCTGCCGGGGCTGGTTTTTCCCGATGCCGTGCTGCGCGTTCATAATGTGACGGCAATGATGCAGGCCGTGCGCGTCAGTCAGGGGCTGGATCGCCCATAACAGGTAAGGTAGGTCGGTGTACGACAAGAACGCATCTGGAGATCCCCAGTAATGGTAAAGACAAGAAAGCTGTTCGGCACGGATGGAATCCGGGGCACCGCCAACCGTTTTCCAATGACTGTCGAAGTAGCGCAGAAACTGGGCCAGGCCGCAGGGTTGCGGTTCATTCAGGGCACGCATCGCCATAGCGTGCTGCTGGGCAAGGACACGCGCCTGTCGGGTTATATGATCGAATGCGCGCTTGTCTCGGGTTTCCTGTCGGCGGGC
The DNA here is from genome assembly GCF_021295335.1 of Komagataeibacter sp. FNDCF1. Taxonomy (NCBI): domain Bacteria; kingdom Pseudomonadati; phylum Pseudomonadota; class Alphaproteobacteria; order Acetobacterales; family Acetobacteraceae; genus Komagataeibacter; species Komagataeibacter sp. FNDCF1. The sequence continues at coordinate 2,072,606 of NZ_JAIWOT010000001.1, read as the reverse complement.
ATGGATGTGACGCTGGTCGGCCCCATGCCTACCCCGGCCATCGCCATGCTTACCCGCTCGCTGCGGGCGGATCTGGGGGTCATGATATCGGCCTCCCACAACCCGTATGGTGATAACGGCATCAAGCTGTTCGGACCGGATGGCTTCAAGCTTTCGGATGAGACGGAAGCCGGGATCGAGGCGGATATGGGCATGGACCTGACCGACAGGCTGGCCGCCCCCGACCAGATCGGTCGCGCGTCGCGCCTGAATGACGCGGCCGGCCGGTATGTGGAAAATGCCAAGTCTTCCTTCCCGCGCGGGTTGCGGCTGGACGGGCTGCGCATTGTCATCGACTGCGCCAATGGCGCAGCCTACCGCGTGGCTCCCACCGCGCTGTGGGAACTGGGGGCGGAAGTGGTGCGCATCGGCTGTGACCCCGATGGTATCAACATCAATGAAGGATGCGGCTCCACCCGGCCCGAAGCCCTGTGTGCCGCGGTGCTGCGCCATCGGGCCGATATCGGGATAGCGCTTGATGGGGATGCGGACCGGGTGCTGATTTCCGATGAAAAGGGGCGGCTGATCGACGGAGACCAGATCCTGGCGCTGATCTCTACCTCCTGGGCGCGGCAGGGACGGCTGTCCGGGCGGCATATCGTGGCCACCGTCATGTCCAACATGGGGCTGGAGCGCTATCTGGAAACGCAGGGGCTGGAACTGGTGCGCACGGCGGTGGGGGACCGCTACGTGGTGGAGAAGATGCGCGAACTGGGTGCCAATATCGGGGGCGAACAGTCCGGGCACATGGTGCTGTCCGATTTCGCCACAACGGGAGACGGGCTGGTCGCGGCCCTGCAGGTGCTGGCCGAAGTGGTGGAGACAGGCCGCCCCGCCAGTGCGGTCTGCCGCATGTTCAGGCCCTATCCGCAACTGCTGCGCAATATCCGTTTTGTCGGCAGGAGCCCGCTGCACGACCCGCAGGTGAATGAAGCCCGCATGGCTGCGGAAAAGCGGCTGGGTGATCGTGGGCGCCTGCTGCTGCGTGAAAGCGGCACCGAACCGCTGGTGCGTGTAATGGTGGAAGCGGAAGACGAAGCACTGGTAAAGGAAGTGGTGGAAGATATGTGCGAATCCATCAACGCGATCCAGATGGCGGGCTGAAGTTCATGCGCGGGCGTATTCTCATCATGGCCGGGAGCGATAGCGGCGGCGGCGCCGGTATTCAGGCCGATATCAAGACCGTGACGGTGCTGGGCGGCTTTGCCATGACCGCCATCACGGCGCTGACGGCACAGAATACGCTTGGCGTGCACGACGTCATGCCGGTCGCGCCCGAATTCATCGTGGCGCAGATGCGCTGCGTCATGGATGACCTGGGGGTCGATGCCTTCAAGAGCGGCATGCTTGACCGACCGGAGGTGATCGAGGCGATCGCCGCCGTGCTGATGACATCCGCCGACGTGCCCTATGTGCTTGATCCGGTCATGGTGGCAAAGGGTGGAGCCGCGCTGCTGCATGACAGCGCGCTGGCGACCCTGCGCGACCGGCTGGTGCCGCTTGCCACCGTCCTGACCCCCAACCTGCCCGAGGCCGAAGCCCTGCTGGGCCGCCCCATTGCCCGGCGGGAGGACATGCAGGACGCGGCGCGCGAGCTGCTGGCGCTGGGCGCGCGCGCCGTGCTGCTCAAGGGCGGCCATATACAGGGTGATGAACTGGTGGATGTGCTGGTGGAACAGGGCGGCAGGATGGAGACATTCGCAAGCCCCCGCATCGCCACCCGTCATACCCATGGTACGGGCTGCACACTTGCCAGCGCCATTGCCACGGGACTGGGGCAGGGCATGACGTTGCGCGATGCCGTGGTGCGCGCACGGACCTATGTGCGCAACGCGATTGCCGCGGCCCCGGGTTATGGCGCGGGCTCCGGCCCGCTGGACCATGCGGTGGGCATCAGGATATAAATGAATTAACTGATTATTAATTAAATAAAGAATTAGAAATACGATTTACGAATAAATTACCGCTAATATATCGTCAACTTTAGGTTGTTGTAGCGATCACGCGCACGTATAGGTAGATAAGAACAAATATCTACTGGATGGTCGATATGAGAATTTTGCTAGTTGAGCCCAATGCCCGAAAAGTCGATGAGACCACCCGGCATATGGAAAAGGCCGGATTTACAGTCGATCATGTCGATACCGGTCATGATGCCCTCGGAATGTTAAAATCCTATAACTATGACCTGGCGGTCATGGACGTAAATCTGCCTGAGAGCCCGATCCGAAAGTTTTTGAACAATACCAGCCTGTTGTGATTCATCCGTCTTTGCAGAGAGATGGAGTGAATGGTGACATGGACTGGTATTGCCCGGCGCGAGTATAGCCGGGAAAGATTGCGATATCCATCGGACATGACGGACGGGGAGTGGACTTTGATCATGCCATTTGTGCCCCCGGCGAAACGGGGCGGTCGTCCGCGCACGACGGATATGCGCGAGGTGGTCAATGCGATGCTCTACATAGCCTCGGCCGGGTGTGCGTGGCGTCTGCTGCCGAAATGCTTTCCGCCGGTCTCGACCATCAGGCGCTATTTTTACGCCTGGCGTGATGCCGGAGTGTTCGAGGTCATGAATACGGTGCTGGTCATGAGCCTGCGCGAGATCGAGGGACGTGACGCCTCTCCGAGCGCGGGCGTGATTGACAGCCAGTCGGTGAAAACCACGGAAAGCGGCGGGATTTCGGGCTATGACGCGGGGAAGAAGGTCAAGGGCCGCAAGCGCCATATCGTGACGGATACCTGCGGCTTCCTGATCTTTCTCCTCGTTCATGCCGCTGATATCCAGGACCGTGATGGGGCCGTTGATGTTCTGGCAGCGATACGCAGGCGCTTTCCCTGGCTGCGCCACATCTTCGCTGATGGCGGCTATGCTGGCGACAAATTGCGATCCGCGCTCGCCTCCATGGGAAAATGGACCCTCGAAATCATCAGGCGGTCCGATACGGTGAAGGGTTTTCAGATCCTGCCGCGTCGCTGGGTGGTGGAACGGACATTCGCATGGCTGGGACGATGCAGGCGGCTCGCCAAAGATTGGGAACAATCCATTGCTTCCTCAACCGCATGGACATTGATCGCCTCAATCCGAATGCTCACACGACGGACAGCAAGGCATTGTCAGGGTTGAAAAACTTTCGGATCGGGCTCTGACATGGACGGGTTTGAAGTCATCCGTGTCAGCCGTGCCGCACGGGTGCCGACCCCGGTCATGGTCCTTTCGGAAGAGAAGGCCGCCACCGCAAAGGTAAAGGCATTTTCCACCGGCGCGGATGACTATGTGACCCGCCCCTACGAATCGATGGAACTGACGGCGCGGATGCAGGCGGTCATCCGCCGCTCCAAGGGGTATAGCGAGCCGACATTGCGCGCGGGCCAGCTGGAACTGTGCCTGGGGAGCCGGCAGGTCAGCGTACAGGGGCAGGGTGTGCACCTGACGGGCAAGGAATACATGATCCTGGAGCTGCTGCTGCTGCGCAAGGGCATGGTCCTGACCAAGGATGCCTTCCTCAATCACCTGTATGGCGGCATGGATGAGCCGGAAATGAAGATCATCGATGTCTTCATCTGCAAGCTGCGCAAGAAACTGCAGGTGGCCGGGGCGGGCCATCTCATCGCCACCGTATGGGGGCAGGGTTATGTACTGCGTGACGAGGCCATCCCGGCACTCGGGGCAGTGGAGGAGACACGGGTGCCGGTAACGGCTGCCTGAGTACAGGCAACGCTGCTGTTCCTGTCCTTCATGGCCGGTATGGCCATGCGACTGTCCGTATAAAGAAAAATGGCGGGTTCCCGTAAAGGAACCCGCCAAGGTTTTAAGTGATGATTCGATATGCGATGCCCCCATCGCCCCTGTGTTATGGCATTGATGTTTCCGGCCCGGACATGAGATAAATCAAACTCTGTCGGAATAATGCATATGTTTTTTCCGTCACATCTTTATTCCGCGCGTTGCATGGGACAGGATGCGCACATCAACCAGGATGGAAACAGGCAGCATGTCGATGGGAATAAAACGGGCGCTGGGACATCTTCATACAGGCGGTGCACTGCTGCTTGTCGCGTCCATCGGGCTTACAGCGTGCGAAAGCGTGCGCGACCAGATCACGGATAAGGAAAACAGCCTCGCCGCCGCCGGTTTTGTCGTGCGTCCCGCCAATGATCCCGAGCGGCAGGCAATGTTGCAGAAGCTTCCCCCCAACCGGTTTTTGCAGAAATCGTTCGGGGATCACATGCTGTACATCTATTCCGACCCGAAGGTGTGCAATTGCCTGTATGTCGGCAACCAGGCGGCCTATGGGCGCTACATGTCCTATGTGCAGGCCCAGAATCTGGCTGACCAGCAGCAGATGACAGCGGATATGTACCAGGATGCCTCATGGAACTGGGGCATGTGGGGCTGGGGTGGAGGCTGGGGCGGCCCATGGGGCGGCGGCTGGTGGTAACACTGACCAGACCGCAGCGGGCGGAACGGGTGGAAATTCAGCCCGGTTTTTGGCGGTGGTCGGCATAGACGATCATCTGCCATGCCTCCTTCGTGCCCAGCCGGTGCGGGTGGGCATGGATGGGCGGCAGGAGATGCCCTTCGCTTATGGCTATCTCCACCCCGCATCCTACGCAGCGGTAGATGCCTGAATGGGGGGCGACGGTACGGGGGGGATGGATCTTGTCAAATTCAGGATCGGTCCACGTGTCGACAAACTGTGCGGACTGGTAGAGCGCCATCCCCTTCTCCATAGTTCCCATCGGTTGCCCGGCCTGCCCGGCATATGCCGGAGCTGTAAAATTACCTTTAACATACATGTTATGGTTTACCATCCGGTGCGGCCATGTAGCAGCCCGCCGGTTTGTATACGCATGTGTGCATTGAAGGCCATGACTGAAACGGGCCGGAACCATTAAAGTATAGACAGGCCCTGTTATTCAGGCCCGCATCATGGCTGGTCTGGCGAATTCAGTGTAACGGCCTGGTCAACTGTTTGTGTAACAACGGCATTGATGCCGCCCCGCGCCGCGATCCGCTGGAAGGGATCGTTATCGTCATTGAATGTCGGATCAAGATGGTCGTCGCGCAGGGTGCCATAGACCTGGAAATACATGTCGGGGCGGGCCGGGATCGTATCCATCGTCCATGTCCAGTCAGGGGACAGGAGGGCACTGGCCCCCATGCGTGCGCAGGGGTGGCTGCGTGACAGGGTCACGGCGCCGGTAGTCACGAGGGCGGCCTGCGGGCGGTGATAGGTACCATCACCGCCAATATCTTCCATCTGCAGGTTACGGCGGCGGGTTTCTTCCGCGCTGGATATGCCGCGCCAGCCATCACCATCCGGGTTGGCATGGGCGCGGTCGAGCGGGTCGGCAGCGGGACCAAAGGCATGGCCTGCGTAATTGAACACGGTGCCGGCAGGCACATGCACCGGCATCTGCCCCGATGGTGCCTGCACGAAGCTGTCCTGCACCGGATGCTGTTCCAGACACAGCTGGATTTCACCTGCTGCCCGGGCGGTGGACAGGGGCCACCCCATTCCCGTGGCTGTCCAGCCTATGCCCATGCAGGCCAGCAGGACACGTATACCCGCCCGGGCGCGTGGCAGGGCCGGCCTGCCACGCGCACCATGCCGCAATGCGCGGCACGACCCTGCCGTGCTACGCATGGAGAAGGACCGGAAGCACCCGTAAGGGTCAGTGACCGGCGGTCTTTTTGCCATTGCCGGAGCCCTGTGGCTGCCCATTGGGGGAGCCGACCATGTCTTCGGATACGAAGCGGATGCTGTTCTGGGCTTCCTGCAGGGCATTGTCGGCGCCCTTGGTGTCCTTGCCCGCCAGCAGGTTGGTTGCGCGATAGACATCGCTGGCACTGGCATCAAGCGGGGCGATGGCCAGAACGAAATCGACATCCACGGCCGCGACCTGCAGGTTCTGCGCCGCCTGCGCGGGCTTGCCCTTGTTCAGGCTGGTATTGGCCGAGTTCACGGCGGTAGCCTTGGTGGAAGTAGGCTCCAGATCCTCGGTTACAATGTATTCGCCATCAACCGGCAGCCACGCAACCGGCTTGGTGGAGGGGGCGGCGGCTGGGGCGGGTGCGCCCGTCGGGGCCTTTTTGGGCGGGGTGAGCTGGGCTTCCGCCTTCATGAACACCCTGTTGTCGCTCTTGGCGCGCTGCAGGGCGTTATTGGCATCGGTCAGCAGCTTCACGGCGCCAGCGGTGTCGTTGTTGGCCAGCGCGGTGCGGGCCATGGCGATGTCGTCAAACGCGCGGCTGCCATCGGCCGAGAGCTTGGCGAAATCACGGTTGACCGCACGCCCGGCGGATGATGCCGCATGGGCCGAGCCCATTGCGGTTCCAAGCATGAGCAGGGCGGCAGGCAGGAAGGCGATTTTCTTCATGGTTCATACTCCGGTCTTTGCGGCGCCATCATCGCCTGCCGCCCTGCGTAACAAAAGATGGCACAACGCAATGCGGCTGCCCTGTCATCGCATGTCAGGCCAGAACGGGAACATGCATGTAAAATGCGGTATGGTCATGTTTCGGGCATGCGGTAGTATGGGGGCGTGCCGCGCCCGTCCGGGCGCCGGCCCGATTGATCAAGGAATGAACCATGTCTGACTGTACAACCAAGTGCCCGTCCAAGTCTCCGTGCATGAAGGGTATTCTGGTTTTTGGCGCGATTGCCGGCCTTATCGTGTTTTTCCTCAAGAAAAAGAAGTGCAACGGCTGATCCGGCCTGATTGCATGCCGGTCGTGCCCCGCGTGGGCATGGCCGTGCAGGCGCACGACCCGGTAGCGGCATGACACAGGCCTGCCGTCGTATCATCCATGTGGACATGGATGCGTTCTATGCCTCGGTCGAGCAGCGCGACAACCTGGCCCTGCGCGGGCGGCCGGTTGCCGTGGGCAGCCCCGGACGCCGTGGCGTCGTGGCCGCCGCCAGTTATGAAGCCCGGCGCTTCGGGGTCCGTTCGGCCATGCCTTCGGTCACGGCGCTGCGTAAATGCCCTGACCTGGTATTCGTACCGCCCCGCTTTGAGGTGTACCGTGCCGTCTCGGCGCAGGTACATGGCATATTTTCCCGCTTTACCAGCCTGATCCAGCCGCTTTCACTTGATGAAGCCTATCTGGATGTAACGCGGCCGCTGCTGCCCTACCCATCGGCTACGGCCATTGCCACCGCCATCCGGGGGCTGATCCATGCCGAGACGGGGCTCACCGCATCGGCGGGCGTGTCCTACAACAAATTCCTGGCCAAGCTGGCATCGGACTATCGCAAACCCGACGGCCAGTTTGTCATTACACCGGCCATGGGGGCGGATTTCGTGGCTGACCTGCCGGTGGAAGCCTTTCATGGCATCGGGCCTGCCACCGCTGCGCGCATGAACGCGCTGGGTATCCACACGGGGCTGGACCTGCGTGGCCAGCCGCTGTCGCGCCTGCTGCGGCATTTCGGCAAGGCGGCGGATTTCTATTACGGTATTGCGCGGGGGCTTGATGAACGCCCGGTCGAGGTCAACCGGCCGCGCCGTTCGGTAGGGGCGGAAAAAACATTCGAGACCGATATCCATGACTGGTCCGCCGCATGTGACAGCGTGGCCGACCTGTCGGCACGGGTATGGAACCGCTGCACGGCCCGCAGCCTGACGGGCGTTACCGTTACCATAAAGCTGAAATACAATGATTTTCGCCAGATCGTGCGCGGGCGCACGGCGGCGGAACCGGTGCGTGACGCACCCGACCTGACCGATCGGGCGCAGGGGTTACTGGCCCCGTGTTTTCCCCTGCCACGGGGCATCCGGCTGCTGGGCATTACCGTATCCGGACTGCGCGCGCAGGATACGCAGCCCGCGCCCCGGCAACTGGCGCTGTTCGGGTAAAAGACGGTTCCCGGGAATGGGTGTTTCCGGAAGAGCGTTTTCCACGATGGCCCGTGCCTTGTTGCCACTGCAGTATTGCCAGAGCAGTCTTGAGGAAAATCCGCCCTTCCTTTTTCGTTGCGTAATGCAAATGGATTCGTCAGGTCGTCCATCCTGTGAAAGGATGGCACCGTATCGACAACCCACAGGATGCGGGAAAAACCTCCATGGCAGAGTCCGGACGGGTCATCATGGTTTCAGGGGCCGCGCGTGGCATGGGGGCTGCCATTGCCCGCAGGTTTCACGACGCGGGCTGGCATGTCAGCCTTGGCATGCGCACCCCGCACATGCCCGCATGGGCTGACGGGGAACGGGTGCTGGTGTCCCGCTATGACGCGCTTGACGCCACGACCGAAGCCGCGTGGGTGAAGGAAACGCAGGGCCGTTTCGGGCGGATTGACGCCGTTGTGGCCAATGCGGGCATCGGGACGTGGAAAAGCGTCATCGACATTTCCGAACGCGATATGGACGACATGCTGGAGGTCCATGTCAAAAGTCCCCGCAGGCTTGTGGCCGCCGCATGGGACCAGCTGGTGGCCTGTGGGCAGGGGCGGGTGATCATCATCGGCTCACTGTCCAGCAAACGGGTTTATGATGCGGATTCGGGGGCCTATGCCGTATCCAAATTCGGGTCGCTGGCGCTGGCGCACGCCATCCGCCATGCAGGTTTTGACCATGGCATCCGTTCGACCGTCATCTGTCCCGGTTTTGTCAGGACGGATATGGTGGCTGGCATGATGGCGGACCTGAAAATGACCCCGCCCGAGGAAATCGGCCGTATTGCCCACTTCCTTGTCACGTCTCCTAATGAGGTCAGCATTTCCGAAGTGCCGGTCAACTGCCGGGCGGAAGAAAGCTTCTGACCCGGTGGTCCGTCACCACCCGCTGAGTCCCGGCTGGCCAGTCAGGTCAGCGGATCGGCAGGCAGGGGTTCGGGCCGCAGGTCGGCGGGCAGGTACAGCGGGTGTTCCGGCCGGCCCGAACGGCGGCTCAGGCGCATGGCGCTGACGGTAATGCCGTGCTGCTGGAGCATCCGCACCACTTCGGGCCCGCGTGGCAGCAGGCTCTTGATCTGGGGGGAGCCGTAGGCCGCGATCACCAGGCTGGCCCGGCGCGCCATGTCCAGCAGGTGGCGGTCATTATCAGGCCCGACCGGGTCAGGCACTTCCGTCAGGCGTTTCTGGTCGGTGCAGCGATAGGCGAACGTGTTGCCCACCAGTAGCGTGCCGTATCCCCATGCGCGGGCGTAACGCTGGCACTTGGCCACCGTACGGTCATCCCCGTCCTCGGTCGCGACCGACGGGTTCATCATCAGCCACATGACAGCGGGGCGATCCGCATCCCACGTACGTATCAGTTCATAGCGGTAGCATCTGTCCGGCCCACCATAGACGGCCCTGCTGACCACGTCATCAGCCAGGCGCAGCGGACGGGAAGAACCCACATGGTGGGTGGAAGGCGGCTTGGTATCCATGGCCGTATTCATACGCATGGCCGCGCGGAGATCCACCCCGCGCGGCCATGTATCGTGTCACCCGGCCGGCCAGTTCAGCGCGGCGTGCCGATTTTGTGGGGGGCGACCATCAGTTCGCGGCCCCTGAGCATGCCGTCCCAGTACAGGACCGGCATCACCCATTCCTTGAGAAACCATGCAAAATGGGTGGGCTTGCGGCCATCCAGCAGCCATGTGGGCAGGGTCGGGTCCAGCTTGCCGCCATAGGCGAATTCGGCCAGCACGATCCGCCCGCGCTCCACCGTGAGCGGGCAGGCGCCATAACCGTCATAGTCGGCCACCATCGGCCTGTGGTCCAGCGTGGCCAGCACGTTGACCGCAACAACCGGGGCCTGCACACGCACGGCCGCCGCCGTTTTGGCGTTAGACGTGCCAGCCACGTCGCCCAGCGAAAAGACGTTTTCATACTTCGTATGGCGCAGCGTGGCGGGATCAACCGATACCCAGCCGCCTTCACCCGCCAGCGGGCTGTTGCGGATCACTTCGGGCGCGCACTGGGGCGGGACGACATGCAGCATGTCGAATTCCGTCTCGGTGGTGGTCTTGCCGCCATCTTCCGCCACGTTCTCGAATGTGGCGATACGGTTCCTGCCGTCCACCTTCTTCAGGTTGGATTTCAGGCACAGGTCAATGTGGTAGCGATGGATGTATTCCATCAGCGGCGGCACGAATTCCTTCACCCCGAACAGCCCCGGTGTCGCGGTATGGAAGGAGACGTTGATGTTGTCGGCCAGCCCCCGCCTGCGCCATGCGTCACAGGCCAGGTACATCGCCTTCTGTGGCGCGCCCGCGCATTTGATGGGCATGGGCGGCTGGGTGAATACCGCGTTGCCGCGCCCCAGTGTCTGTACAAGCTGCCAGGTATAGGGGGCCAGGTCGTAGCGGTAGTTGGAGGTCACGCCATTGCGGCCCAGCGTCTCGCTCAGGCCCTCGATCCCGTCCCAGTTCAGGCTCAAGCCGGTGGCCACGACCAGCACGTTGTAGCGGATGGAGGAACCGTTTGACAGATGCACGAGACTGGCTTCGGGCTCGAACCCGATGGCCGCCGCCTGCACCCAGTCGGCACCGGGGGGGATCAGCCGCTTTTCCGACCGCCGTGTCCGGGACTGCTTGAACACCCCGCCACCGACCAGTGTCCAGCCCGGCTGGTAGAAATGCGAGGTGGACGGCTCGATGATCGCAACCGTGATGCCGCCCCGCCGCCTGAGGATGCTGGCGGCGGTGGACAGGCCCGCGGCCCCCCCGCCAACCACGACAACATCATAGGTCAGTCCCCGTACGGCACTGGCCAGACCGGGGGCGGATGGGGCGGTGTCTGTCATGAAGGTTCTCCGTAAGCAGAATGGAAAAACGCAGGGTAAAACAGGGTGGCGGCAGCGACTGTCAGGAACTGCTGACCGGTATTTTGATGTAGCTTACACCATTGTCTTCCGGTTCGGGCAGATGGCCGGCCCGCATGTTGACCTGCACGGACGGCATGATCAGGTTCGGCAGTGACAGCGTGGCATCGCGCCGGGTGCGCATCGTCACGAACGTATCTTCATCCACGCCGTCATGAACGTGGACATTGTGGCGGCGTTCCGCGCCGATTGTGGTTTCCCACGCGTATTCGTCCCGCCCCGGCGCCTTGTAGTCGTGGCACAGGAAGACCCGCGTCTCGTCCGGCAGGGACAGGAGCCTGCGGATCGAATGGTACAGCGTGCGTGCGTCCCCACCGGGAAAATCGGCCCGCGCCGTGCCGTAATCGGGCATGAACAGGGTATCACCGATAAAGGCGGCATCCCCGATGACGTAGGCCATGTCCGCCGGTGTGTGACCCGGTACATGCAGGGCGATGACGGGCAGGGAACCGAGCATGAAGGTCTCGCCATCATGGAAAAGACGGTCGAACTGCGACCCGTCGCGCGCAAAGCGCGTGCCGGCGTTGAACAGCTTGCCGAAAATGTCCTGCACGCGCAGGATGTCGGCACCGATGGCAAGCTGCCCGCTCAGCCGTTCCTGCAGCCAGGGGGCCGCGGAAAGGTGGTCGGCATGGACGTGGGTCTCGAGCAGCCACGCCACTTTCAGTTTTCCTGTGGTAACGCAGTCAACGACTTCCTGCGCCATGGCGTGGTCGATCCGGCCGGATGCGGGGTCGTAATCCATCACGCTGTCCACGACCGCGCAGGCCATCGTGGCCGGGTCATGCACGACATGGGTGGCGGTGAAGGTGGGATTGTCGAAAAACGTCCTGACAACCGGTACCGTGCCGGCTGCGCGGCATGTTGCGATCTGGCGCGTGGCGGCCTGGATGACAGGATCCTGCATGGAATGTTTTCCATAGTTTATGAATTACATAATACATGTATGTTATGAGACCGCTTGCGTCAAGGCGCGTCAGATGCAAAAGGCAGGGTATGAGTACTGAGGGCAGCATACCTGCAGTCGGCGGCGTGACGGGAACCCGCCCGCTGCGTATTGGCGACGTGGCGCCGGACTTCATGGCCCGCACCACGAAGGGAGAGATGCGCCTGTCGGATTTCCGCGGGCGCTGGCTTCTGTTTTTTTCCCATCCGGCGGATTTCACGCCCGTCTGCACCAGTGAGTTCATGGCGCTGGCCAGGGCGATGGACCGTTTTGAAAAGCTGGACTGCGCGCTGCTGGGCCTGTCGGTCGACAGCCTGTACGCGCATCTGGCATGGCTGGAAACGATACAGGAACGCTTTGGCGTCGAGATTCCCTTCCCGCTGGTGGAGGACCCCTCCATGGCGGTATGCCGCGCCTATGGCATGCTCGACCAGACCGCGTATAACAGCGCCACCGTGCGCGCAAGCTACGTGATCGACCCGGCGGGGGTGATCCGTGCGCTTGTATGGTACCCCATGTCGGTCGGTCGCTCGGTGGAGGAACTGCTCCGCCTGGTCGAGGCCCTGCGCCGCAGTGACGGCAATGCCGTCATGACACCGGAGGGCTGGACCCCGGGCTGTGACGTGGTCAGGCCCGTGCCCACCACGCAGGCCGCCGTGCGCCGGGCCAAGGGGCCTTGCTGGTTCTATGACACCATGCCTGATACCGACCGGTCGCGTTAATGCCATGCCGGGCCGCGGGGGGAGCAGCCATGCCCGACCATGATCGCAGGCCGGGCAATGGCCATGGCATGCGGGCGCGGCCCATGGTGGATGCGGACATGCAGTCCGCCGGTTTCCGCCAGGCGCGGCTGGCGCGCAAGACGGCACTGGTCGAGGATTACGTCGAACTGATCGATGACCTGCTCAATGACGGGCAGGAAGCACGCCAGGTGGATATAGCGGCAAGGCTTGGCGTCTCCCAGCCCACCGTGGCCAAGATGCTGGTGCGGCTGGAAGCGGAAGGCCTGGTCACGCGCCGCCGCTATCGTGGCATCTTCCTGACCGGGGCCGGGTACGACATGGCGCGTGAAAGCCGGGAGCGCCATCGTGTGGTCGAGCAGTTCCTGCGCGCGCTGGGCGTGAGCGAGGCCAGCGCGCGCATTGATGCCGAAGGCATGGAGCACTACGTGGGCAAGGAAACGCTGGCGGCGCTGCGCCATGCGCTTGATGCGGGGCTGGGCGCCTTCATGGCGGCGGCCCGGCGCCGCCGCGACTGATCACCCGGCAGGGATGATTGCGGGAAACGGCCGGAAAGCCCCCCGGAAAGGAACGCCATGACCCGACGTGCCGGCTCTGCCGACCTGCCGCTTCATACCGGGCGCGTGCCCGCCTGGCTGGGCCAGCGCATGTCCCGCCTGGGGGCCGTGATCGCGCAGGCGGTCATCCATCATTACGGGCGGGACGAATTCCTGCGCCGGCTGGCCCATCCCTTCTGGTTCCAGTCCTTTGGCGCGGTCATGGGCATGGACTGGCATTCATCGGGCATGACCACCAGCGTGATCGGGGCGCTCAAGCGCGGTCTGGCGCCGTTATCGGGTGAACTGGGTCTGTATGTCTGCGGTGGGCGTGGCCGCCATTCCCGCCGTACGCCCGATGAACTGCTGGCGGTAGGGGACGTGACCGGACTTGATGCCGTGCCGCTGGTGGCCAGCAGCCGGATGGTGGCGAAAGTGGACAGTGCCGCCGTGCAGGATGGATTCGACCTGTACCTGCATGGCTTCGTGGTGGCGGCGGATGGTAAATGGACGGTCATCCAGCAGGGCATGCATACCGGCCAGCGCATGGCGCGGCGCTATCACTGGCTGTCCGAGGGGCTGGAGAGTTTTGTGGAAGCCCCGCATGCGGCCATTGATGGCCGCGCGGCGGGCAGCGCGATCATGAACCTGACCGACCGGCGCGCTGCCGCTTCGCGCAGCGGGCAGATGGACCTGCTGCACGCCATGGGGCCGGACCGGCTGGTTCATGAAGTCATGCGCATCGAGGACAGGCTGCCACCACCCCCGGCGCAGGGGGAACTGCCGCACCTGTCCCTGCCCGCTCACCATGACGTGCGTCCGGCGGATGTGAACATGCGCCGCCTGCATGGTGCGCTGGCGGCGGCGAGCGAGGCGGGGCCGCGTGACTTCGCGGGGCTGCTGCGGGTGCCCGGCGTGGGGGCACGGACCGTGCGTGCGCTGGCACTGGTGGCGGAGGTGGTGCATGGCGCGCCCTGCCGCTTTTCCGACCCGGCGCGCTTCTCACTCGCCCATGGGGGCAAGGACCGGCATCCCTATCCCGTGCCGGTGGCGGTATATGACCGCACGCTGTCGGTCATGAAGGCGGCGGTAACGGCCGCGAAGCTGGGGCGGGAGGAACGGCTTGACGCCATCCGCAGGCTGGATGGCGCGGCAAGGCGGCTGGAGCGTGATGCCACCGGCCCTTCCTTTTCCGCCATCATGGCGGAGGAATACGGCCGCTCGCATGAATATGGCGGCCGGTCGGTATCCGGCCATGAACCCCCGCCGCCGCGGCGGGTTTCAGAAGGGCAGGGGGATCGGGTCATGCGCCATGACGGCCAGCCACAGGACCAGCAGGGACACGAAGGTAAGACGTCCCGCCAGGCGGGATAGGGGTGCGTGTGTCATGCAGGCATGATACGGGGCGAAATGCGGCAGAACTGCGGACCATCCCGCCATGCATGTACAGGGGTATCACCCATTCATGACAACACCCGTTAACGGCCCCGCCACCCCGGCGGCACAACCGGCGGATCACCCGCAGCAGACGGACGGCATGGACGTCAATGCCGCCGCCCTGCAGCGCTACCGGCATCGCCCGCTTGCCTTCATCGGGCATTACGTGCGGCTGCATGCCCGGTGGCATGCCATCATCACCGGTGCGATCACGGTGGCGGTGGCGTGCAACGTGGGCATGTCCGCCATCATCCGCCACCTTGTCAACGGCATGACGGAGGGCAGCCAGGGCATGGGGGCGGTGTGGGTGTCCATCATCCTGTTCTGCCTGACCATCGTGTGTGACAACGCGGCGTGGCGTGTGGCGGGATGGATGGCATCGGGCGTGTTCGTGCGCGTGGGCAGCGATGTGCGCCAGGACCTGTTCCGCTACCTTACGGGGCATGCCGCCACCTATTTTGCCGACCGGCTTTCCGGCGCGCTGGCGGCCCGGGTTTCGGCCGCCGCCAGCGCGGTGGTGGCGCTGGAGAACATGGCGGCGTGGAACCTGCTGCCTTCCGCGCTGAACATGCTGCTGGCCATCGCGACGCTGGGCACGGTCAGCCCGCTCATGGTCGTGGTGCTGGTGGGCATGACCATGCTGCTGGGGCTTGGCATATACCGGCTGGCAGGAAAGGGGCAGGGGCTGCACCTGGCCTACGCCGCGGAAGCGGCGGAGGTGGATGGCGAGATGCTGGATGTCATGCAGAACCTGCCGCTGGTGCGTGCCTATGGCATGATCGGCGCCGAGCATGGGCGCATGCGCGCGCGCATTGGCGGCGAGACCGCGCTGCATACCCGTTCGCTGCGGTATATGGAAAAGCTGCGCATGATCCATTCCGTCGTCACGGCCATCATGACCACGGGACTGCTGCTGTGGGCGGTGCTGCTGTGGCGGTGGCACAGGGCCAGCACAGGTGACGTGGTGATGGTGACCACGCTGGGCTTCCTGATCCTGAACTGCACGCGCGACCTCGCCTTTTCCATGGTGGAGGCGATGAAGCACGTCACCCGGCTGGATGAGACGCTGGGCCACCTGCTGGTGGCGCATGAACGCAGCGGCGTGGCCGAGACGGTGCGCCTGCACCCCAACCGTTGCCGGGGGCATGTCAGGCTGCGCGACGTGACGTTCGCCTATCCCGGCGGCAGGCCGGTTCTGTCGCATTTTGACCTGGATGTTCCGGCGGGCAGCCGGATCGGGCTGGTGGGTGTTTCGGGTTCGGGCAAGAGCACGGTGCTGGCCCTGCTGCAGCGCCAGCGCTTCGTGCAGGAAGGCGCGGTGGAGATTGACGGCATCAACATCCTTGAACTGGATGAGGCCAGCCTGCGCGCCAGCATGGCGGTGGTGCCGCAGGATGTGTACCTGCTGCGCCGCTCGGTGCTGGAAAACATCCGCTATGGTTGCCCCGATGCAACGGATGCGGCGGTACGGGCGGCGGCCGAGGCTGCGGGCTGCATGGGCTTCATCGCCGCCATGCCGCGCGGATTCGACACCGTGGTGGGAGAGCGTGGGGTCATGCTGTCCGGCGGCCAGCGCCAGCGCCTGGCCATTGCGCGGGCCTTCCTGCGCAATGCCCCGATCCTGATCCTGGATGAGGCGACCAGCGCGCTGGACGGGGAGAGCGAGCGCCATGTGCATGCTGCCCTGGAGCGGCTGATGGTGGGGCGCACCGTGATCGCGGTGGCGCACCGGCTTTCCACCCTGCGTGGCTTTGACCGGATCGTGGTGATGGAGCACGGCCATATTGCCCAGCAGGGTAGCATGGCGGAACTGGAGCGCGTGCCCGGCCCCTATCGCGACCGGCTTCTGGCCGTGGGGCTGGCCTGACCGGACTGCCCGGGTCCCGTCAGGGTCGGGGCTGCGCGTTTGTCTGCGGTGCGGATGGGGCCGGTGTGATCAGGGAATGACTGGCCGCCGTGCCGGGTGGCGGCGGTGGGGTGTCGACCATGCGGGCGATGGCGGTGCGGGTACTGAGTATGCCGCGCGTGGCCTGGCCCCGGTCATTGGCCGTGTCCTGCTGCGGGGTCAGGAACAGCATATCCTGCGGGAAAGCCAGCAGCACGCGCCTGCGACGCAGGAAGTTCATGCCCAGGATGCTGTAGCTGGTCTTTTCCACATTCACGTCCAGCGACAGGTCCTGCCATGCCCCCAGCGCCACATGGTCGAAATGATGGCGTCGGCCATTGAGGATCTTCCCCGCATTGGTGCGCACATGCATGTCGTCATGCAGGATGGCATTGGTCAGGCCCAGCGTTTTCGCATCCCGCCGCGACAGTGAGGACATGTCCGCCCCCGGCTCGATTTCCATCCGTACCGCCTGTTCGCCCACCCGCAGGGCAACGCCGGTCATGCGCCCCGTCGCATCGGGCAGGAGCGGCACGCCCATGCTGTCCGGCCCCAGCCATTCGGCCTGTGGCGGGCAGCCGGCGGCATCGCTTGGCACGAACAGGACCATGCGCCGGGCCTGGAAATCCAGCAGCACGTCATAATTGCTCAGCAAGTCGTAACCGATCACGCCCAGCACGGGCTGGGTATCGATATGGGGCAGGCCAATGCCGATCAGCAGGGCGGGTACGTCCTGCGCCGCGCCATTGCTCAGCTTCAGGCTGTGCAGCACGGTGGTGTACGTGGTGTCCGTGCCTGCGATGGTCTGGATGTTGATGATGGATTCAATGGGAAAATCCAGTTCCGTCGCGGCATAGACCCCCACCCGGTCCTGCGTGACGCTCAGATAGGCGAGGCCCGTAGTGTCGTTGAACGTGGCGGGCACCAGCGGGCTGCCGCTGTTGGTCAGCAGCGGCGCCGTGATCACATGGCTCAGGCAGGCGGCGGGCAGGCCGTACAGCATGGCGGGAGGCTGGACCGGCGGGGCGACCGTGGCCCGTGCCCGCGGGGCCGCATGGGCCAGGGGGCTGGCGCAGGCCCATGCCAGCAGCGCCAGCATGCCCGCGCGCAGGCGGTAAGTCCCGCCCCGCTCAGTCCGGCTGGTCGGACAGGTATTCCGCCCGGACGGCGTTTGCATCCTGGGGGGATTCGGTATGGTCAAAGCGGGTATAGTCAACGGTGATCCGCCCATCCGGCCCGGCGTTTATGATGTCAACAAAACGGTGATTATACAGCATCCGGTCAAATCCGTAAGCCGAACGTGCGAAGACGGTCTGGCCGGATGCTTCATCCGTGCCGGTCAGGCTGACGATGATTTCAGCCTCCTGCGCCGACAGGTCGGCTTCCGTCAGGCCATGGAGGGGACTCTGTGTGTTGATGACATGCGTGGGCGTGCAGGCAAAGCGCAGCACGGGCACGTGGGACTGCTGGAGCGGCAACGGATCGAACTGCCGTACCACCCGGCCCGATGGCATGTGGATCAGGCGGGCCAGCGCGAATTCCACATCAACCGACAGGATCGGGCTGCGCCTGCAGTTGGCAATGCGGATATCAAGGTGCATCTGCCCGTTTTCGGCCAGGACAAGGGCCTTGTTGCTGAACATGACCCGCGCGCGCGGGCGGGAGAAGCGGGCAAAGATCAGCCCGGTGGCCAGGGCATTGATCATCATGCCGCCCAGTACCTCCACCGTTGCGATCAGGTTGGCGGTGCGGCTGACCGGGACCATGCCGCCATAGCCGACGGTGGACAGTGTCTGCACGCTGAAAAAGAAAAAATCGGCAAAGCTGCCGGGCTGCGCACCCCTGACCCCGCCGCCATCGCACATGTAGAGCAGGGCGAAGATCAGGTTCACCACGACATAGACCAGCAGGGAACCCCAGAAGAACGTGCTCCATGGCGCGGTCAGCGCATGATGGTAGAAATCCGACCAGATACGGTCCACCTGGCCCACGCGCACGACCCGGTCATGGCCACTGTCCTCCAGCCGGTGGGAGCGGGACTGCGGCGACTCCATGCCGCCCCTGCCGGGTGGCCGGGTGGTGGGGGGTAGTCCGGCGCTATCTGCCATGACGTCATCCTGCCTGCGCGTGGCGTGTCGGGTCAGCACCGGACGGGCTGACAAGGTTTGTAATATTACATCGCATGTCAGCGGGCAACGCCAGTTCTGTCTGGACAGGGCAGGGTCACGCACTGTTCTCATACCGGTGCAGGCCCCGGCAGGAGATGAGCCCATGGATGAACCCCCCGTGACAGACCACACCCCCATGCAACTGGAACAGATGGCCCGCGATCTCGAAGGCAGCGGGCGCTACCGGGTCCTGCGCCCGCTGGAGCCACGCATGCTGGCCCAGTATCCCCCCGCCAGTGACGCGCCGGGTGGCAGCGCCACGCGGCTTGGCATGTTCCTTGATCTCGAGACAACGGGACTGAGTGCGGCAAAGGACGAGATCATCGAATTCGGCATCGTGCCGTTCGTCTACACATTGCAGGGCGAGATTCTGGGCAGTCTGGAGCCCTTCAGCCGTCTGCGTGAACCATCATGCCCCATCCCGCTGCAGATCACCGCCCTGACCGGCATCACGCCCGCCATGGTGGCGGGGCAGCGTGTCACGGCGGAGGAAGTGGCACAGTTCGTCGCGCCCGCGTCCCTTATTATCGCACATAATGCAGATTTTGACCGGAAGTTTGCTGAAAGCTTCAGCCCCGTCTTCACCACCAAACCGTGGGCCTGTTCCATGAAGGATGTGGACTGGGCGGCGGAGGGATACGAAGGGCGCAAGCTGTCCTATCTGGGCATGCAGGCGGGCTTCTGGTTTGACGGGCATCGCGCGGTGGATGACTGCCACGCGGGCATTGCCATCCTGGATCGGGTGCTGCCGGTTTCCGGGCGTCCGGCGCTGGGGGTGCTTCTGGAAAATGCACGCAAGATCCGCTGCCGGATCTGGGCCGAGAATGCGCCCTATGAATACAAGGACATGCTGCGCCAGCGTGGCTACCGCTGGAATGACGGTACGGATGGCAACCCGCGCGCATGGTCCCTCTCGCTGGCCGAAAGCGCGGTGGAGGCGGAACTGGCCTTCCTGGCGGCCGAGGTCTACGGCCGTCCGGTGGAACTGCCCGTGACCCGGATCACCCCGTGGGACCGTTTTTCCACCCGTTGCTAGGCCCTGTCGGTAACTGGAATTCTTCCTGCGTCCCGAATGCGGGAAGAAAGCGGCGCGACAGGCATGCCCACGGATGCAGCAGGGACGATGTATCAGCCCCTGACTGAAGCACTCCGCCGTCTTGGCAATGGATCACGTTGCGCAGGACCGGAGGAACAGGGCATATGATTCAAGATGAAAGCTGGCGAAAAAGGTCTGCCTTCACGCCCGAAGCGGGTGCCCCGGATCTAGCGCATGAATTCATCACCCAGATAGGATGGTGGCCCGCCATCCAAGCCTTCGGCTTCGAATCCATCATCATACGGACCCGAATAATAGCCCATGCCGTAACTGTGCTCGTTCCAGTCATTATTGGCGATCATCGGGCCATCGGGGCCTGACAGTTGCGGCCCCGTCGGGCCGGTGCAGGCGGCCAGGGGTACTGCCAGCACCATAAGCAGCGGCGCAATCTGCCGACGCGCGCGCCGGACGGGCAGGGTTGTTGTGTCTGTCATGGGTGGGGTCCTGTCATGGGCTGGCGGGCGGCTGCCCGGTCGTGCCCTGCCCGGTCTGGAACTGGGTCTGGGGCTGGGTCTGGCCGGGCAGCGGGCCGGTCACCTGCCTGCCACGATGCCAGACCTGCAGCAGCCGGTCGAATGCGTGCGGATCGGCCACCGGGTCCCCCTGCACCACCACCAGATCCGCCAGTTGCCCCGGTGCGATCGTGCCCCGGTCGGACAGTTGCATGAGACGGGCCGCATCACCCGTTGCCAGTGTTATGGCCTGCAGCGGTGTCAGCCCCGCCATGATGGACAGGCGCAGTTCCCGATGTTCGGCAAAGCCGGGAATCCGGGTGGGTGTCGCCCCCGAATCCGTGCCAAAGCCAATGGCGATGCCTGCATGGTACAGCGTGATCAGGTTACGCATGTTCAGTGCCAGCGCCTTGCGTGATGCCGCGGTGAGCGGGGCGGCCAGTATTTTCCGCCGCCACGCCGGATCGGCAAACTGCTGGCGCAGCGCAGGCGACAGCCCGTAGGAGAAGAACGGATCCTCCAGCCATTCGGGGTGTTCGGCAAAGATGTAATTGGCTTCATCCAGGTCCAGTGTCGCGATGTAGCCCGTGCGCTGCTGGGTCATGGCGCTGATCAGCGCGGCATCAACCGGTCGGTCACGCACGCCATGGGCCAGGATATCCACCCCCCCCGCCACAAGGGCACGTGCATCGGCCAGATCGTGAATATGGGCAGCGACCCGCTTGCCGCGCAGATGCGCCTGCGCAATGGCGGCACGGTAGATTTCGGGCCGCATCTTGGGCAGCGGATGCGCACCCGGCACGCCATTGCGGAAGTCATCCACCCACAGCTTGATCAGGTCGGTGCCCTCATCGGCCATCCTGTTGACCGCCGCCCGCGCCTCGTCAGGGGTGGTGGGGCGGAAGACCTGATCCGCGCCGAGATGGAACATGTTCTCCGGCGGCACGCCATCAGGCGCGCCGATGCCCTGATCCACGCCATACAGGTCGGCGCCGGGGTTGAGCCCGGCATGCTGCTCGCGCCGGAGGTCATCGAACAGCGGCGAACGGTTGAGGCCGAGCGCCGTAATGGTCAGCACGCCATAATGTTCGTACTGCGCCAGCGCCGCCAGGATATTGGCGCGGGTGTAGTTGACTTCGCCATTGCTGGTGCCGCTGACCTGCCCCACATGGCTGTGGTCCGAGACAAGGCCCGGCATGATCGTCTGCCCGCCCAGTTCGATCACGCGCGCATGGGCAGGCACGTGCAGCGCATGGCCGGTGGCGGTGATATGGTCACCCTGAATGATGATGTCGGTATCAGGCCGGACAGCTCCGCCCGTGCCGTCAATCACGCTGGCATGGCGCAGCATGACCGGCGTGGCGGTGCCGGTATGGGGCGTGCGGGCATGGGCTGCCACGGGACTGGCCAGCAGGCCGGTCACAAGGGCGATCAGGGCAGGGCGGCAGGGGGGCATGGTGGGAAACTCCATCCGGCTGGGACCGGCAGCCAGTGTTGACCGTGCGCGCTACCCGCGTCCAGTCACGTCTGTGCCGGTGGCGCGGGAAGGGTGTCAGCCCGGCAGGCGTTTCGCGCCACCCTCCAGCAGGTCGGCAAAGGCATCCGCCACGTCGCCGCTTTCGGGAAAACAGACCAGCACGTCATCGCTTTCTTCCTTGGATTCGCGTGCGGGGGTGATCACGCTGTCCCAGTCCTTTGCCAGTGATGTGACGGTGCCGATCTCAGGATCCACGAACTGCCACGACCCGCCATTGGCCGTTGAGCCCATGACGGTCGTCAGCAGGAATACCGCCGCCTGCGCGGGCCGTGGCGTGGGCACACGGCGGAACTGGTAGATCGTGCCGGATTTTCCGAACAGCGTGAATGAAGTCCATGGTTCCATGAGTCCGTTCCTCCTCGGGTGGTCGCGCAGTATGCCATGATCCGGGGTGGAAAGGGGATGGTGGCCGCCCGCTCGCCTGCCATGCGGACAGGGGCGGCAGGCATGGCCATGGCATGGACGGGCGGCATCGTATCAAATGTAATGCAGGGTCTATATTTTGGAGTGGTTGAAATTCACGAGAGATGTTCTGTCCACGGAAAAATTTTAAAGAATATTTAAATTCAGTAGTTTCAAAAAAGACATGATTTTCATCCACGACCGCGGTTTTACAGGATACCCTGCATGGCTGACATATCCCTGCTGCGCGAACTGGTACGACCGGGTTCAGCATTGCCCGACCAGCTGGCGCGTCGTTACGCGACCGCCCGGCCCTTCCCGCACCTGGTCATGGATAACCTGTTCACGGCCGAACTGCTGGAAAACGCGCTGCGGGAATTTGATCTGTCAGCCCTGAATGACGTGAATGTTTTCCGGGACCGGATGCAGGCCAAGCAGTCCACCAGCATGGCCACCGCCCTGCCGCCTGCCGTGCAGCGGTTTTTCGATATCGTGCATGGTGCCCCCTTCCTGCGGCTGGTGACACGGCTGACCGGCATAACCGGGCTGGTGCCTGATCCCTATCTGTATGGCGGTGGCATGCATGAAGTCGGGGGGCAGGGACAGTTTCAGGTGCATCTCGATTTCAGCCACCATCCTGTCACCAATCTGGAAAACCGGCTGGCCCTGCTTACCTATCTCAATGCCGGCTGGGACCATGCGGATGGTGGCGGCCTGGAACTGTGGCATGACGCACCCCGGCGGCGGGCCGTGGAAATCCGGCCGCTCTTTGCCCGTACGGTGCTGATGGAACAGTCGGCCCGGGCATGGCATGGTCATCCGCAGCCTGTGCAGCCCGGACGTGTGCGCCGGGCGCTGATCGCCTATTTCTATACCGCCCCCCGGCCCGAGACGCGTGACCGCAGCAAAACGACCCTGTACCTGCCCAACAGCAGGCAGTCCGTTGCGCAACGGCTGGAAGCGGTCCTGCGTCGGCTGGCGCCACCCCTGATCATGGATGCCGCCCGCGCACGGCGGCGTGCGCGGCGTAAGGCGCAAGGGGGCGGGCAGCAGGCATAATCCGTGCCCGCCATGGCCCGTGGTGGGTAAGGCGGGATTCCGGCATGCCCCATGACAGGATGGTTGCATGCCGCAATGCGGGGCAGGTCATGACATGATTCCGGCCTGCCCGCAGGGGCCGTGCAGCTCCGGCAGAATAGCGGCGGCCGCACCATGTGGTGTACCCGCCGGCCGGGAATGAAAACGCGGAAGGCCGTGGCACACCTTCCGCGGGAACCGGGTCATCGGCCCGGACGGGTTCCGATATTACCGCGCAGGGTCGTTGCCTGGTATTCCGTACGGAACAGGCCACGGCGCTGCAGTTCGGGCACCACAGCGCGGGCAAATGCCTCATGGCTGGAGGGTGACGTTACGGGATCAATTACGAACCCGTCACAGCACCCGGCGGTGAACAGTTCCTCCAGCCGGTCCGCAACGGTTGTGGGGGAGCCCACGATCTGTGCAGGAAGCGACTTTTTTGCCGCTTCCATGAACTGCGTCTTGGCGGTTTTCTGCAATTCGGACACTTCCTCGATAATCGCATGCATGCCCTGGGAGCCTGCTTCCGATCCTGCCTTGCCCGAAAGTTTCGTGACATCCACGCCAGCCGATGCGGACAGGTGCGCCGCGTTCAGTTCCCCGACAACAAGCCCGTTGATGTAATCGGCCTTTTCACGCGCGATGGAATCCGTCTCGCCGATAATGCAGGTGGCCAGCATGGCAACCGCGCAGTCCGTGGGGCGTCGTCCTGCCGCAACGACTTTTTCCTTCAGCGTATTGTAGCTGGCAATGGCCTTTTCCATCGGTGCATGGAATGTAAAGACCAGTTCGGCCCAGCGTGCGGCAAATTCGGTCCCGCGCGGGGAGGAGCCCGCCTGCATGAGAACCGGATGCCCCTGTGCGCTGCGCGGAATGGTGATCGGCCCACGCGTGCGCAGGAAACGGCCTTCGTAATTGGCGTAATGAACCTTGTCCGGATCACCGAAGATGCCGTGTTCCTTGTCAAGGATCCACGCATCCTCATCCCAGCTTTTCCACAGCTTCATGCAGGCTTCGACAACCTCGTCGGCCTGGTCATAGCGCAGTTCCTTGTCCGGCAGGCTGTCCAGGCCGTAATTGCGGGCCTCAAGCTCGGTGGCTGATGTCACGATGTTCCATGCCACGCGCCCGCCACTCATCACATCCAGCGACTGGAGCGAACGGGCCAGGTGATAGGGTGGCAGCAGCGTGGTGGAAAGCGTGGCCCCAAGGCCGATGTTGCGTGTTGCCGCGGCCATGACGGGCAGGACCGTCATCGGGTCGAGGTAGCTGATCTGGCCACCATAGCGGACATAGGCATCGTAGCCACCGGCGTGGATGTCATACAGACCCTGCAGATCGGCGAAAAAACACCCGTCAAAACAGGCATCTTCCAGAGTACGTGCGATGCTTTCGTAACGGGAGGGTTTGAGAATGTCCCCCAGTGTCGCCTCCGGGTGGCGCCAGCCCGCCGGGTGCAGCGCGGTCGGCCCGGTCTTGAGATAGGCAAACAGGTTCATTTTTCTGGACATGATGGATCTTCCGTACGGCAGATATCAGGAAAGGGAGAGAAACGCGCGGCGGAAATAGGTCAGGCCTTCATCCTCCTCGGAAGATGACGCATGCACCTCACAGAACAGGACGGTATGCGTGCCGATATCGGCCGTCTTGACAATGGTGCAGTCCAGGGATGCCAGGCATCCCTCGATCGCGGGCGCACCGCCACGCAGCCTGTGTGTTGGAAGGTTCTGGAATTTTTCTTTCATGTCCCCTTTTGACGAGGCAAACCGCATGGCGATTTCCTGCTGGCGTGAACCGAGAACATTGATGCAGATCTCACGATTTTCCATCAGCGCGGCATAACTCCGGCTGGAACGGTTTACGCAGACAAGCATGGTCGGCGGCGTATCCGTCACGGAACAGGCTGCGGAGACAGTAAGACCCGCCAGTCCGGCCGGTCCGTCTGTTGTCACCACGCAGACCGGACTGGGTAAACGCGACATCAATTCACGAAAGTCGGTCTGATCGATCACCGAATACTTCTCCTTTGCTGCCATGATATCGACCGTTACGATATCGATTCACAAATAATGTATACACGATAAATGGGCGAAACATACGACAAAATGCGTTCTGGATGCGGCTGCGGACCATCTTTGTGTCTGTCAGTCACGTTTGGGGCCGGTCGCCCGCGTTCCAGCCTCCGCAACCCGTCATCAGACATGGCGGAGTGACCGGAAATCATGAATTTGATGGGCGTAAGCGCCCATTGAGCATGAACAGCATCCCCGCCGTGACCGGGGCCGCAATCAGCCAGCCCAGATTGATTCCGTGCATGAACGCAACCAGCGGT
Organism: Komagataeibacter sp. FNDCF1; assembly: GCF_021295335.1. Classification (NCBI taxonomy): domain Bacteria; kingdom Pseudomonadati; phylum Pseudomonadota; class Alphaproteobacteria; order Acetobacterales; family Acetobacteraceae; genus Komagataeibacter; species Komagataeibacter sp. FNDCF1. The sequence goes on along the minus strand of NZ_JAIWOT010000001.1, from coordinate 2,047,141 downwards.
CCTGTGTAATACGCATTGGATGTGAAAGGAATTTGCACAACAACACCAACAAGATAGGCAAGACAGACCCGCAGATCAAAAGGAGTATCCGCTACGGCGGCGCCCGGGTCCGCCCGGCTGGTGCGGAGGAAATAGAACATGCACAGGTTGACCGTCACCCACGGCACGAGAACAATCAGAAGCGACAGCACGATATTCAGAAATACCGGCACAACGCTCTGCGGATAAAGTGTCACGACCATCAGGCTTCCCAGAAGGATAATGGCCGAAAAGCACAGGCGTGCCGTCCTGCCCGGTCGCCAGGAAAGGAAAAGGGTCTGGATTGCGGTAATAAGGGTAAGAACCGCGCCATACACGTTCAGTGCGTTATGACTGACAATATTGAGTACGAACAGTACCATCAGAAACAGCCCGAGTGGTCGTGCAAGTCCCGCAATGGCTGAAAGCGGGTCGATGACGCCGGGCATCGTTGCCGCAATCAGTACCCCGAAGATGAAGCTGAGCGACGCGCCCCCGGCCGCCCCGGCCGCACTGGCCAGGAATGGCCCCCTGAAGCCGACATCTGGCGGCAGGTAGCGGGAATAGTCGGATGTGTAGCAGGAATAGGAGATGTTCCAGACGCAGGTGGTCGAAAACAGCAGCATCCAGCTTATGAAACCTGATGCCTGCACCGGTGCTGTAGCGGCCTGCGGCCCGCTGGCCACAAGCACGAAAACAAACCCCGCGGCAAGGGCGGCCGCCATGAACCAGAAGCCGACCCGGTTGATGAGATGAATGGTGCTGTATCCCATCGCACCGATCCCGACGGCGGCAAGCCCGGCAAGAATGGCCCCCAGCGCCGGTGAAATCCCGCCATACAGACCATGGAGCGCGGCACCGGCCAGTGCCGTATTGGATGTAAAGAAGCCAAGATAGAGCAGGGCGGAAACCAGAACGATCAGCAGGGATCCATAACGCCCGAACTGCGCGCGGGCCTGGACCATCTGCGGCAGGCCGGTCTGTGGCCCCTGCGCCGAGCAGGCCCCCAGAACCAGCCCCCCCGTGAAATGCCCCGCCACGATTGTCACGATCACCACCCATAATGGCAGATGCACGCTCCGGTAGAGCGTGGCCCCGGTAACGATGGGGAGCGGTGCGATATTGGTGGTGAACCACAGCGTGAACAGGTCCCGCACATGGCCATGACGCTGGCCACGCGGTACGAAGGAAGTGCTGTTCGCTTCAACAGAAAAGCGTGGCGTCTCGTCAGTCATGAATGCCTTTGCCGATGGAAGGCGGAGTGTTGTAGTGTGAACACTATATTCCGGATGTGCAATGTCTCTTTCCCCGGAAATTTTCGAAAAAAGTCATCCACAGACATCATTGATCAGCTCGCCAGATCGGCGGGATGATCTTCGCGGCCTTTCCTTACGGACTGCAATATCATTGCTATCGTTTTCACCTGGCTCTGATCCTGAACAAATCACTTCAGATGGCAGGTGCCTTTCCTGCAATCAGGAAGCCCACCATGATGGCAAAGTGGAAATTAGGGCAGATCCAGTTTGAATGGATACATTCAAACTGGTGAAGATGCTCGATAAACAATGAGTTGGAGCAATTCCACTGAGCCAGAGTTCAGTGGAATTGCTCTGGCGTTGTATTCAGGCGCAGAATGCTTTCAGGCGTGGTCATGGCCGGTTTCATGACAGGCGTTGGATATTTCCGATGGTTGCCTGATGCGCATGGCATTGAATACTGCATCCGTTGTCATGCAGGAAAGCCCGCAGCACAATGTATAAAGAAGGAACAGACGTACTTCGCATGGCCAGATCATGTCATCGTATGAAGGGAACGCAATACCCGGCAGTATTCCACACCTGTCACCTGCACGTCAGGACATCAAGATGGGGACGGGGCTGTATGGTTGCGGGAAAGGCCGCATGGAAGCCATGCAGGCAGCCCTGTCACGTCCCGGTCAACTGACAGATCGGGGAAGGCTGGAGGTGTATCACGAAACCGGTCAGGAACGATCCTGCCCCGTTTTTCACTGGGCCAACGCCAAGACAGAGAGGCTGGGGCGAATGTTTTGCGGATACGTTTGCCGTCTACCATCTTTTAGGCCTGGTGCTGGCCGGGGCCACGATACCACACACCTTTGGGCGGCGCTCTGCTCGTGGCGGGGCCGGTATTCGTCTTCTATGATTCGCTCATGAGAATCCCTGACATCACTGAGCCATCCCTGAGTGACGGAAACCCGTCTGGTTCAGGATTGGCTCAAAGTCCAACAGACTGGAAATCAGGAAAGTGCCTGTAATCAGCCAAGATCCGCAGTAAACTGCGGTAAAGTAGCTGGCGTCCCGTACGGGATTCGAACCCGTGTTGCCGCCGTGAAAGGGCGGTGTCCTAGGCCTCTAGACGAACGGGACTAAAGGCGTGAGGGGTAACTATCCCGACATGGGGGGGCGGTCAAGCCCTATGTATAAAAAATATTGAAATTATTGGGCGATCGCCACGTCACGGATGAAGAAGGTGGCCGATGTCTGGCCATTCCAGCTTTCGGCACGCAGCCAGCCCGCCAGATGCAGGGGGGGCGCATCGCGATCTTCCAGTACGGCGGCCAGCGGGCTTTCATTGGCACGGAAAACCAGGGCCTTCAGCCGTGGGCCACGGCCTTCGCCTTCCAGCGTCAGGCGCAGGGTATTGCCCTCCCGCCCGATGCGCTGGGCATGGGCCACGCGTACACGTGGCAGTGCGATCAGGGGTTCATCATTACCCGCCCCGAACGGAGCCAGCCGGTTCATGTCGCCTGCCAGTGCCACGGTGGCGGCAGCGACATTCACGACCGCGTCGATGGTCAGGTCCACGGCATCTGGCAGATCGGCGGCGGTCGCGAGGTGATGGTCAAGGAATGCCTGCAGGGCCGGTATCCCCCCGGCGGGCAGTCCGAATCCCGCCGCCATGGCATGCCCCCCGCCCGAGGACAGCAGCCCTGCCTGCCGCGCGGCAATAATGGCCCCGCCAAGGTCCTGCCCCGGTACCGAACGGGCGGAGCCCTTTACGCTGCCATCTTCCAGTTCCGCGCCGACCAGCACGGGACGGTTGAATTTTTCCTTTATGCGTCCGGCCACGATTCCCACCACGCCGGGGTGCCAGTCACGCCCGCTCAGCACCAGTACGGCATGGCCCTGCGCGCGCTGGGCGGCGGCCAGTTCCATCGCACGGTCCAGGATGCCGGCTTCGACGCCCTGCCGGTTGTGGTTGACGGAATTGAGGCGTTCGGCCAGCACGCGGGCCTCGGCCGGGTCGGTGCACAGCAGCAGGCGCAGCCCCAGCCCCGAATCCGCAATGCGGCCACCCGCGTTGATGCGTGGCCCCACCGCGAACCCGCAGGTAAAGGCGGAAAACGGATCGCGCGCGCCCGCGACTTCCAGCAGCGCCGCCAGCCCCACGCGCTGGCGTCCTGTCATGACCTTCAGCCCCTGGGTCACAAAAGCCCGGTTCAGTCCGTGCAGCGGCATTACGTCGCATACGGTGGCCAGCGCCACCAGATCGAGACAGTCCAGCAACCGGGGCTGGGGGCGGGTATCGAACCATCCCGCTTCCCGCAGGGTGCGGCGGGTGGCGATAATGGTCATGAACGTGACGGCCGCGGCACACAGCCCATGCAGGCGGGACGGGCAGTCTGGCCGGTTGGGATTGACCGTGGCCACGATCTTTGGCAGCGGCCCCTGTACCTGGTGGTGGTCAAGGACAATCACATCACTGCGCCTGCTTGCATGCTCCAGCACCTCGACCGCCGCCGTGCCGCAGTCCAGGCACACGATCAGGCTGGCGCCTGCGTCCTGCATGGCCTCAATGGCGGGAATGTTGGGGCCGTAGCCTTCCGTCATGCGGTCGGGAATGTGGGTCAGTACCGTGCAGCCCGCATCCTGCAGGAAGGTGGCCAGAAGGGCGGTGGAACACGCGCCATCCACGTCGTAATCGCCAAACAGCCCCACGGTCTCGCCGCTGCCTATCGCGGCGGCAAGGCGGGTGGCGGCGGTGTCCATGTCCACCAGGGTGGACGGATTGGGCATGAGGTCATTGAGGGTGGGGGTAAGGTAGGTGCCGACCTGTTCGGGGGCGACGCCACGCAGGGCAAGCATGCGGCCCACGATTTCGGGCAGGCCGGCCTGCTGGGCAATGGCCATGCCCATGCGGTCGGTATGGCTGGCCTGCGCGCCCGCGCGCCAGTGCCACTGGCGGCCCGTGACACTGCGTGTCACGCCCAGCACGACGGGAACCTGTCCCTCCTCCCCGGACAGCATGGCGGAAGGGGAGGACAGCAGGTCGGCAGCGGACATGGAATGAATCCTTGGTTTGTATGGTCACCCGACAAGATGGGACGGATGGCCCGAAAAACCACCCGCCACCATCATTCAGCCTGCATCGATGCGGATCAGGGCCGGTTCATCCAGCACGGCTTCCAGTTCGGCAATATGGTGCAGGGCGTGCTGCATGGCCGCTTCGTTGGTCTCATGCGTCAGCAGCACCAGTGGCACGGCATGCGTGCCATCGGGGCGGATATCATGCGCGTCGGCATGCTGGAGCATGCTGCGCAGCGACACGCCGTTATCACGCAGTACCGCCGTGATATCGGCAATCACGCCCGGGCGGTCGCATACATTCAGCCGCAGGTAGTACTCGCCCATGAATTCCCGGGCGGGCAGGGCTACCGCCTGTGTCAGGCTGTCGGCATCGCAGCCCCATACCGGAATGGCGGCGCCACGGGCAATATCGATCAGATCGGCACAGACGGCGGTGGCGGTGGGGCCTTCGCCAGCGCCCCGGCCTTCCAGCATCAGGCGCCCCACGAAGGCCCCTTCCGCCACCACGGCGTTGAATACGCCATTGACCTGCGCGATGGGGGCATCCTGCGGCACAAGGCAGGGATGCACGCGTGCCTCGATCCCGTTTTCATGCTGGCGGGCGAGACCCAGCAGCTTGATGCAGTAGCCCATCTTGCGCGCGAACTGCAGGTCGAGCGCGCCGATGCGCCGGATGCCCTCGATATAGAGGGAGGCGAACACCACCGGCCGCCCGAAGGCAAGACCCGCCAGGATGGCAAGCTTGTGGGCAGTATCGATTCCATCCACGTCGGTCGAGGGATCGGCCTCGGCATAGCCCAGCTTCTGGGCGTCGGACAGGATTTCGGCAAAGTCACGCCCGGTCTCGTGCATGACGCTGAGAATGTAGTTGCACGTCCCGTTCAGGATGCCGCCGATCTTGAGGATACGGTCAGCGGCCAGCCCTTCACGCACGGTCTTGATGGCGGGAATGCCACCGGCCACGGCGGCCTCGAACATCAGTGGCACGCCTGCCTGCTGCGCCGTGCAGGCCAGTTCCGCGCCGTGGATGGCGATCAGCGCCTTGTTGGCGGTCACGACCGGCCTGCGGTTTTCCAGCGCCTGGCTGACGGTCAGCCGCGCCGGGCCTTCCGCGCCCCCGATCAGTTCGGCCACCACGTCCACATCGGGGTGGGTGGCCAGTTCCTCCGGCGTGTCGCACCACGCCACGCCGGACAGGTCGATTCCACGGTCGCGCGTGCGGTCGCGCGCGCTGACGGCGGTCACGACCAGTTCGCGGCCCGCGCGGGCGCGGATCAGGGCTGCGTTTTCACGCAGCAGCCTGACAACGCCGGCGCCAACCGTGCCAAGCCCCGCAATGCCGATACGCAGGGGCCTGGATTCACACGTGGAGGGGATGGATGTCATTTCTTTTCCGTCAACCGATTGGGCAGTCATGAATGGGCGGGCTGTTCATCAGGCAGGGGGGCTGCCTGCTGCGTGGTGGGGGCAACGCCGCCATGTTCCGCCATGAAATGGCGGATGGAGCGGGTGGCCTGGCGCAGGCGCTGGGTGTTTTCCACCAGTCCGATCCGCACGAATCCTTCGCCATGTTCGCCAAAGCCCAGACCGGGGGCCACGGCAACCCCGGCCTTTTCCAGCAGCAGCTTGGAGAAGCCGACACTGCCCAGTTCACGGAACCGCCCGGGAATCGGCGCCCAGGCGAACATCGAGCCCTCGGGCGAGGGCACGTCCCACCCCGCCGCGTGCAGGCCCTGGATCAGCACGTCGCGGCGCTTGCGGTAGGTATCGCGGATTTCGGCAGCGCAGTCCTGCGGGCCGCTGAGTGCCGCGACGGCGGCAACCTGGATGGGCGTGAACGCGCCATAATCCAGATAGGACTTGATGCGCGTAAGCGCCGCGATCAGCTTCGGGTTGCCCGCGGCAAACCCCATGCGCCAGCCCGCCATGGAATAGGTCTTGGACAGGGACGTGAACTCCACCGCAATGTCCTTCGCCCCTGGCACGGCCAGGATCGAGGGGGGGACGTTGCTGCCAAAATAGATCTCGGCATAGGCCAGGTCGGACAGGATCCAGATTTCATGCTTGCGGGCAAAGGCCACCAGCTTGCGGTAGAAATCGATATCGGCCAGGTACGCCGTGGGGTTGGAGGGGAAGTTGACGATCAGGGCCGTGGGCTTGGGTACCGAATGGCGCACCGCACGTTCCAGCGCCTCCAGCATTTCATCATCGGGTGTGGCCGGGATGGAGCGCACGGACGCACCGGCAATGATGAAACCGAACTGATGGATCGGATAGGACGGGTTGGGCACCAGAATCGTGTCACCGGGGCTGGTGATGGCGGAGGCAAGGTTGGCCAGCCCTTCCTTGGAGCCAAGGGTGGCGATCACTTCCGTCTCGGGGTCGAGCTTCACATTGAAGCGGCGTTCGTAATATCCCGCCAGCGCCCGCCGCAGGCCGGGAATGCCACGGCTGACGGAATAACGGTGCGTGCGCGGGTCGGACACCGTCTCGACCAGCTTCTGCACGATATGGGGCGGGGTGGGGGTGTCGGGGTTGCCCATGCCCAGGTCGATGATATCCTCCCCCCGCGCTCGGGCCTGGGCCTTGGCCTTGTTGACTTCGGCGAAGACATAGGGCGGCAGGCGGCGGATACGGTGGAATTCTTCGGTCATGGGATGCTCTGTTGAGGGCGCGCGACACGCGGCGCCGGGTTGGGATCAGGCCGGGCCCACCCCCATGGCGGGCTCCGGTCACGCTACTCTAGCGCACGATGGCCAATCTTGCACCATTGCCAAAGGCATGGGCTCGCACGGTGATGCGACTGGCCGGCACGCCACGGGCCAGAAGCAGGCGCGTCAGGGTGCGCGCGCGCAGTATGGCCAGGTTCAGCGCCGCCGTCTGCCCTTCTGCCGTGGCGGTCGCGGCATTGCCATAGCCGTTCACGATCACGAACCTGTTGCCACGCTGCTGCACGATGCTGCCCACCACGTCTTCCTCCCCCGGTTCGATCTGGTCCGAGCCGGACAGGAAGCGGACAGGCTCCCCGTCATCGGGGGAGGCGAGATGATAGGCCGGCAGGTCCATGCCGTCGCGCGCGGCGTTGTCGGGCAGGCTGATTCCACCCACGCTGGGCAGTTCGGGCGGGGCCGCGGCAATCGGGGGCAGGTTGGCAGGCACCGCTTCGGGATGGTCGGGCAGCGTGGTGGTGATTTCGGGCATGAGCAGCTTCCCGCTGCTGTCACGCGCGGGTTCGGGCTGGGTGGACATGCCGCGTTCGCCACGGGGGGTGGCGTTGCCGCCATGCGTGGGGGCGCCGCTACTGGTGCCCGCATCCGTGCCATCGGCCGCCTGCAGGGACGCGGACTGGCTGTTTGCCAGCGGATGGGTGGGAACGGGCGGGATGTCCGCGATCGTGGGCATGGTGCCCATGATCGCGTCCTGACGCTGGTTGAATTCGCGCTGGGCCTCGAGGTCGGTGGTAATGTCCTCACGCAGGTCGGGCGAGGGGAGTGATGGCAGCCTGTTCGGTCCGAGCCCGATCTTGGGATAGGGCTGGTGCGTACCCGGCGGCGGTGGCCGCTGCTGGCCGATCACGCCGCCCTGGTACCGGTGGTACCAGTCCGACAGGGCATCGACCGTATCCTGGTGGTGTGCGCAGCCCGCCGTGCCCGTGGCCAGCAGCGCAAGGAATACGGCCCGCAGGGGGGCGACGCATCCGGTTGGCGGAAAAAAAAATCTTCCGGGACTTGGCGATGGTGCCCGCTTTCCCAATCTCTAGCTCCCATGGCCCGTTTTGGCCTGCACACGACATAACGCGGACAAACTAGCCTGCAATACCGATCTTAGCGAGAGGGCTTGCACCGCGCAGCCCCTCCTGCCATCGCCTTTGTGCCCGGTGGCCTGCCCCGGCATGGTGCCGGGGGACTTGGCACCGGGCGCAAGGCGGCGCAGGATAAGGGCATGACCAGGACAGTCCCGGAGAATAGGGAGAACCCGATGAACGGCATGCAGCCGAAAGACCGCGTCCGCATGGATGATGAAGATCCGAGAGATCCCGATATCCCCGAACCCCAGGGCCCGGAAACCGAGGAGCCCGACAAGAACCGCACGCTTTCCTCGCCCGTTGGCGAACTGGAAAGCCGCCTGTTCGACCAGCGCAAGGTGCTGGTGTTCGGCCCGATCAATGACAAGATCGCCCGCGACGTGACCGGTCGCCTGCTGGCGCTGGCCGGTGCGTCGGACAAGCCGATCGACGTGTACGTGAACTCGCCCGGTGGGCATGTGGAAAGTGGTGACACCATCCACGACATGATCCGCTTTGTCGATTCGCTGGCCCCCATCAACATGATCGGCACGGGCTGGGTGGCGTCCGCCGGTGCCCTGATCTTTGCGGCGGGCAACAGGGAGCGGCGCTTCTGCCTGCCCAACACGCGCTTCCTGCTGCACCAGCCCATGGGCGGTGTGCGCGGTCCCGCGACCGATATCGATATCGAGGCTCGCGAAATCATCAAGATGCGTGCGCGCCTGAACCATATCTTCGCACGTGAGACGGGGCAGCCTTACGAGAAGGTCTGCAAGGACACGGACCGCAATTACTGGATGTCCGCGCCGGAAGCGATCGAATACGGGCTGGTGACGCGCGTGATCGACAAAATCTCGGACCTGCATTGATCCAGGGCAAGGCGGGCCGTACGGCCCGTCCGTAATGCTGCTGTTCCGTTTTGCAGGGGGTGCCCGGACTGACCGGGTGCCCCCTGCAGATTTCCTGTAACAGTCCTGCACCGAATGGTGCCTGAATATAATTGATGGGAACCGGCGACGAGGGTGTCAGGTCGGATGGATCGATGCCGCTGGCCGCGTTTCCACCCGACACCGTTCCGAGCAGCGAGCCGACATGACGAAATCACTCTCCGATATCTACACAACCCTGCCCGAAGCCCGTGACGCGGGTGCCGCCACCCCCGATGCGGTGGCGAAGGCCGATTTCAACGCCCGCCACTGGTCCAGCCCGGTGCCCGGCCCGCTCAGGCCCGGATCGGCCGAGCACAAGAAGGCCGTGGCGGACATGTTCCGCGAAACCTTCAACCCCTACAAGCCATCGGTCATTGAATGGCCCGAACTGGACAGGGAAACGCTGGAACGCGTGACCTCGCTGCCGATCTGGGACATCGCGGTCCAGACCGAAGGCAAGGCCCGCCTGCGCATGGCGGCCTATGCCCGGCTGATCGATGATCCGGACATGAAGGATGCCCTGTCACGCAATGCGTGGGAGGAAAACCGCCACAAGGAAGTGCTGTCCAAGATGGTGGAGGCCTATGGCATCCCGCTTGCGTCGGAGCCGCCCTACATCGAACCGCGTGATGTGGAATGGGCCTACATGGTCACGGGATTCTCGGAATGCGTGGACAGCTTCTTTGCCTTCGGCCTGTTCGCCATTGCCCAGAAATCAGCCTTTTTCCCCCCTGCGCTGATCGACACGTTCGAGCCGGTGATGCAGGAGGAATGCCGCCATATCCTGCTGTTCGCCAACTGGCTGGCGTGGCACCGCGCCACCATGCCGCTGTGGAAGCGCCCGTGGTTCGAGGCGCGCGTGATCGGCGTATGGTTCTTCCTGCTGTATGAACGCCTGGGCATGGTCACCACCTTCGATGCCGATGGCAACAGGCACCAGCAGGACAACAACTTCACCGTAAACGGCACCAAGGAGGTGGCCGATATCGATGTGCCGCTGCGCGACATGATCGATATCTGCCTGATCGAGAACGAACGCCGCTTCTCGGGTTACGACCCGCGCCTGCTGCGGCCGAAGCTTGCCCCCAACCTGGCGCGGTTCATCCGGCGGTTCCTCAGGCGCACGCCCAATTCGGCAAGCCTGGAAAGCCAGCCCGGCGCGGCCTGAGCCATATCCATGCCCCGGCCATGGCAAAGGTCCATGGCCGGGGGAAGCCATTCAGCCCAGCGTGGGTGTGGCGTTGCCTGCCCCGAAATCAAGCTGGCCCAGATAGGCCACACGCGTCGCGGGCACGATATCGCCAATCCGGCCGCCTTCGATGCGGGCATAGGCGGAAACCTTGCTTTCCTCCTCATCGGATGAGTTGACAGCCAGGCCCGCGAATTCCTTGCCCGCCTCATCGCGCAGCTGCCATACGTCGCCCCGTACCACCGCGTCATACTTGTAGCGGAAGCCGGGCAGGATTTTCGTCAGCAGCAGCGGCATGACGGTGGTGACGTCCAACGCGGTGCGCACGAATTCGGTACATGCGTCGTCGGGCACGAAATACCCCTTTGTCTTCGCCGCCATCATGATCAGGCCGGGTGTCGTCCCGTTTTTGGAAACGAGGCGGCTGCGGATGACGATCTTCTGGTCATCGCGTGAGATTTCCGATGCGATCATGACCGTGCCGACCGGGGCGGCCAGCAGGTCGGGCACCACGGTCATCTGGCTCAGGGGAAGGGTGGCGAGAATGGTCATCTTGCTGTCTCCATCACGGTGCAGGCGATTGGCGGAACGATCTGGACTGTGCGCTCCGTTACGTTTCATGACAACCATGCCCCCGCTCGGGTGTTCCATGCTGCATGGCACACGCGCGTGGCATGCGTGACAGAACTGTCCCGATCCGCTTGCAGGCGCGGTAATGTTGGCATGTCGGGACGGATGTCCCATGTAAGACAGGGAAGCCATGCGGCATGAGCCATGGCACGCAACGGGAGGGAAATCGGATGTCAGGTTCGGGTTGCATCATGAAGGGAATCGCGGCGCTGACTGTCGGGGCCATGCTGGCTGGCAGTGCGGGCATGGCGCAGGCACGAGGGCAGTCGGGTAGCGGCGGGGCCGGTGGCTACATGCCGGGCGAGACGGCGGGACAGAGTGCTTCGGCCGGGGTGTCGCAGTACAGCGCGCCGGAAATGGGTGCGGGTGGCGATGTGCCGCAGTTCAGCAATGATGGTGACGGGGAAGCCGACCAGATGACCGGCGCGATGATGATGCCGGGTTCCGCATCCGGAAGCCGGGCGCCGGGCATGACCGATGGCAGTTATTCCAACATGAATATTGGCGGTGAGGACAGCGCCCTTCTGCCCGGCGTCAACTGAGCCCACATGCGCGGGCGGTCTGGCCAGATCGTCCGCACCGTCCGGCCATTTGAACCACAGGTGACCGAAGTGACCGCTTATTCTTCCGTTTCCCCCCGCGGCCCCGTACGGTACAGTTGGGAAACCCGCTGGCTGCACTGGCTGACCGCCGTGCTGGTGGTCGAGCAGTTTACCGTAGGGCAGGTGGCGTGGCACCTGCTAGCCCGTGGCACGCCATCGCGGACGTTCCTGGTGGCGACCCATACATCGCTCGGCGTGCTGCTGGCAGCGGTGTTCACGACCCGCATCGCGTGGAGCATGACGGGCGGGCGGACGATCCGTTTTCCCGTTGTAACATTTCAGGACCGCGTCGCGCGGAGCGTGCATCGCCTGCTTTACCTGCTGCTGGGGGGCGAAATCGTGTTCGGCTACATGGCGCGCTGGTCCACCGGCCGGCCCGTCATGGCGTTTGGGGTGCCGATCAATTCACCTTTTCCGGTCCTGCTGCGCGGGTCACATTCCTTTTTCTCGTGGCTACATCACTGGAATGCATGGTTACTGTTTGTAACTGCACTCTTTCACGCTGGTGCGGGCCTGTATCACCTGTTTGTCTGCCGGGACCGGGTGTTCCAGCGCATGCTGTCGCGCGGATGAAAAAGGAAAGAAACTGGTATAAATTCCTAATATTTGGGAATCAAAAACACAAATAATGCAATTTATAAGTATAAAAATAGGAAAATAAACCTAATAATTGTGATTTTAACGCTTGATTTGTAATTAGAGTAATGCCTGGCCCCTATATATTCCCAATAAAGCGGCAGGAGCATGGCATTGTGGGATTCAGGGCAATATTTTTTTGTTGCATCCCAAGAGAGGGTTTACTAATATCAGGTTAATCTCAGCAAATAAAAATAAATAGCTGATCGCCTGTTTTATGCCCCTGTCGTAGGCGGTTAATGCCAGATGATCTCCGCATCCCCCATGCGGCGTCGGATATTGCCCTGAAATCTGTCGGCGGTTTGATGGTATTGATCGTTCAAAAATGGAAATCATGAGCAATCATATCTATGAACTGAAGGTATACAATCCCGTCCTGCTTGCTGGTGCGCTTGTTGTATGTGTTGCCGGTGCATGGATTACCATGCGCCTGATAACCCGTGTGGCAGAAACGCGTGGCAGGCAGCGTATCGGCTGGTATTTCCTGGCAGCCCTGGCTGGGGCCAGCTTTGTCTGGTCCACGCATTTCGTCGCCATGCTGGCGTATCGCTGCAACGCAGCCGTCAATCTGGATCCGGTCGAGACGGTGCTGTCCCTGCTGGCCATGTTCGTGGCCGTTCCGCTTGCGGTCATGGCCGCTATCCGGCTGTACGGGCGCGGTGGTTGCGCGGTGGGCGGGACAATCCTTGGTCTTGGTATCGGCAGCATGCATTACATCGGCATGGCCGCCTATCGGGTGGATGCCCCGGTGGTGTGGAACATGCCGCTGGTCGTGTTGTCGGTCCTGGCCGGCATCGTGCTGTCGTCGCTTGCTCTCATGCTGGCGCTGCGGCCAGCTACCGTGTCCCGGGAAGCCGGGATGACGCTGGCCATGGTCGGCGCGGTGGCCGGCCTGCATTTCACCGGCATGGCGGCCATGCACGTCGCCGTGCAGCCGCATATGCAGATGATGCACGATAACGGCCAGTTCCTGGCGATTGGCTTCGCGGTCATCGGTGGCTCCATGCTGACCATCATCGCCGGTATCGCCTGCTTTGTCATTGATGGCAGCGTGCGGCAGGATTCCTATGATGAACTGCACCGCATGGCAATGTCGGACGCGCTGACGGGCCTGCCGAACCGCATAAGCTTCAATGAACGGCTGGAGCAGGAAGTGGCAATGGCCGACCAGAGCGGCACGCAGTTCGCGCTGATCGGCATTGACCTGAACAAGTTCAAGGAAATCAATGATACGCGGGGGCACGCGGCGGGGGACATTGTCCTGACCACGCTGGCCGAGCGTTTCAGCGCCCTGCTGGGCAAGGGAGAGTTCGTGGCGAGGCTGGGGGGCGATGAGTTCATTGCCATCCACCGCACGTCCGACAGTGCCGAACTGCACGGCTTTGTCGAGCGCATCCGCCATGCGCTCAACCAGCCCATTCCCATTGATGATTATGTGGTGAGCAGCGGCGGCAGCATCGGGGTTGCGGTCTATCCCCTGGATGCGCAGGACAGCGAAACCCTGATCTCACGCGCGGACATGGCCATGTACCGTGCCAAGACCGACCTGCATGAGACCGTCTGGTATTACGAAAACTCCCTCGACCAGAATGCCAGCGCACGCCGGGCGCTGGGCGAGGACCTGAAGAAGGCGATGCAGGAAGGGCAGCTTTCGCTGTTCTATCAGGTACAGACGGTGGTCGCCACGGGCGAGATCTCGGGCTATGAGGCGCTGCTGCGCTGGGACCACCCGGCAAAGGGGGCCATTCCCCCACTTGAGATCATCGCTCTTGCCGATGAAAACGGCCTGATTGTCCAGCTGGGTGAATGGGTGCTGGAACAGGCCTGCCATGCGGCCATGGGCTGGGATGACAATGTGCGTGTCGCGGTCAACATGTCCGCCACGCAGTTCCTCCAGCCGCGCTTTGCCGATGTCGTGGCCGATATCCTGGACCGCAGCGGCCTGCCCGCGCGCCGTCTGGCAATCGAGATTACCGAAACCACGGTGCAGCGTGACCGCCGGCGTGCCCTCGCCATGGCGCGCAGGGTGCATACGCTGGGTGTGGGTCTTGCGCTTGATGAATTTGGCGGCAGCCATTCGGTCCTGTCGATGCTGTGTGATTTCCCGTTTGACAAGATCAAGATCGACCGCTCCCTGATGAAGCAGGTTGCAACGGATCCGGCCATGGCCGAACTGGTCCGCTCCGTCATGGTGGCGGGGCATGCGCTGCGGATTTCGGTGCTGGCCCAGGGGATCGAGACGGCGGACCAGCTTGCCGCGATCTCGTCCAGGGGCTGTGACGAAGGACAGGGCTACCTGATCGGTCATCCCACCCAGATGGCGCCAACCGCACCCGGCATGCGCCCCGATGATGCACATGGCATGCGTCAGCCTTTTGCCGCCCGCCCGCTGCGTGCCGCAGCTTCGCCATTATCGTATCCCGAGATCTGAGATTTCGGAATCTCTCATGAAACCGCACGAGTATGTAATGAACCCGCATGAAGAGCCAATGACAACTGAAGCAAAACCGGTTACGCGCGAACTCGACATGACCGCCGACGTCAGCCTCCAGCTGCTGGAGCAGGCAACGGACGGTGTCGTCATCATCAACGAGCGCAACGAGATCGTTTTCTTCAATCCGGCTGCCGAAAAGCTGTGGGGCTTTACTGAGAGCGAGGTGCTGGGCCGCAATGTCAGCTGCCTTGTTCCCTCGGTCTACCGTGGTGATCATGACAGCTACATCTACAAGAACCGCAAGACCGGCGTGAACCGCATTGTCGGGACATCGCGTGAGGTCACGTTCGAGAACAAGGCCGGTGACTACATCTCGGGCGAGATGTCGATTTCCACAGCCTTGCTCGGCCCGGAAAAGAAGCGCTACTACATGGCCTTCATGAAGGGTGTGACCGAGGAGAGCCATCGCCGCAAGCTGCTTGACCTGCAGAATACCGTATTCCAGGCCATCTCCAACGACATGCAGGTGGAGGACGTGGCCGACCTGGTGTGCCGTGAGGTGGAAAGCTTCGTGCCCAACACCGTATCCGCCATCATCCTGCTGGACGAGAACAACCGGCTGAGCATCCTGTCCGGTCCTGGCCTGCCGCGCCGTTATGCCGCCGCACTCGAGAACATGGTGCTGACCGAAGGGGACCTTGCGGCGCTGGGCAATGACCTGTCGGAAGCCAACTCCATCGTGTGGGACAGTTACCGCTCGCTGGGCATCTCGCTGGGACTGCATAACTGCTGGGCTTCGGCCATCAAGTCGCGTAATGGCCGGATTTCGGGCATTTTCGCCCTGTTCTCGCGCAATCAGTACAAGCTGAGCGACTGGCCGCAGAAAATCGTGACCGGCTGCGTGCCGTTCTGCAGCGTGGTGATCGAGAATTACGAGGCCCAGCAGCATATCTCCCAGCTGGCCAACCATGACTCCCTGACCGGTTTCCTCAACCGCACGGCGATCCACAAGATCATCAAGTCGATGATCGACCGCCCGGGTGACAACAAATTCGCGGTCTTCATGATCGATATCGACCGCTTCCGCGATATCAACGACACGCTGGGCCACATGAATGGCGATGCCTTCCTCCGGGCCATTGCCGAGCGGCTCAAGATGATGTCGCGCAGCAACTACATCCTCAGCCGCTCGGGTGGGGACGAGTTCGTCATCGTCATGCCGGACAGTGACGAGGAAAAGGCCACGGCCTTTGCCGAGGGGCTGATCAAGGCCATGCAGGAACCTGTCGAGATCGCGGGCAACCTGCTGATCGTGTCGCTTGGCATCGGCATAAGCCTCTTTCCCGAGAACGGGCCGGATGGGGAATCCCTGCTGGGCCATGCCGAGATCGCCATGCGGCGGTGCAAGAAGGAAGCCCGTGGCAGTTACTGCGTGTCCAGCACGGCGGATAACCGCGCCGCACAGGACCGGCTGCTGCTTGGTTCCGCCCTGCGTGAATCGCTAGCCAAGGGCATGCTCAACCTGCATTACCAGCCGCAGGTCGATATCAAGACCGGCAGGCTATATGGTGTGGAGGCGCTGTCGCGCTGGAAGCATCCCACGCTGGGCAACATCTACCCTTCACGCTTCATTGCCGTGGCGGAAGACACCGGCCAGATCGAGACGATCGGCACATGGTCGCTGGAGGAGGCGACCCGGCAGATCATCGACTGGGAGCAGAAGGGGCTTTATGTTCCCACCGTTTCGGTCAACCTGTCGGCCGCGCATTTCCGCAATCGCGGGTTGCCCGCGCTGATCGAGCGCATCCTGAAGGAACGTGCCCTCGACCCCGAGCGCCTGACCGTTGAAATAACGGAAAGCGTGATGATGGACGAGAACGAGGACACGATGGAAGGGCTGGCCGCCATCCGCAATCTTGGCGTCGGCCTGTCGATGGATGATTTCGGCACGGGGTATTCCAGCCTTTCGCGCCTGACGCGCCTGCCGCTGACCGAGATCAAGATCGACCGCAGCTTCATCATGAACCTTGAGCATGATCCCAATGCGCAGGCTGTGACCACGGCGGTCATCGGCATTGGCAACCGCCTGGACATGACGGTCGTGACAGAGGGTGTCGAGACCGAAGTCCAGCTCCAGCTGCTTCAGGGATTGAACTGCGATGTGGTGCAGGGTTACCTGTTCGCCCGGCCGATGGAGCCGGCCGACATGCTCGAATGGTCAAAGGGTCCTGCCCGCACGCTGGAGGCCAGCATAGTCGAGGCCGCCGCGCCAAAAGACGGGACCCAGACATGAAACTGCCCCGATAACCGACCATCTCCCGATCCCGGCGCCTGATTGGAAACAGGTGTTCATCATGTTGGATTACTATGAAACCCAAGAATTCCATTCCTCTACCCGCCGCTGAAACCATTCCTGACATCAGTTTCGAACTGCTCAGTCAGGCGAAGGATGGCATGATCATCATTGATGATCACAACATGATCCTGTACGCCAATCCTGCAGCCACGATATTGTGGGGGTATGATCCTGGCGAACTGGTGGGCAGGCCGGCCAATGAACTGCTGGCGGCATCGATGGAGAACGGTCACCTGCCGTTCAGCATGGATGTGCCCGCAGACCGGACAGGGCCGTTTGCCGATGAGGTCACGTTTGAAAACCGCAGCGGGGATTACATCTCCGCCGAGATCAGCCTGAGCACTGCCAAGGTGGGAACGCCAGGGCGGAACTACCGCCTGATGACGGTGCGTGGCATCACGGGCGCGGGCCATCGCAGCCGGGTGATGGAACTGCAGAATACGGTTTTCCGCTCGCTTTCCAGCGAGATCCAGATTCAGGACGTGGCCGACATGGTCTGCCGCGAAGTGGAGGTGCTGGTCCCCAACACCGTGGCCGTGCTGATCCTGCTGGACGACCAGAACCGCCTGCGTATCCTGTCCGGCCCCGGCATGCCGCGCCGCTTTGCCGCGGCGCTGGAGGAAATGCGCCTGACGGAGGCGGATATCGCGGCGCTGGCCAATGACCTGGGCGAGGCGACCACCATCGTGTGGGACAGCTATCGCTCCGTTGGCATTTCGCTGGGGCTGCACCACTGCTGGGCATCGGCCATCCGTACGCGCAACGGCCGCATTACCGGCATTTTCGCGCTGTATTCGCGTTCCGAGCGTAATCGCGGGGAATGGCCGGCGCAGATCGTGAACAGCTGCGTGCCCTTCTGTGGCGTGCTGATCGAGCAGCATGAGGCGCGCCAGCACATCTCGCAGCTGTCCAATTTCGATCCGCTGACCGGCTTCCTCAACCGTACCGCCGTGCACAAGGTGATCCGGTCCATGATCGGCCAGCCGGGTGACAACCACTTCGCGCTGTACATGATCGATATCGACCGTTTCCGCGATATCAATGACGCGCTGGGTCATATCAATGGCGACGGGTTCCTCAAATCCGTGTCGGAACGGCTGAAGGGTGTTTCACGCAGCAACTACGTGCTCAGCCGGTCCGGCCCGAACGAATTCCTGATCATCGTGCCGAACACGCGCAAGGAAGACGCGGTCAAGTTCGCCACCATACTGCATGACTGCGTAAAGCAGCCGATCGAGATCGGCGGCAACATGATCGTGCCGACACTGGGCATTGGCATAAGCGTCTTCCCTGAAAACGGGCCAGATGGTGAATCCCTGCTCAGCTATGCCGAGCAGGCCATGCGCCACGCCAAGCGCGCGGGTCTTGGCATGACTCACCTTGCCCGTTCGGAGGACAACAAGGCAGCACAGGACCGCCTGCTGCTGGGTTCCGCCCTGCGTGAATCGCTGGCCAAGGGGCTGCTCAACCTGCAGTACCAGCCGCAGATCGACGTGCGCAACAACACGCTGTATGGCGTGGAAGCGCTGTCACGGTGGAATCACCCCACACTGGGCAACATCTATCCTTCGCGCTTCATTGCCGTGGCGGAGGAGACCGGCCAGATCGAGGCCATTGGCACCTGGTCGCTTGAGCGCGCGGTGCAGCAGATCCTGGAGTGGGATGCTCACGGCGTGCATGTGCCCACCGTGGCGGTCAACCTTTCGGCGGGGCATTTCCGTAACCGCAACCTGCCCGGTTTCATTGCCCGTCTGCTCAGCGACAGCCAGCTTGAGCCGCATCGCCTGACGGTCGAGATTACCGAGAGCGTCATGATGACGGAAAACGAGGATACGAACATGGTCCTGCAGGCCATCCGTAACCTGGGTGTCGCGCTGTCGATGGATGATTTCGGCACCGGCTATTCGTCGCTTTCGCGTCTGACGCGCCTGCCGCTGACCGAGATCAAGATCGACCGCAGCTTCATTATGAACCTTGAGCATGATCCCAATGCCCAGGCGGTGACGACTGCAGTGATCGGCATTGGTGGCCGTCTTGGCATGACGGTGGTGACGGAAGGGGTGGAGACCATCCGCCAGCTTGACCTGCTGTGCCAGCTTGGCTGTGACGTGGTGCAGGGCTACCTGTTTGCGCGGCCCATGCCACCGGACAAGCTGGAGGAATGGCTCCGTGATGACAGGCTGGCCGCCGTACTGAAGGAAGCCAGGGAGGCACCGCCCGTCCTTTCGGGCGAATGACACACCGCGCCAGCAGGCGTCATGACCACACCCCGGTTCGCAAGGACCGGGGTGTTTTGTGTACGGGGCATGGGCATTTGCCCGGCGGCATGGTTTGCATGGCGGCAGGTGCATGCCATACATCAGGTGACAGACGTGCGGGGTCACACAATATCCGGCCCGGCGCGCCACCTGCCGCCCGTGCGCCCGCCTGTGGCCGGATGCGGGCCAATGACCACAGGATATGCCCATGACCTTACCCGTTTTTGATCTCTGCCTGAAAAATGGTAGCGTTGTCCTGCCCGACGCCACGGTCGTGACCGACGTTTACGTGCGTGACGGGCGGATTGCCCGCATTGGCGGGCAGGGGGATGCAGGCCGCGTGATCGACTGCACGGGGCTGACTGTCCTGCCCGGTGTGATCGATACGCAGGTCCATTTCCGTGAACCCGGCCTGACCGGGGCGGAAGATCTGGCAACGGGCAGCATGGCCGCCGTCATGGGGGGTGTGACCGCCGTGTTCGAGATGCCTAACACCAAGCCCCCCACCGATTGCCCCGAAGCCGTGCTGGACAAGCTGGAGCGGGCACGCGGGCGCATGTGGTGTGACCATGCCTTCTATGTCGGCGCCACCACGGACAATGCCGATCGCTGTGGCGAGCTGGAAATGCTGCCCGGCACGGCGGGCATCAAGATCTTCATGGGGTCTTCCACCGGCAGCCTGCTGGTGTCGGATGATGCCGTGCTGGAGCGCGTGCTGCGCGCCGGCCGCCGCCGCGTGGCCATCCATGCCGAGGATGAGACCCGCCTGCATGAACGCCTGTCCGAACGCAGGGCGGGCGATCCGTCCTCCCACCCCGTATGGCGCGATGAGGAAACGGCGCTGCGGGCGACGCAGCGTATCGTGCATCTGGCCCGGCGCACGGGGCGGCGCATCCATGTGCTGCATGTCACGACCCCGGCCGAACTGGAATTCCTGTCAGGCCACAAGGATATTGCCAGTTGCGAGGTCACACCCCAGCATCTGACGCTGGCGGGGGAGGAAGCGTATGCCGAACTGGGTACGCTGGCGCAGATGAACCCGCCCATCCGTGGCCGCACGTGGCGCGATGGCCTGTGGTACTGGATGGGCCAGGGTGTGCCCGACATCATCGGTTCCGACCATGCCCCCCATACGCTGGAAGCCAAGCGGCGCAGCTACCCCGACAGTCCGTCCGGCATGCCCGGCGTGCAGACCCTGCTGCCGCTCATGCTGGACCATGTGGCCCACGGGCGCGTGTCGCTGCGCCGGGTGGTGGACATGACATCGGCAGGCCCGCAGCGTCTGTTCGGGCTAGTGCGCAAGGGGCGCATCGCGGTGGGGTACGACGCTGATTTCTCGGTTGTGGACCTTGCCGCGCGCTGGATGGTGCAGCAGGACTGGCTGGCTTCGAAATGTGGCTGGTCGCCGTTTGTCGGGCGCGAACTGACGGGCCGCCCCATGGGCACGATTATCCGTGGCAATGTGGTGATGTGGGAAAACCAGCTTGCCCCGACCGCACAGGGCGAACCCCTGCTGTTCGAAGCCACGGACCGCCCGCAGGCCGCCTGACCGGCATGGCCTGCTGATAGAAAACAGTAGAAATTTTGGGGGCGTCGCCTTTTTCCATCAAGGGCGACGTTCCTGAAGCTTTCTGGAAAAAAGCTTCACCAAAACCTTCTTTCTGTTTTGGAAGCATGACAATGGGCCATCCTGTCTGCCAGATGGCATGCGGACAGATCCGGTAAAAGAAAGCTATTGTTTTTTAGGGAACTGAATGGTGCCCAAGGGCGGGATCGAACCACCGACACTGCGATTTTCAGTCGCATGCTCTACCAACTGAGCTACTTGGGCACCGGGCCGTTGTCCGGCTGGGTCAGGAGCAGGCGGGGCCTGCCGTGACGCTGGACAAGCGTTTAACCTACCTCATCATCGGGATCAACCCGTCTTGTGTATTTTTCATCTTCTTCTGATGGAAACGTGGCCGAGGGCACGCGGTACTGGCCTGAAAACCAGCGGCCCAGGTCAACATCGGCACAGCGGCGCGAACAGAACGGCCGGTAGCGCTGCTGGGCGGCCTGGCCACAGATGGGGCAGGGGGGAAGGGCAGACCGTTCAGTCATGGTCAAATCTCCAGCCATTGGCAGGAAGCGCCTGTGCCATGACCGGCTGAAGCACGCGGCCCGTCAGGCGTACGAAATCCGCCATCCAGTCCGGATGGTCCTGCAGGAGCTTCATGATACCATGCCCGCAGGCCAATGTGACAGGCCGCCCATTGGGGGGCATACCACGATAGGCCTGCATCTGGGCCCGCAGGTCGCGCAGCAGTTGCCCCTCACGCGAGTGAAAAAGTTCATGCAGCGGCGGATGCACGCGCGGGCGCACGATTTCCGCCAGGCCAAGTGCTGTGAAGCCAAGAAAGCGCGGGCGCAGCGGGTCATCCTTCAGCAGGGTTTCCACCGTTTCGGCCAGTGCGCGACGCTTGCGTATGGCCAGCCCCGCCACATCCACAATGATCGCCCCCGACAGGTTGCGCAGGCGCAACTGGCGCAGCAGGTCGGGCAGCGCGTCGCGGTTGGCGGCGAACTGTGCCGTCTGCTTGGGGCGGCGGTCCATGCTGGTGGCCCCGCCATCCATGTCGATCGCGACCAGTGCGGGCGTGGGCGTGATGCTGGCCGACATGCCGCCGGGCAGTGACACGACCGGGTCTTCCAGCGCGTCCACCTTGGCCCGCAGGTCGCTGTCAAAAGCGGAGGTGACGCGTGTCAGCCGCGGATGCAGCGCTGCGGGCAGCATGGCGGCAATGGTGGCATCATCAATAAGGATCGGTGCATCCGGATACTGCCGGGCCAGTTGCTCCAGCGGGGTCGGGCCACGGCGCAGCAGGCCGGGTTCGGACCCGCCGGGCAGGTCGGGTGGCAGGTTGCGCGCGCCCAGCCGTACCCCCTTGCCGCCCTGTGCACTGCGGGTGATGGTCACGAGAACCGTCTGCCCCTGCGTAAGGGGGCCAAGCCCTTCCGAATCGGGAAGGAAGCCAGCCTGTTCCAGTCCCGGCAGGGTAATGAAGGTCCCGCCCAGGGCAGGTACGTGGGCACTGACGCGGGCGCGGTAGATATCGCCCACACCATCGGCCATGTCGGGCCGCCATAGTGCGAAATCCAGCAGCACGTCATGGCCGGTTACGGCAATGCGGACCTCTCCGGGGCTGCTGCTGGCGCAGATGCGCATGCTCACCGCAGCCAGCACCCCTTCTGCCCGCGCAGCATCTGCGCCGTCTCGAACAGGGGCAGCCCGACAATGCCGGTATAACTGCCCGACAGGAACCGCACGAACGCCGCGGCATGCCCCTGTATGGCATAGCCCCCCGCCTTGCCCTGCCAGTCACCCGCCTCGATCAGTGCGTCGATCTGCAGGGGGGTCAGGCGTGAGAAGGCGACCGTGCTGGCCACCAGCCGGTTGCCCGCGCGCCCGTCCTTCCACGCGGCGGTGGGGCGCAGGGCCACGGCGGTAAAAACGGTATGGCGCCGCCCGGACAGCAGGTTCAGGCAGGCACGCGCCGTTGCCGCATCCTCCGCCTTGGGCAGGATGCGTCGGCCCAGGGCGACCACGGTATCAGCCGCGAGAACCAGTGCCGGACCATCCAGTACGGCCGCCACATGGTCGGCCTTCTCCATCGCCAGGCGCTGGGCATGGGGGCGGGGCAGTTCGTCGCGCCGGGGTGTTTCATCAAGATTGGCCGGGTGCACCCGGTCGGGCACGATCCCGATCTGGCGCAGGAGTTCCAGCCTGCGTGGCGAGGCCGAGGCAAGAACAAGCTGCGCGCCCGCATCCGCCCCGGTGGGAGCGGTGTTTTCGGTCATGACCGGCAAGGGCGGCTTACTTGAAGCGGAACGTGATGCGACCCTTTGTCAGGTCATAGGGCGTCATTTCCACGTTCACGCGGTCGCCTGCCAGTACGCGGATACGGTTCTTGCGCATCTTGCCGCTGGTATGCGCCAGAATGGTATGCTCATTATCCAGTGTGACGCGGAACATGGCATTGGGCAGCAGTTCGGTGACTGTGCCGCTGAATTCGATCATGTCTTCTTTCGACATCGTGTCCTTCAATCATCAAGGTTTGCCGTTCTGCCGCAGGCGTTGCATGCAGTACGGTTGGTTTATGTGGGGATACGCGCAGCCCGGGTCAAGTTCCGTTCTGCGCGCGCTTCAGGCTGTCCAGCCGGACCGACACGCTCAGCGCATGGGCATCAAGGCCTTCCGCTTCGGCCAGGCTTACGGCGGCGGGGCCGATTTCACGCAGCGACCCGGCCTGCGCACCAATGAACGTGGTACGTTTGATGAAGTCGAATACCGACAGCCCCGATGAAAAACGCGCCGTGCGGCTGGTCGGCAGCACATGGTTGGGACCACCGACATAATCGCCAATGGCTTCGGGGCAGTACCGCCCGATGAATATGGCGCCCGCATGCCGCACGCGGTCAAACACGGGTTCCGGCG
Source organism: Komagataeibacter sp. FNDCF1 (assembly GCF_021295335.1). NCBI lineage: Bacteria > Pseudomonadati > Pseudomonadota > Alphaproteobacteria > Acetobacterales > Acetobacteraceae > Komagataeibacter > Komagataeibacter sp. FNDCF1. Next base: position 2,023,503 of record NZ_JAIWOT010000001.1, on the reverse strand, counting down.
CGTCAAGCATAAGCTCCAGATGTTCCGGCGCGATCTCGTTTACAAGGTCTGCCGCCTCATTCAGGTCGCGCACGGTTATGATCGCGCCGTGGGCGTCCCAGCTTGCGCGGGCGATTTCGGCACGCGGCAGGGTTTCAAGCTCGGTGGTGACGGCCTGTTCCACCTTCTGCGCCATGCCCGCGTCCGGCGTGATCAGGATGGACTGGGCCATGGGGTCGTGTTCCGCCTGTGCCAGCAGGTCGAGTGCTATGGCACGCGGATCGTTGTTGGCATCCGCCACCACGACCACCTCTGACGGACCGGCAATGCTGTCGATTCCCACCTTGCCGAAAACCTGTCGCTTGGCTTCTGCCACATAGGCATTGCCCGGCCCCACCACGCGGTCGACCGGGGCGATGGTGGCCGTACCGTAGGCCATTGCTCCCACCGCCTGCGCGCCGCCCACGCGGTAGATCTCGGTCACGCCCGCGCGCCGCGCCGCAGCCAGCACCAGCGGGTTGAGCACGCCACCGGGTGTTGGCACGCACATGGCGATGCGCCCGACACCCGCCACATGCGCGGGGATGGCGTTCATCAGCACGGAGGAAGGATAGGCCGCCTTGCCACCGGGCACGTACAGGCCAACCGAATCCAGCGCCGTCCAGCGCATGCCCAGCGTTACGCCCGCGCCGTCCACGTAACGCAGGTCGGATGGCATCTGGGCGCGGTGGAAGGATTCGATACGGGTGGCCGCCACTTCCAGCGCAGCCAGCAGGTCGGCCGATACTTCAGCACAGGCGGCATCCACCTCGGCTGCGGTAATGCGCAGGGTGGCGGGGGTGACATCGGCCCGGTCAAACTCGTTGGTGAACTCGCACAGTGCTGCGTCCCCACGGCTGCGCACGGCAGCCAGGATCTCGGTTACCGGGCCATCAACGCGGGCGGTGTCGCTGTCACGGTCGGCCAGCAGCGCGGTAAACAGGGTGCGGAAGTCGGGCTGGGTGGTATCGAGGCGCTTCATGCCGGCTGGTCCTTGCCCGGCACGGTGCTGGAGGCCAGCGCCGTGCGGAAGCGGTTGATGATGGCGGTAATCCGCTCGGGCCGGGTCTTGAGCGCCGTGCGGTTCACGATCAGGCGGCTGGTGACGTGGGCGATGGTGTGCGTCTCCTCCAGCCCGTTGGCGCGCAGGGTGGAGCCGGTATCCACCAGGTCCACGATCAGGTGTGAAAGATCGAGAACCGGGGCCAGTTCCATCGCGCCATGCAGGTGGACAATGCTGGCATTGATGCCGCGCGCCGCGAAATGCCGCCGGGTGAGGGAGGGGTATTTGGTCGCCACCCGCACCTGCGAGAGGCGGTTGGGATTGTCCTCCTGCCCGCTGCGGTCCTTCGGCTGGGCGATGGAAATGCGGCATCCGCCAATGCCCAGGTCAAGCGGGGCATAGATTTCGGGGTAGTCGAACTCCATCAGCACATCCGCGCCGCAGATGCCGATCTGCGCGCCGCCAAAGGCCACGAAAGTCGCCACATCGAACGAGCGCACGCGCACCACGTCCATGCCGGGGTCGTTGGTTTCAAAGCGCAGCAGGCGGCTTTTCTCGTCATTGAAGTCCGGTCCGGGCACGATGCCCGCCATATGCAGAAGCGGTGCCGCGGCTTTGAGGATACGGCCCTTGGGCAGGGCGAGTACCAGCGGGCTATCCGTTTCCGGAACGGCGTTCTGGGCCGGGGACAGGACGGTCAATGCATTCTCCGACATGAAGGCAGGCGCGCCCGGATATCCGGCGCACGTCTTTGGTGACATGCGCGCATACCACATTCAGCCATCATGCAGGAAGGGCAGTTTTCTCGGGGCAGCGGCCCGTCAGCCGGAAACGCGCTCGATATGCGCCCCGCACTGCGCCAGCTTGCGCTCCACGGCCTCGTACCCCCGGTCCAGATGGTAGACACGGCTCAGGATCGTCTCGCCATGGGCGGCAAGCCCCGCGATGATGAGCGAGAACGATGCCCGCAGGTCGGTTGCCATGACCGGCGCGCCAGAAAGCGAATGCACGCCCCGGATAATGGCGGAAGACCCGTGCACGTTGATGCGCGCGCCCATGCGGTTCAGTTCGGGCACATGCATGAAGCGGTTTTCAAAAATGGTCTCGGTCACCATCGAGGCCCCTTCCGCCACCGACAGCAGCGCCATGAACTGGGCCTGCATGTCGGTCGGGAAGCCGGGATAGGGCTCGGTCATGATATCGACCCCGCGCAGCGCGCCCGTGCGCTGCACGCGCACCGCGCCGTCTTCCTGCACCATTTCCACGCCTGCTTCCTCCAGCGCGCGGACCACGGCGCCAAGGTGCTCGATCTGTCCGCCCACCAGCCGCAGTTCGCCCCCGGTAATGGCGGCGGCACAGGCATAGGTGCCGCATTCGATCCGGTCGGGCATGACACGGTAGCGCGCGCCATGCAGCCCTTCCACCCCGTCAATCACCAGCTTGCCGGTGCCAATGCCGGTAATCCGCGCGCCCATGGCGTTGAGGCAGCCGACCAGATCGCCGATTTCCGGCTCACGCGCGGCATTGACGATCTCGGTGCGCCCCTTGGCCAGGGTCGCGGCCATCAGCAGGTTTTCCGTGGCGCCGACCGAGGCGAAGGGCAGGATCACCCGCTCACCCTTCAGCCCGTTCGGGGCTTCGGCATGGATGTAGCCATTCTCCAGCGTGATTTTGGCCCCCAGCGTTTCCAGCGCCTTGAGATGCATGTCAACCGGGCGGGTGCCGATGGCGCAGCCACCGGGCAGGGACACACGGGCTTCCCCGCACCGGGCCAGAAGCGGGCCGAGCACCAGGATGGAGGCGCGCATCATGGAAACGATATCGTAAGGTGCTTCGGTATTGGTAATGTTGCCGCCTACCGACAGCGTGCCGCCATCCCCGCTCACGTCCTCCACATCCAGACCGTGCTGCGCCAGCAGCCTGCGCATGGTGCGGATGTCGGCAATGCGGGGCACGTTGTCCAGTATCAGGCGTTCGGGGGTCAGCAGTCCCGCCACCAGAAGCTTGAGGGCCGAATTCTTGGCCCCCCCGATAACGATGTCCCCACGCAGCGGGTGCCCGCCGTGAATGATGAAACGGTCCATGACTTGCGGTTCCTGCCCTTACATGCGCGGTGGGGCGACGCCGACCTGCCCCATGTATTTGCCCTTGCGGTCGGCGTAGCTGACTTCACACGGTGATGCGCCCTGAAAGAACAGGAACTGGCAGATCCCCTCATTGGCATAGATGCGCGCGGGCAGGGGGGTTGTGTTGCTGATCTCGATCGTGACCTGGCCCTCCCATTCCGGCTCCAGTGGCGTCACGTTCACGATGATGCCGCAGCGCGCATAGGTGGATTTGCCCAGGCAGACCACCAGCGTGTCGCGCGGTATGCGGAAATATTCGACCGTGTGCGCCAGCACGAAGCTGTGCGGCGGGATGGTGCAGCAGTCACCATGGCGGGTGACGAAGCTGTTCTCGGCAAAGTTCTTGGGGTCGACCACCGCGTTGTCCACGTCGGTGAAAATCTTGAATTCATTGGCGACACGCGCGTCGTAGCCATAGGAGGACAGGCCGAAGGAGATCACGCCCTCACGGCTCTGCTTCTCCACAAAGGGCTCGATCATGCCATGTTCCGTGGCCATGCGGCGAATCCACGTATCAGGCATTATTGGCATGGGGTCCCTTCCCTTGGGCATGAGTGGCGCGGCCAGCGGCATGGGCATGCCGCTGGCCGATCCCTAACGAAGTGGCCGCCCGACCGCAACTGGCAATCACGCTTCGTTGCGGGATATGTCGTGGCCTGCGGGTGGGGGGGCGTCACCTGCCGGGGTGGCGCGGGCGCGGCTCTGCTGCTTGCGGCGGCGCAGGTTGGCGCGCAGGGCCTCGGCCTCGCGCTGCTGGCGGGCGCTTCGGGTGGCCTCCGCCCTGTCGGTCAGGCGGGGGGTATCTGGCCGTTCGGTCATGGTCGGTGTTTCGTCAGGCTGGGGCAGGCGCCCCGGCATGGGCCGGGGCGCGGGGCGTGGGGATGGATCAGGCGGTGGCGGCGGGTGCGGCGGGTTTCGTGTCCGGCCGTGTGGTGCCATGCGGGATGCCGCAGCGCGCCAGCAATTCGCGCAGGCCGACCACGACGGGGAAGATCTCGACATTGCGGTCGTGGCCCACCTCGTTCCATGCCGCCTGTTCCAGCTCCACGATTTCCTTGTCTTCCAGGAAGATGCGGTTGGTGAACCAGCCCAGCGCGGGCCAGATCAGGTCGATCAGCAGCGGGGTCTGGGGGCGCAGGATGGACAGCAGGCCAAAGGACTGGGTCATGCGCTGCTCCTTGTCCAGCGGCACATAGGCGGTCCACAGGTCCATGATCAGGTCACCGTCCTTGTCGGTGATGCGTAGGGTCTGGTACGGGTATTCCGTACGGATGGTCACGACCTCCTCGATGGGCTGTTCCTTGCCCTGCAGGTCCTTGTGCTTGCCAAAGATCAGGCGCTCGGCCAGCGGCTGCTGCCCCGCGCAGCGCATGAAGCTGTACCGTGCCTCAATGAAGTTCTCGCCCCTGTCCTGCCCCAGGAAGCGCGCCTTGATCTGCCCCATCTGGCGGCGGTGCAGGAACTGGTGGTTCATGTCCATCAGGTTTTCATGCATGAATGTGTAGTGGCAGTTCACACGCGGGCTGAAATGCTTGGTCTTGTACTTGGGGTTGTCGGTCTGCGCCAGCTTGGGGAAGGGGACGGTATCGGCCTTTTCCGGGTTGCCGGGAAAGATGAAGATCAGCCCGCCTGCTTCGCGCACCGGAAAGGTACGCACGCCGTTGGGCAGCTTGCCCTTGCCCAGATAGGGCACGTCGATGCAGCGGCCCGAGCGGCCGAATGCCCAGCCATGGTAGCAGCAGCGTACGGTCTGGCCGTTTACGGTGCCCTTGCTCAGCGGAACCTGGCGGTGGGGGCAGCGGTCGTACAGCGCGAACACGCTGCCTTCGGCCGGGCGGACCAGCACGATGGGCGTGCCCGCGTAGCTGACCGCCAGCGTTTTGTCTTTTTTAAGGTCGGCCGACCACGCCACGGGGTACCAGAAATCCGGGTCGCAATCGACCCGGCGCAGGTCGGGCTGGGGCGCCCGGGGTGCGGTGTCTGCCTGGACGGGGGAAATCTGGTTCATGTGGTGTGGTCCCGAAGTGTTCGCGTTGCAACGGCGGGCCACGGGCTATGCCCGTCCGCCAGAAGGAGGAATGCGCAATGGGTGAAGAATTACAGTCGTATTGTCGATTGTAAAACCACCCGCCGTATAAGGCACATGCTTAATGCAGGATGCTCGTCCGGGGTTTCCGCGCAGCTGATGAGGCAGATCAAGGCGGCATGGTCCCGGACATGGCATAATGGAACCACCCCGCCTGTCATCCCGCTTCGGGCAGGGTTACGTCATCGCCCCATGGCTGCCCGGCCACCATGTTGTGGTAGAAGGTATTTGCAAGCTGGGTGCCCAGCAGTTCGTCATATACGGCAAGTGTCGCGTACTGCATGGCCTGGGTGGAATAATGCGTACGCACGTTTTCACGTGCGCGCCATGCCAGTGTCTCGCGCTCCGTAATGTCCATCCCGGCCACATGCTGGATGCAGGCGGCCAGCGCCCTGACATCCTCGGGGGGGTAGGAAAAGCCGGTCACTCCGGTTTCCACCGTTTCCAGCGCCGCGCCATGGCCCGATACGATAACGGGGCAGCCCATGGCCTGGGCTTCCACCACCACACGCCCGAAGGGTTCGGGCCGGCGGGATGGCACGACAATCATGTCCGCCAGCATCATCGCGGCGGGCATGTCCGCACAGTGGCCGGCAAAGCGCAGCCGGGAGGCGATCCCGCCCTTCTGTGCCTGCGCTACAAGTCGCCGGCCCTCCTTCTCGTTCGTTTCCCCTACGAAGAGGCACACCCAGTCCCCGCCCAGTCCACCGCTCTGGTGCAGGTGGCACAGCGCTTCGACCAGCAGGGCGTGGCCTTTCCACGGGGTCACGCGCGCGGGCAGCATGATGACGGTGGCGCCATCGGGTACGTTCCACAGCCCGATCAGTTTCTGGACCCGGTTGCCGCGTACGCCACGGGGGTCGAAACGCACCATGTCCGCCCCGCGCGGGATCAGGCGCAGGCGGTCGCTGTCCACCTTGTACTCATCATGCAGGCGGGTGGCGATGTAGCGGCTTACGGCGATGACGCGCGCACCAGATGCCAGCACGCTGTTGTAGCGCTTCTTGCCCGGCAGGCTGGCGTCATGCACGCCATGCCACGTGGTGACCATGGGTACCCCCAGCCGCCGACATGCGTAATGGGCCGCCCATGCAGGTGCGCGGGAGCGGGCGTGAACAAGATTCACGCCATAATGCTGCATGACCTGGCGCAGCCGTCCGGCATTGCGCATGATGGAAATGGGGTTCTTGGCCCCAAGCTCCATTTCGACCGGAATGGCGCCGATATATTTCAGGCGCGGGACAAGGCGCCCGCCCGCGCTGGCCACGATGGCCGTGCCACCAGCCTGGACAATGGCCTGCGCCATTTCCAGCGTGCCATGTTCTATCCCGCCGGATTCGAGCGCGGGGAGCGCCTGTAATATGACAGGTCGGTCAGAAACGGTTTGCATCACGTTCCTTCATATCATGAACGTAGCGAAACTGCACGGGCTGGCAGCGAATGGGGGCTTTGCCCTTGACGTGTGCTGCGGCTGGGCCGACGAATGCGGTAATGAGAGTTTTCGCGTGCCTGCCCGTTTCCCTTTTGTCCATGCGGGCACAAGCCCATGCCCCTGTCATGTGCAGTCGCCCCGTGTTCCGGCGGGCCATGGCGCCCGGGCTGATGGCGGGTCTTGTCGTGGCGGGGGCCTGCATGCTGCTGGCTGCGGCCCTGGCCTGCGGGCGCGCATGGGCTGATGGTGGCGCCCCGGCCCCGGCGGATACACCCCCTGTCACCACGGCGTCCCAGCCCATGCAGCCCGCGGCCATGCATGAGGACTGGAGCTTTTCCCACTGCACCGCCACCCTGACTGATGACCCCGATGGCGCGCGCGATTATGCCGAGGACTGGCATGCCCATGGTGGCGGGCTGGAGGCCGAGCAGTGCGCGGCCCTTGCCCAGATGGAACTGGGGGATGTGGCGACGGCCGCCGTATCGCTCGACCGGCTGGCCCGTGTGCCCGGCTGGCCCGGGGGCGTGCCGCAGGGTGCCCAGCCCCCGGCGTCTGATACGCCCTGGTCCGTGCGCCGGCGCGCCACCGTGGCCGAGGAAGCCGCCCGCGCATGGCAGGCCGATGACAGCCCGAAACAGGCGATGGACAGTGCGACCTACGGGCTGACACTGGCACCGCAGGACGTGGCGCTGCGGCTGGTCTTTGCGCATGTGGCGGTGGAACTGGACCAGCCCCAGCGCGCCATCGACATGCTGACCCCCCTGCCTGCCGCGTCCGCCGCACGTGACGATGCGCTGGTGGCGCGCGCGGGCGCATGGCGCAGGCTGGGGCGGATCGGGCAGGGCATGGACGATATCAATGCGGCGCTGAAGGACATGCCCCACAATGTTCCGGCCCTGCTGGAACGCGGCATCCTGTACCAGCGCGAGGGCCGGATGGAAGAAGCCCGCGCCGACTGGCAGGAAGTGGTGACACTGGCCCCGGATTCGGATGAGGCCGATCTGGCGCGCCAGGACCTGTCCCTGCTGGAAACCGACCCCGAGGCACCCTGACCCCATGGCCCGCATCCTGGTAATCCGGCTGGGCGCGCTGGGGGATTTTGTCCAGTCCTTCGCGCCCTTCGCCACCATCCGCGCCCATCATGCCCATGATGTGGTGGACCTGCTGACCCAGGGTTTCCTTGCGGAACTGGCACGCCGGTCGCCATGGTTCGACCATGTGCTGGTCGACCGCAGGCCGCCATGGCACGACCTGCGGGCCGTGCTGGCGCTGCGCCGGGTGCTGCGCTCGTATGATTTCATCTATGACCTGCAGACATCGGGCCGCAGCACCCGCTACCTGCGCCTGTCGGGCCTGAAGGCATGGTCGGGAATCGGGCGCGGCGGGCAGGCGGTGCATGACAACCCCCAGCGGCGCTTCATGCATACCCGTACCCGTCAGCGCGACCAGCTGCGCTGCGCCGGGCTCGCGCCGCTCTGTAATCCCGATCTGTCATGGCTGGCCGCCGGTGGCCCGGTCCTGCCCGCCCCCTATGGCGTGCTGGTGCCCGGTGCCGCGGCCCACCGCCCCGCCAAGCGCTGGCCGGCCGCACGGTACGCAGCCCTTGCCGTGCGCATGCAGGCGCGCGGCCTGCTGCCGGTTGTGGTGGGGGGTGGGGGAGAAGCAGGGCTTGCCGCCACCATCCGGGCGGCCTGCCCGGCAGCGGTGGACCTGACCGGCCGCACCACGCTGCCCGAACTGGGCGGCGTGCTGGCGCGCGCGCGCTGCGCCGTGGGCAACGATACCGGCCCCATGCACATGGCGGCCGCCCTGGGCGTGCCCTGCACCGTGCTGTTTTCAGCCGACAGCAACCCGGCCCTGACCGCCCCCGTGGGGCAGTACGCAGGGCAGGTGAAGGTGATTTATGTGCACGATCTGGCCACCGTGCACGTGGACAGGGTTGCGGCAACGCTCGCCTGACGCCATTACAGCGGAACATCTTCTTACCGGAGCAATGAAACCATGCCTGCCATCACCCTGCCTGACGGATCCGTTCGCCGCTTTGACGGGGCAGTGACGGGCACTACCGTGGCACAGTCCATTGGCGCGGGCCTTGCGCGCGCCGCCCTTGCCATGGAAGTGGACGGCAAGCTCATGGATATCGGCCGCCCGGTCGATCATGATGCCCATGTCCGTTTCATCACGCGCAAGGACCCCGAAGCGCTGGAAATGATCCGCCACGATGCGGCCCACGTGCTGGCGGAAGCGGTGCAGTCGCTGTTCCCCGGCACGCAGGTCACCATCGGCCCGTCCATCGAAAACGGGTTCTATTACGATTTCTACCGCAACGAGCCGTTTACCCCGGACGATTTCGCCGCGATTGAAAAGCGCATGGCCGAGATCGTGGCCGCGAACGAACCCTTCGTGCGTGAGGCATGGCCGCGTGAAAAGGCCATCGAATTCTTTGAAAACAGGGGTGAACGCTTCAAGGCCGAACTGATCCGCGACCTGCCCGAAGACGAGGAAATCTCGATCTACCGCCAGGGCGAATGGCTGGACCTGTGCCGTGGCCCCCATCTGCGCGGCACGGCCGATGTGGGCAACGCCTTCAAGCTGATGAAGGTGGCGGGTGCCTACTGGCGCGGCGACCACCGCAACCCCATGCTGACGCGCATCTACGGCACGGCATGGCGCGACCGCAAGGAGCTTGAGGCGCACCTGCACCAGCTGGAGGAAGCCGAGCGCCGCGACCACCGCCGCATTGGCCGCGAGATGGACCTGTTCCACATTCAGGAAGAAGCCGTGGGCCAGATATTCTGGCACCCCAAGGGCTGGCGCCTGTATTCGGTGCTGCAGGACTACATGCGCCGGGCGCAGAACAGTAACGGCTATCAGGAAGTGCGCACGCCGCAGCTTGTCGACCGTGCGCTGTGGGAAGCCTCCGGCCACTGGGACAAATACCGTGAGCACATGTTCATCGCCACCGTCGAGGACGAGGACAAGACCCTCGCGCTCAAGCCGATGAACTGCCCGTGCCATGTGCAGATCTTCCGCCATGGCCTGCGCTCCTACCGTGAACTGCCGCTGCGCATGGCGGAATTCGGTGCCTGCCACCGTTATGAGCCATCCGGCGCGCTGCATGGCATCATGCGCGTGCGTGGCTTCACGCAGGATGATGCGCATATATTCTGCACCGAAGACCAGATTGCCGATGAAACCGCCCGGTTCGTGCGCATGCTGTCCGATGTGTACCAGGACCTTGGCTTCGAGCATTTCCGCGTGAAATTTGCCGACCGCCCCGAGCAGCGCGCCGGTGATGACGCGACATGGGACCGTGCGGAAAACGCGCTGAAGGTCGCCTGCGACATGGCGGGTGTGACCTATGAATACAATGCGGGTGAGGGGGCGTTCTACGGCCCCAAGCTGGAATTCGTGCTGCGTGACGCCATTGGCCGGGACTGGCAGTGCGGCACGCTGCAGGTTGACTACGTGCTGCCTGAACGGCTTGACGCCTCCTATGTTGGCGAGGACAGTGCACGCCACCGCCCCGTCATGCTGCACCGGGCAATTCTGGGGTCGTTCGAGCGATTCCTTGGCATCCTGATCGAACAGCACGCGGGCCGTTTCCCGCTGTGGCTGGCGCCGGTGCAGGTGGTTGTTGCCTCGATCGTGACCGATGCGGCGGACTATGCCCGGCAGGTGGCCGACAGCCTGCGCGCGGCGGGCCTGGTTGTGGAAGCCGACCTGCGCAACGAGAAAATCAACGCCAAGATTCGTGAACACAGCCTGGCCCGCGTGCCGGTCATTCTGGTCGTGGGCCGCAAGGAGGCAGAGGAAAAGACCGTTGCCATGCGCCGCCTTGGCGGCAAAACGCAGGAGGTGCTGCCATTGGATGAAGCCGTATCCACCCTTGAACATGAGGCCCTGCCACCCGATATCCGCAGGAAGCGGCAGTGACATCACGCCCCCTGTGCCGTAACTGCATGGCAGTTTTCGCAGGCGCGGGACAAGACAGTACTTGATCTGGGGCGCGTCTTTGCGTCACATATCTTTCCATAATGTAAGGTCATTGCCTGACCTGCGCGTGGTGGCGGTTCCGCTTCCGTCGTGCCGGGCATGTGCAATGGCCCTGCCTGCCGTTTGAATGAAACAGTCACAGGAGCTGACCATAGCCAGACCCCCGATGCCCACTCCGCCAAATCGAGAGGGCCCCCGTGTCAATGAAGAGATCCGCGTACCGCAGGTCCGTCTGATCGACGAAGAAGGCGAGATGCTCGGCATCATGTCCACACGTGATGCACTGGCGCGCGCCTATTCCGTAGGACTTGACCTGCTGGAAATCAGCCCGAACGCCGAGCCGCCCGTGGCCAAGGTTCTCGATTACGGGAAGTTCAAGTACGAACAGCAGAAGAAGCGCAACGAAGCGCGCAAGAAGCAGAAAGTCATTGAAATCAAGGAAGTCAAGGTTCGCCCGAACATTGATGAAAATGACTATCAGGTGAAAATGCGCGCCATGAAAAGCTTCATTGGCGAGGGCGACAAGGTAAAGGTCACGCTGCGCTTCCGCGGCCGTGAAATGGCGCATCAGGATCTGGGCGTGAAGGTCCTGGAGCGCATCCGTGCGGAAATGGATGAACTGGCCAAGGTCGAGCATATGCCCAAGCTTGAAAACCGCCAGATGATCATGGTGCTTGCCCCGCGCTAGGATTGCGCATCAGCAGGTCCGGTCAAATGAAAAGGCCCGGTGGAGTTGCCCTCCACCGGGCCTTTTTGCCATCTGCCCCGCCCGCCCCGTCAGGGGCCGGTCCGCTTCATGTTCATTCAGGCAGAAGCTTCGGGAAATGCCCCCTGTTCCATAAAAAGACGGTATTCAGGAAATTTTACCGTTTCTTATCAAAGAGCTGTTTTGGGAACGGTGTCCTATTCCTCACCCTGCAGGGTCAGTACCGCATGAACGGTGGCGGTAACATCCTGCATGGCCGCCGGGGCTTCGGGCGGGGGCACGTCCACGCTGGCCGCGCGGGCCATCATCATCATGGGCATGGGGCGGGGGAAGTTCTGGTCATCCAGCGTGACCGTGCGAATCGGGCCAATCTTCAGTTTCAGTGTCTCGGCGGCAGCCTGCGCGCGCTGCTGCATGTCCTGCAGGGCAAGGGTTTCGGCCTGGCGGGTCAGGTCCGCCCGCCGGGACGCGGAGAGTGACCAGTCCAGCCGGGTCAGCACAAGATTGTCCCCCTGCAACTGTGCGACCAGCGGCAGGAGTCCCTTCCCCTCGGTCGCGGTCAGGCGGATGGTCTGGCGCGCGACCCATTGCGGTGGCCTGTGGGGCTGCCTGGGGTCGCCATCTTCATGATGCACGAAATACGACTCGGCATTGGTGCTGACCCCATCCGCATGGCCCGCGGTTGCAATGGCCTTTGATGCCAGCGCATTGACCTGTGCCTGGGCGGCAGCGGCCGTATCGGCCCGCGATTCGGCATAGAACACGGCCGTCAGTTCATCGGGCTGGGCATGTACGGTGCCGGAGGCGGAAAGTTCCAGCGTGGGGGTGCTGGACGCCGTGGCGGACGAGAAGATCGGCCGCTGTGCCATGGCCGTCAGCGGGTACAGGGCCGTACCCACCGACATGATTGCAAGCGCGGGCAGCATCCTGCGCGCAGGGGCATGGAAATGGCTGGTCTTCATGAATGTGTGGTCTCCTTCAGTTCCACCAGGGCGCGGCGCAACCGGACAATGCCCGAGCGGATCCGGCCCTCGCGGCACATGTCGGCTCCCTGCATGCGCAGGCTGTCGATATCCTGCGGCAGGGCGGGGCCATAGGCGTCGATGATGTTGAGAAGCCGGTTGCAGTAGGCCTTGGTGTCGCTGGTGATGATGACGGGCTTGTCCGCGCCATCGCGGGCGGTGACCACGCGCACCATGCCGTCGCCTGGTTCTGTCGGAATGGGGGTGGCGCCACACAGGCAGAAACTCATCACGACGATGGCAGGCGTCATGGCGGGATGCATGTTCATGCTGTCACTTTACGCTACTGTTCATGTCATGCTGATGGGAGAATGGTGACGTTCGTGTCATGCCTGATATGCCCTGTGGGGATGGACAGTCCCGCCCGTCATCGGACAGTGCGCAGGCGGCGATGGGCAGCGCCATTGAAACTGTAAGTCCCGGGTCATGCGCCGACAGGTGCATCCGCCCGCCATGCAGTTGCACGATGGCACGCACCATGGACAGGCCCAGCCCGGCGCCGGGGGTATTGCGGGCCTTTTCCGCGCGGAAGAATCGCTCCGTGGCCCGTGCCATGTCCGCTTCGCTCATGCCGATTCCCTCGTCACTGACCGACAGGTCAAGCATGCCTTCGCCCGTTGGCCCGGTGATGCGGCCGGGGGCCAGTTCACGGATCTGCGCGCGTAGGTGCACCGTCCCGCCGGAGGGGGAAAACTTGATCGCATTGTCCAGCATGTTGGCCACGGCCTGCTGGATCAGCGAGCGGTCGCCATAGAAGGGCAGACGGTCGGGCAGGTCCAGATCGAGGGTGATGGCGTGTTCTTCCGCCACGGCTTCATACAGATCGGCCACGTCCAGCAGCACCGGCACCATGTCGAACGCCATGAAGGCGGAGCGACGGGCCCCGGCCTCGATCTGGGCAATGCGCAGCAGGGCCTCGAACACGGCGGTGACGTTGTCCAGGTTGCCCACCGCGCGCTCGATCGCGCCGCGCAGTTCCTCCGGCGTGGTGGCGTGGAGTGCCGCATCCTCCAGTTGGGTGCGCGCACGCGCGATGGGGGTGCGCAGGTCGTGGGCAATGGCATTGGAGACCTGCCGCACGCCATCCATCAGGCGTACGATGCGGTCGAGCATTTCGTTGATGGCCTCGGCCACCTGGTCCATCTCGTCACCATTGCCGACCAGCGGCATGCGGCGGCTCAGGTCACCATGGGCAATGGCCGACGTGGTGCGCGCCACGGTCTTGACCATGCGGCGGAAGATGCGGTGCACCAGTACCGCCCCGCTTACGGCCAGCAGCGTGACCATGACCCATGCCCAGAGCAGCGAATCGGTCAGCAGGTGGCGCAGGATGCCGCGTGCCCGCACATCGCGCCCCACCAGCAGCCGGTAGCCACTGTCAAGCTGGCCCGCCGTATGGGTCTGGGCCGTGCCGGGCAGGTTGTAGGCATGCAGTTCGGCCATGCTGCGTAGCCCTGCGCGGGTATCGGGCAGGGAATACCAGCGGTCGGTGTACTGTACCCTGCCCGGCCAGGCCGATACATTGCCGGTCAGGTAGTTCCCCTGCGGGTCGATGACGAGGTAGATCGCGTCATCATCCAGGTTCTGCTCCAGCCGGTCCTCGATTGTCAGGGCCAGCGTGGGCAGGCCGCCCATTACCCAGCGCTCGGCCAGGGCGCGCGCATCGGCGTTGATGGCGGTTTCCACCTGTCGCTCAAGGAACCCGATCGTCCCCCACCACAGGAAGGACATGAACAGGATGGAGGACAGCGCGAACATGAGCCCGTAGGCCAGCGAAAAACGCAGGCTGGCCGACCGCCATGCCCGCCAGCGCGAACGCCGGGGTGGCGGTGCGGGCGCGAAGGCCTGCGCTGTCATGCGTGGATCCGGCGCTTATTCCGCACGCAGCATGTACCCCGCGTTGCGGATGGTATGGATGAGCGGCGTGCCAAAGGGCTTGTCCACCTTCTGGCGCAGGCGCGAGACATGCACGTCGATCACGTTGGTCTGCGGGTCGAAATGGTAGTCCCACACGCCTTCCAGCAGCATGGTGCGGGTCACCACCTGTCCCGCATGGCGGGTCAGGTATTCCAGCAGGCGGAATTCCCGCGGCTGCAGGTCGATCTTCTGCCCCGCGCGGCGCACGGTGCGCGAAAGCAGGTCGATCTCCAGATCCGCCAGTTCCAGCTTGGTCTGGGGTGCGGCCTCGGTGCGGCCACGGCGGCCAAGGGCTTCCACGCGCGCCAGCAGTTCGCTGAAGGCGAAAGGCTTGGTCACGTAGTCATCCCCGCCCGCCTTCAGGCCCTGCACGCGGTCATCCACGTCCGCCAGTGCTGACAGCAGCAGCACGGGGGTGGCGTTGTTCTGCGCGCGGATGGTCTCCAGCAGGCGCACGCCGTCAATGCCGCCTGGCAGCATGCGGTCCAGTATGATCAGGTCGAACTTCTCGCTTACGGCCATGAACAGGCCGTCCTTGCCGTTATCGGTCAGTTCGACCAGGTGCCCGGCTTCCTTCAGGCCCTTGGCCACGAAATTGCGGACGGTGGGATCATCTTCAACAACAAGAATATGCACGTTGCCTCACGTCGTTGGGGGCGGGGTCGTTCAGTCGTCCATGTCTTCGTCGGGGCGGTGGCCGACGCAGGCATCCAGGCTCATCGGGTCATGGCGGCGGCGGATATGCAGCGCCACGGTCGATCCCGGACGCTTTGCCGCAATCGAGCGGATCAGCATGCGGGATGTATCGATCGGTTCATCGTTCACGGCGGTAATCACATCACCAATATGCAGGTGTGCCTTCATGGCCGGGCCATTGCGGTCGATCCCCACGATCTGCACGCCGTTGCGCCCCGGCCCGTCCGCCAGTGTAACACCCAGCCAGCCACGGTCTATATGGCCATTACGGCGCAGTTCTTCCACAATGGGTGCCACGATTTCGGACGGAAGGCCAAACCCGATCCCCACCGACCCGCCGGTGGGCGAGACGATGGCCGTGTTCACCGCAACCACCTGTCCGCCCAGATTGAACGACGGGCCACCCGAATTGCCGGGGTTGATGGGGGCGTCGATCTGGAAAAAGTCATCAAACGGGCTGGTGCCGATATCGCGCCCGCGCGCCGACACGATTCCCGCCGTAACGGACGATCCAAGACCGAACGGGTTGCCCGCCGCCATGATCCAGTCCCCGATATTGACCAGCCTGCTGTCCCCCCATGGCACGAAGGGCATGGGGTGGGGGACGTGGATCTGGATTACCGCGATATCCGTCAGGTCATCGCTGCCAACCAGATGGGCGGGGAATTCCGTGCCATCGGCCAGCGAGACGGTAATCTGGTCCGCCCCCCCAACCACATGCGCGTTGGTCACGATCACGCCGCCCGGGTCGATCAGGAAGCCCGAGCCCGCGCCCAGCATTTCCTCCCCATGTGCGCGCATGCGTTCGCGGAATTTATGTTCGAACGGCGTGCCCTTCACGCTGGGGGGCAGGGGCTGGTGGGTGTTGGCCGCCACCCTAGGTTTCGTGGACAAAGGTTGACAGTAACGTCCATGATTGATTCAAAGCTGCCTTTTGGAGGCGTTGTTGGGCGAGCGAATTGGGCTTTCGGACGAGGAATGGGCCATCATCGGGGCGCTGCTTCCGCCTGAGAGGGGTCGTGGCTGCCGTCCTGCGCAAGACAATCGTCTGTATTTCGAAGGCATGATGTGGATTGCCCGAACCGGATCGCAGTGGCGCCACCTGCCTGATGATTATGGCAAGTGGAACAGCGTGTTCCGACGCTACCGACGATGGGTGACGACAGGCGTGTTCGATGCGATGCTCGAAACCTTGGCTGAAATGGTCGAGCGGGATACCACTGCCGACATGATCGACAGCACGGTGGTCCGGGCACATCATTGTGCTATCGGTATAAAAAAGGGACACAGGAAACCGAGGCGCTTGGCCGATCGCGCGGTGGTTTCACCACCAAACTGCACGCCCGATGCGACGCCAGGGGACGCCCTCTCGGTTTTGTCCTGACGCCGGGACAGACCCACGATATTCAGGGTTTCGGCCCGCTGTTCCGCATGATCGCTGACAAGATCGAGGCGTTACTGGCAGACAAAGGTTACGATGCCGACCTCATTCGCGAGGAACTTGCCAAGGCCGAAATCGAAGCCGTCATCCCGAGCAAAAGCAACCGTCGCAATCCTGTACCTCATGATAAAACCAAATATCGCTGGCGCAATCTCGTCGAGCGCCTGTTCAACAAACTCAAGAACTGGCGACGCGTTGCCACCCGATATGACAAAACCAAGGAATCATATCTTGGCTTCGTCAGTCTCGTGTCAGCACTCCAGTGGATACCCTTTGTCCACGAAACCTAGCGTCCTGCGCCTGCGAGACGGCGATGTTCACGACCGCCGGTCCCACCTGCCGCACCAGTGGCGCGAAGGTAAGCGGGCCCGACGCCACAACGGGTGGCACGGCCGGGGCGAACAGCGAGGGATTGGGCGGCACTGCGGATGAAGCCGCCCCCTGCGCCAGTGCCCCGGTAACCTGCCCGGCCATGCCCAGCAGCAGCATCGCGAGCAGGCGGCAGGCCGGACGGACCATGACGATGCGTGTCATGTATGGCGGTACGAAGGTGCGTTCATGATGACCCATGTTATCTGAAAAAAGCGGCAATGCCATGTCTGCATGCCAACATGGACAAAAATGCATGCAGTTTCATGCCCGACGTGGGCTCCGTGGTGGCGGTGGGCTGGCCGTGGCAGGGTTTTCCGGCCAGTCGTGGCGGGGGTAGCGGCCGCGCATGTCACGGCGCATGTCCGCCCATGATCCGGCCCAGAACCCGGCCAGATCGGCGGTTATGGCCTGCGGACGCCCCGCAGGGGAAAGCAGGGCAATGCGCAGGTCCACATTGCCACCGGCAATGCGGGGCGTGTCCGTTACACCATAGAAGGTCTGGGCACGGGCGGCCGCCACCGGCACGGGCTGGAGATAGTCGATGCCAGCCCGCCCGCCGGGCAGGTCCAGATGGGTGGGCAGGGTGTGGTCCAGCCATTTCAGGCTGGCATGGTCCATGGTGGCGCGCAGCATGGCCAGCAGGTCCAGCTCCGCCAGGGCCGAAAGGCGGTTCACGCCTGCAAGCCACGGGGCAAGCCATGTGTCGGTCGTCCCTGCCAGCGCCGCATCGGACAGGTCGGGCAGGTCCGGGCGGTCAAGGCGGGTGCGGGCCAGGTCCACGCGTGCCTGCAACTGGCGGCAGGCATCGCTCCATGTCAGGCTTGCCGCAAGGTTCTGGGCCGCCTGCTGGCACAGCAGGGCGCTCACTTCATCGGCGCTGGCGGTAACCGTACGGTCGCGCAGCACCAGATTGCCCAGCCGCAGCCTGCGCCGGGCCAGCACGCTGCCGGTGGTGGGGTCGAGCGTGGTTTCCACCTGTTCACGCGTACGGGCCAATAAGGTGGGGGGCAGGCTGTCACGCTCCAGCGGGGCGGCAAGGCATATCTCGGCGGCCTTGCGCACATGCATGCCAGCCACGGCCAGCAGGGGCGCGCGGGCCAGTTCATCGGTTTTTGAAAGCCGCGCGCTGCCACCACCGGCCAGGCGGAATGACCCTGCATCCCCGCGTGACTGGGCCACCCGGTCGGGGAAGGCTGCGGCAATCAGGGCGGCGGGGTCGCCACCTGCCGGAATGTCACGGCCCAGCCCCAGGCGCCTGCGGTACTGCCGCGCGGCATGGCGGATGCGTGACAGGGCCGCGCGGTCGGCATCCGGGTGGTCGCCGCCCGCCAGCAGGTCAAGGCGCAGGCGGATATCCGCGGGGGCCGCGGGCGGTGCCCCCCTGCTGCCCCCGGCGGGGCGGCGGGGGCGCAGCGGGTCGCGTTCTTCCAGCAGGGCCGCGATATCGCAGGCCAGCGCGCGCTCGGGCGCGGTGCGGGCGGCCAGCATCATCGCGGCTAGGCGCGGATGGGAACCAAGGGCCGCCATGCGGGTGCCCTCATGCGTGATGCGGGCATCATCATCCAGTGCGCCAAGGGCGTGGAGCAGGCTGCGCCCGGCTTCGAATGCACCATTGGGGGGCGTGTCGGGAAAAGGAAGGTCGGCCGGGTCCGTGCCCATCGCGTCCTGCCATGCCGCCGCGTCCAGCCGCAGGCCGGTCAGTTCGGCCTCCATCATTTCGGGCTGGTCATGGGGGGGCATGGCGCGGGTGGTCATTTCCGTCCACAGCCGGATGGCGGTGCCCGGTGCGACACGTCCCGCACGGCCCGCGCGCTGGCTGGCTGCAGCACGTGAAATCCGCACCGTGTCAAGCCGTGTTAGCCCCGTGCCCACATCCAGCCGTGGCACGCGGCGGAAACCGCCATCAACCACAATGCGCACGCCCGGCACGGTCAGCGATGTCTCGGCTATGGAGGTGGACAGGATTACCCGCCTGCGCCCATCGGGGTGTGGGGTCAGGGCAAGGTCCTGCTCGGCTGGGGGCAGTTCGCCATACAGCGGCAGTACATCGGCATCGACCCCCGCCAGAAGGGTGCGGGTGCGCTGGATCTCGCCCACACCGGGCAGGAAGGCCAGCACGTCGCCTTCTTCCTGCCCGATGGCGGTGCGGATGGCGGCGGCCATGGCATCGGGCAGGTCCCGGCGGTGGACAAGGTCACGGGTCGCGTGGCGGATCGCCACGGGGAACATCCGGCCTTCGCTTTCCACCAGTTCGGCATCCATGCGGCGTGACAGGGCCGCGCCATCCATGGTGGCGGACATGGCGACCAGCTTTAGCTCGGGCCGCAGGCTGCGCTGCAGGTCAAGGCAGAAGGCAAGGGCGGCATCCGCATCGACGGAGCGTTCGTGAATTTCATCGAATATGACGCAGGCCACCCCGTCCAGCATGGGATCGGACAGCAGGCGGCGCACCAGCAGCCCCTCGGTGATCACCTCGATGCGCGTGCGCTCCGATGTCGCGCCATCCAGCCGGGTGCGGTAACCCACCAGCCCGCCCGGCGTTTCATCCACCAGTTCCGCCATGCGCTGGGCCGCCGCCCGGGTGGCCAGCCTGCGGGGTTCAAGCATGATGATCCGCCCGTCGCCCCGCCATTGGGCATCCAGCAGCGCCAGCGGCACCAGCGTGGTCTTGCCCGCCCCCGGCGGGGCGACCAGCACGGCGTTGGATGTCCGTGCCAGCACATCGCACAGCGCCGGCAGGGCGGCGGCGACAGGCAGCGCACTGGCCGCATCTGCCATCAGGGTATCAAGTCGGTTTTGCAAGGTCGGATCGAAAGCCATATCCTGATCTTATGGCGTCGGGCATGGTGGCGGGGCAATCCTTGCCTTGGCGTGCCGGACGTGTTTTTTCCCTGTCCCCCTGTGTGGCGGAGTAATATCGATGCCCTTCATGTGGCTTGTATCGATCCTGTGCATGGTGCTGCTTGCGGCACCCGCAGCACATGCCGCGCAGAGCGAGGCCGTGACCAGCACGCGCGCAGACGTGACACTCGTCACGGATGACGACACCTACATGCCCGGCCGCGCGCTGCATGTGGGCCTGCAGATGCACCTTGCGCCGGGCTGGCATACCTACTGGCTCAACCCCGGCGATGCAGGGGAGGCAACCACGCTGGCTGTTACCGCGCACGGCGGGGCGGGCGGGCAGGCCAGCGCCATTGAATGGCCGACGCCGCGCGTGCTGCATGACGGGCCGCTGACATCCTATGCCTATACCGGCGATGTGCTGCTGCCGGTTACCCTTGTGCCAGTGCAGGCGGAAGGGGACGGCCCGCTCACGCTCGACGCCGTGGCGGACTGGCTGGTCTGTGCGGAGGTCTGTGTGCCCGAGCACGGCACCTTCCACCTGAGCCTGCCGCGCGGCGGGCCGCAGCCTTCGGCGCAGGCGGCGGCGTTCGCCCGCGCCAGTGCGGACCGGCCCGTGGCCTCGCCCTTTGCCGCCCAGCTGTCACCTGCCGGTATCCTGCAGCTTGCGGGGCGGGGCCTGTCGGCGGGTGCGGTCACGGCGGCGTGGTTCATGCCCGATGTATCCGGCGCGATCGACCAGGACGTGGCCCAGCCTGTGGTGGTGGGCGATGGCGCCGTGCAGCTTACGCTGCATCCCGGACCGGAATTCCACAATGGCGCCAACCTGTCCGGCATCGTGGTGCTGCGCGATGGCATGGGGCGCGAGCGTGGCCTGTCGGTCCTGCCCGTGGTGGGGGTGGTCCATCCTCTTGCACCGCCGGTGGCGGCCCATGCCACGAATGTCGGGGTGCTGGTGCTCATGGCCTTTGCGGGGGGGCTGATCCTTAACCTCATGCCCTGCGTGTTCCCGGTCCTGGCCATGAAGGTGCTGGCGCTGGAGCGCATGGCGCGCGGGGAGCGGGGCGCGGCCATCAGGGGGGCTGCCGCCTATGCCGCGGGTGTCGTGGGGTCGTTTGTCGTGCTGGGTGGCGCTGTCGCGGCATTGCGGGTTGCGGGCCAGCAGGCGGGGTGGGGATTCCAGTTCCAGTCCGTGGGGTTTGTCATCACCATCTGCCTGCTGCTGTTTGCGGTGGCGCTCAATCTGCTAGGCGTCTTTGCCATCGGGCTGCGGCTCATGGGGGTGGGCAGCGCCCTGCCTGCGCATGCGGGGGATTTCCTGACGGGGGTGCTGGCGGTCGTGCTGGCGTCACCGTGCACGGCCCCCTTCATGGGGGCGGCGGTGGCGGGTGCGCTTGCGGCCTCGCCCCTTGTCGGGCTGCTGGTTTTCGCGGCGCTGGGTTTCGGGCTTGCCGCCCCCTATCTGCTGCTGGCCGCCATGCCCGGCCTGCTGGGCTGGCTGCCCCGGCCGGGGCGGTGGATGGAAACCGTGCGCAACCTGCTGGCGCTGCCGGTACTGGCCACCTGCGTATGGCTGGCATGGGTAGCGCGGCTGGAGGGTGGTCCGGATGCGCTTTACCTGCTGGGGGCAGGGCTTGTGCTGGTGGCCACCGGCTGCTGGTGCCTGCGACGGGCCACGGCAATGGACCTGCGTGATGCCATGGAAGGGCGGGCGGGACTGTACCGTGCGGTGGCCATTCTCAGCCTGCTGGTCGCCTTCGTGGGGGGGGCTGTGGTGCCGCCCGCCACCATGCATGACCACGGGACAGAGCGGGTGGCGGATGGCAGTTCGGTCTTTTCCCCCGCGCGGCTTGCGGAACTGCGCCGGCAGGGTCGGCCCGTATTTGTGGACATGACGGCCGCGTGGTGCATTTCATGCCTGGTGAATGAACGCGTTGCCCTGTCCACCCATGCGGTGCAGGCGGCGTTCGCCCGGCAGGGTATCGTATACATGAAGGGCGACTGGACCCTGCGGGATGCGGACATCACGGCCTTCCTGCATGCCCATGGCCGCGACGGGGTGCCGTTCTATGTCTATTACCCCGCCCACGGGGCGGAGGTGATCCTGCCGGAAATCCTCTCCCCCGGGATTGTCCTGCATATGATCGGGGCGGATGGAACCTGACCCCGGCGGGGTGCTTCCGGTGGCACCCCGCCGGACGGCATGCTCAGTTGGTGGTGCCGCCAGCGCTGCCCGGCAGGGTAAGGTTGCCCGGTGGCGGGGAGCGGAGCTGCGGAGTCGACGGCGTGGTGGTGTCCGTATCATCCGAAGGGTAGCCGGTGGGGAAGATGGCATCCGGCCCCTGATCTGCCGTTTTTGGCCGTGCCGGTCCGGGGGTGGCCGGTGCCGAAGGTGTGGCCGCCGCCTCGGGGTGGTCGGTCGTCGGGCCGCCGCCAATGGTCATGGTGTCGCTGGTGGTTCCGGTCGTGGCGGGCGTGGCATCGCTTCCGTCAAGCGACTGCTCCGCCACGCTGCCCGGTGCCCGCGGCGTGACCAGCCAGTTGCCCAGATTGGCGCGGATCTGGTTTTCCAGTTCCTGGTTCATGTCCTGCAGCATCATGTTGGTCAGGGCATTCAGGTTCTGCGGTGTGTCGCTGTTGCCGTGCTTGCGCTTGGGGTCGTAGGAGCGTGTGATCTGCGCCACGGCATAGCCGGTACGACGCCCGTCGGCCGAGGTCACGTCCAGATGCACGTTCAGCTGCCCGTCCAGTATGCCCCCCGGTTCATGCAGGATGGAGGCACGATCGATGGTGAACACGCCTTCCCCCCCGCTGCCCGCGGTCAGCAGCCGGGTATGGGCAAGCTGTTTGAGCAGTTCATCCGGCGGGTTGGGCGCACGGCCCGACAGGTCGCCCGGCACCAGCCCCGGCTGGCCCCGGTCCACGATGGAAAGCGAGGCGATATTGAGGCTGAGCGGCGGCGCATCACCATATTGTGGCCCCTCGAACGTGGTGGGCTCTTCGGCATGTTTGCGGCTGTAGGCATGATCGCTCATGGCGGTCAGCGCCAGGAACGGCAGGCTGGCCGCCAGCATCACGCGCAGGGTGCGGCGTGATGGCAGGATGCGAAGCGGCGAACGGTTCGGTCGCATGGAATATGTCCCGGTAACGGCTGGCGCCCATGGCGCGGTCGGTAGATCAGGGGATGATCGTGCCATGTTCCGCGCCGCGCGAACAGGGGCAGGGGCGTTCAGGCTTCCCTGCCGCCAATCTCGTCGCGCTGGAAATGGAAGCTGTGGTTGCAGAACGAACAGTTCATGGTGATCGTACCGTCTTCCGCCATGTGGTCCAGGTCATCGAGCGGGAAGGTTTCCAGAATGCCCGACAGCCGTGCGCGTGAGCACCGGCAGCCGAATGCCAGCGCACGGGGCTGGCCAGCCATCAGCCCTTCGGCATGGAACAGGCGGTACAGCAGGTCGGCGGAAGAAAGGCTGTCATCCAGTACCTCGCGCGCCGTCAGCGTGGAGGCAAGGGTGACGGCGGTCTCCCATGCATCGTCGCCTTCCTCTGGCGTCAGGGTTGATTCGGCGCCCCCGCCTGTCGCGATCTTTTCCATCACCAGTGCGCCGGACCGCCAGCCTGCTTCCGTTTTCGCGCAGAACAGCCTGACCCAGCAGGCATGCTGCTCGCTGGTGGCGAAATAATGGGCAGCCATTTCCGACAGGCTTTCGCCATTCATCTCGACAATGCCCTGGTGGATGTCGGTATCCGGTCCCTGGTCCACGCTGAAGGCGATGTAGCCCTTGCCCAGCAGCTGGCTGGCGGTGGGGCTGGGCGTGGTCTGCAGCAGTTCGGTCACCTGCGCATCATCCGAGCGGGCATGGAAGCGCAGTGCGCCCGAATCGGTACAGTCCGCCAGCAGAAGGCTGACCGGGCCATCCCCCTTGGCCTGTAGCGAGAAGGACCCCTGGAATTTCAGTGATGATGCCAGCGCGGCCACCAGCGCCAGCGCCTCTCCCGCCAGCTGCAGCACGGCATCGGGGTTGTCATGACGGGTCAGCAGCGTATCGGTCAGCACGCCGGGGCGCACCAGCCTGCCGCGCACCGGGCGCTGGTCCAGATAGAAGGGCACGATTCCCTGCGGCACGACCAGATCGGGCGTATCCGGACGGCTGGAATCGAGAAAGGCGGGAGAAGGTGGCGTGGTGGTCATGGCAAGAACCCGCGTCATCGGCTCCCACGCTCAGGCGGGAGCCGGGTCATCAGAGATTGGCGGTAATGTCCGCTTCCAGCGCGGCAAGGCGCTGGTCAAGGTCGTGCAGCGGTGTCGCGGCCAGCAGGCCATCCGCCTCCAGCGCCGTAATGGCGCGCTGGCGGCAGCGGTCATGTTCCATGTCCAGGTCCTGCGTGCGGCCCGCACCGGCCAGGCAGTCCAGATAGGCATCACGCACCTGATCGATGCGGGCATCGTGCGTGGGCAGGGCGGCAAAGATGTCGCGCACGCTTTTCTCCGCCCAGCCCGGGGCTTCCGGTACGTCCTCGGTGCCGGTGGGCAGGGCTGGCTGGTCGGCCGGTCCGGTCATGCCGTGGGTTCCTTTCCATATTGCTGCCAGTCCTCGCCACACAGCGCCCAGACAAGGATGCCCTTTTGCGCGTGCAGGCGGTTCTCGGCCTCATCGAACACGACGGATTGCGGTCCTTCGAACACTTCTTCCGTCACCTCTTCACCAATATGGGCAGGCAGGCAGTGCAGGAAAAGGGCATCGGGTGCCGCACGCGCCATGAGTGCCGCATCCACCCGGTAGGGTTCGAACGCACTGATGCGCTGGGCCGATTCCTTGTCGGACATGCTGACCCATGTATCGGTAATGACCGCATGGGCCCCCGTCACGGCCGCCACCGGGTCGGTCGTGACCGTGATCTCCGCCCCCTGGGCGCGCGCCCAGGCCACGGCGGCGGCATTGGGTGCGTGGGTTGCGGGCGTTGCCAGCCGCAGGTGGAAGCCGAACAGGGCCGCCGCCTCGATGAAGGAGGTGGCGACATTGTTGCCATCGCCAACCCAGGCCAGCGTGCGGCCTGCGATCGGGCCGCGATGTTCCTCGAACGTCATGATGTCGGCCATGATCTGCACCGGATGTGAATCCGGTGTCAGACCATTGATGACCGGCACGCTGCTCCAGCGTGCAAGCTGGCGCAGGTTTTCGGTCCTGCCGGTGCGCAGCACGATGGCATCGACAAAGCGCGACAGCACGCGCGCGGTATCGGCAATGCTCTCGCCCCGGCCCAGCTGCATGTCGGACGGCGCAAGCAGGACCACGTTGCCGCCAAGCTGCTGCATGCCTACTTCGAACGAGACGCGCGTGCGGGTGGAGGGCTTGGAGAGCATGAGCCCCAGTGCCCGCCCGCGCAGCGGCAGCGCCGGATGCAGCGGACGAGCCCGGTTGCGCTGCATGCGCTTGATGCCCGCCGCCACGTCCAGGATGGCGCGTAGCGTCACCCGGTCCAGTTCCTTCAGGTCAAGGAAATGGCGGGGCGTGACGTGGGCGGGTGTCTGCAGCGCGTTCATGCCACGGTCTCCGCCTGGGCGGCAATGTGGGCGCGTACGCGTGCTGCGGCGCCCTCCAGCATGGCCAGCGCCCGGTCGCAGTCGGCCTGTGTAATCGTAAGGGGCGGCAGCAGGCGCAGCACGTTGTCCCCTGCCGTGACGCTCAGCATGCCTTCCGCCATTGCAGCGTTCTGCACCAGCGCCACATCGACCCTGCATTTCAGCCCCAGCAGCAGACCAAGCCCGCGCCTGCCGGCAAAGATGTCGGGACAGGTGGCGATCAGCTGGTCAAAGCCGGCATCCAGCTGGGCTGCGCGCGCGCGCACCCCTTCAAGGAAACCGGGAGCCAGGATGATGTCGAGCACCGCGTTGGCCGCGGCACAGGCCAGTGGTCCGCCGCCAAAGGTCGTGCCATGGGTGCCGGGCACCATGTGTTTCGCAATGGTCTCGGTCGTCAGGACCGCGCCCATGGGGAAGCCACCGGCAATCCCTTTTGCGGTGGACAGGATATCGGGCGTGATGCCCGACCATTCATAGGCGAACAGGCGGCCGGTGCGGCCCATGCCGCACTGCACCTCATCCACGCCCAGGAACAGGCCGTATTCATCACACGCCGCCCGCAGTTCCTGCATGAAGCGGAAATCGGCGACATGGATGCCGCTTTCCCCCTGCACCGGCTCGACCAGGATGCCTGCCGTTTCTTCATTGATGGCGTCGCGCACCGCGTTCATGTTGTTGAGCGGCACATGGTCGAACCCTTCCACCCGGGGGCCGAAGCCATCAAGGTATTTGGGGTTGCCCGTGGCGGACAGCGTGGCCAGCGTGCGGCCATGGAACGCGCCGTTGAAACAGATGATGCGGGTACGCTCCGGGTGGCCGGACCTGGCCTGCGCGCGCCGGATCATCTTGATCAGCCCCTCATTCGCTTCCGCGCCGGAATTGCAGAAGAAGGCGCTGTCGGCAAAGCTGTTGGCGACCAGGCGTTCGGCCAGCCTTTCCGCCTGGGGCACGCGGTACAGGTTGGACACATGCATGACGCGCTGCGCCTGCTGCGTGATGGCGTCCACCAGATGGGGGTTGTTGTGCCCGACCGAGGATGTGGCGATGCCCGAGCCGAAATCCAGGAATCGTCGCCCGTCCGCCGTGTACAGCCAGGCACCTTCGCCGCGCTCGAAAGCGAGGTCGGCACGATTGTAGTTCGGCATCAGGGCGGAAATCATGGAATGGCCTTGTGATTTCAGTTCAAAGGAAAAAAGTGGATTGCGTTCAGAAACGAAAACGGCCCACCGCCAGCAGGGGTAGGCACATCTCTTTCCCGGTTTTTCCACGCCCGACGGGGATGCGGTCCGTTACGCATCCGGCATTCCGTCATGGGCCGGAAAGCACGGAGGATATGGCCCGCCTGTGCGAAATGCAACCTTAACCCTGCGGCGGGGCGTGCCGAAGCCATGGCAGCCATGCCCCTGTACGGGGTGCTTGGGCGGGAGCGGGTGGTTGTGGCATAGTGCTGGCATCATGGTGGCCCGTCCTTTCCCCTCCGCCCCCCGACCGCTTGCGCCCGCGCCGGACGCCGCCGTGCTGCGCGCGGCGGCGCTGGCCTATCTTGCCCGCTTTTCCGCCACGCGGGCGGGGGTGGAGCAGATGCTTGCCCGCCACATCGACCGCTGGGTGCGCCGGGCCGTGAACGGCGGCATGGACGTGGAGGACGCGGCCCGTGCCGTGCAGGCCGCGCGGCAGACCATTCCCCGCATCGTGACGGATATGGAGGGGCTGGGCGCGGTTGACGACGCCCGTTTTTCCGAATTCCGTGCCCGTTCCCTTGCCCGCGCCGGCCGTTCGCGGCGCATGGTGGCGGCGCATCTGGGTGCAAGGGGGGTGGATGAGGCCACGGTGGCACATGCAGTGGAGGAAGCCCTCGGCCCGCGTGATGGCGAGGGACAGGAGACCGAACTGGCGGCGGCCCTGGTCTTCGTGCGCAAGCGCCGCGCCGGCCCCTTCCTGCGTCCCGACGCGGATGGGGAGGAGGCGCGCAGACGCCACCGCCGTGCGCTCGATGCCATGGCGCGGGCCGGTTTTTCCCATGATACGGCACGGCGCGCACTGGACATGGACCGCGACGAGGCGGAGGACAGGATCATGTGCATGAGGTCGGCATGACGGTGAGGGAAGGGACGTGGGCGTGGGGTATCTGATGGCGGACCATATGCCGGAGCCGGGAGCGCCGGGGCGCACCGAGCCGGGGGATGCATCGCGGTGGCACGCATGACGGTGGTGCGCAGGACAGTGGCACGCCCGGGACCGGCGCACCCGATACCGGCACTGGCGGCCCGGGTGCGCGCGGCATGGTGGCGGCTGGGCGCGGGGGGCGCGCTGCTGTCGCTGGCCGCCTGCGCGGGGGGCAGCGGGCAGGGGTGGCATGGTGCGGTGCAGTGCGCGCCCTATGCACGGCAGGTCACGCATATGCAGATGCAGGGGGATGCGGCATCATGGTGGGGGCAGGCACAGGGCCGCTACCCGCGTGGCCATGCGCCAAGGCCCGGCGCGGTCCTGGTATTCCGTGCGACAGGCCGCCTGCCGGACGGTCATGTATCGGTCGTGCGCGCGGTACGCGGCCCGCGGGAGGTGCTGGTGGACCAGGCCAACTGGGTGCCCGGCCGCATCGGCAGGTCGGAGCCGGTGGTCGATGTATCGGGCCGCAATGACTGGTCACGGGTCAGGGTATGGTGGTCCCCCATTCACGACATGGGCAAAACCGTCTACCCTGCCTACGGATTTATCCTTCCCGCGGGCTGACAGGGCGGGGATGGGTGCTTGCATATCCTGTGCGTGCGCCTCACATAGGCGGGTACGTGCAGGCCGTGGTCATGTTGTGTGGCTGGCGGGCAATACGGTATTGGCGCGTCATGGACGCGGATGGGGGATGCTATGGGTAGCTTGAGCTGGGGACATTGGCTGATCGTGCTGGCGGTGGTGCTGGTGCTGTTCGGCGGCGGCGGCAAGATCAGTTCGCTCATGGGCGACATGGCGCGCGGGATCAAGTCGTTCAAGAAGAACATGGCCGATGACACACCGGAAGAACCGGCAGCCAGCGGCCACATCCAGGGACCGGCCAAGGACAAGGACGCCACTTTTGCCGAAGCCCCGCAGCGTTCGGCCAGTAACGTGAAATGACAGCGCACGTGCACCATGCACGGACCGATGGCATGATGGACGGGGCGACGTTTCCCGCTGGCGCGTATTGCGATGCGGTGGCCCGCATCATTGCCGTGGGGCAGCGGATGGACCGCTTCGGCTGGGTACCCGCCACGGCGGGCAATATCAGCATCCGCCTGCCTGATGGCACCATCGCCATCACGCGTTCGGGCGGCCACAAGGGACTGCTGGACCGGCAGGGCGTGATCCGGGTCGATGCCGCGGGCGCGCCGTTCACGCCATCCGACCGCCCCAGCGCCGAGACGCTGCTGCACTGTCAGGTCTATGCCCACGACCCGGCGGCGGGCGCGGTGCTGCATGGCCACTCGGTCGCCTCCACCGTGCTGTCCATGCTTGGCGGTGACGAACTGGTGCTGGAAGGCTACGAGGTGCAGAAGGTCTTTGCCGGACAGGACACCCATGCCGCCCGCGTGCGTGTGCCGGTATTCGACAATGACCAGGATATCGCCCGTCTCTCCCATGTCGTGGCGCCGTATCTGGACCAGATGCGCGCGGGCTACATCATCCGCGGGCATGGGGTCTATGTGTGGGGTGCGGACATGGACATGGCGCTGGCCCGGCTGGAGGGGCTTGAATTCCTGCTGGCCTGCGAACTGGAAAGAAGGAAGATCCGATGAGCCGCCTGCGTGTCTATGCCGACAACAACCCCGGTGCGCCCATTGTGCAGCTCGGTGACCCCGCACGCATCGCCATGGAGCTTGCCCCCATCGGCGTGCGCTTCGAACGGTGGGACGCCCCCGTCGTGCCCCCGCGCGATGCGCCGGAAAGCGATGTGCTTGACGCCTACCGCCCCTATCTGGACCAGCTGATGGGCGAGACAGGTGCCGGTTCGGCGGATGTGCTGCGCGTGGGGCCGGATACGCAGGGCTGGGCGCAGGCGCGCGGCAAGTACCTGTCCGAACATACCCATAGCGAGGATGAGGTCCGCTTCTTCGTGCACGGGCAGGGGGATTTCATCCTGCATGTGAACGGCCGCGTGTATGACGTACGCTGCACGGCGGGCGACCTGATCTCGGTCCCCGCGGGCATATCGCACTGGTTCGACGGTGGCGAGACGCCGGATTTCGTGACGCTGCGCATCTTTACCAATCCTGATGGCTGGATTGCCCGCTATACCGGAAGTGACATCGCAACCCGCTTTCCCGCCGAAGCCTGAACCGCAAACCGCACCCGAGGGAGAAGAGTAACGTGACCCAGACCACGCAGCCGCCAGTGCGCGCGGTGCTGCTGGATATCGAGGGAACGACCCTGCCGGTCTCCTTCGTCCATGACACCCTGTTTCCCTATGCGCGCAAGGCATTGCCCGCGCTGCTGCGCGACCGGGCGGACGATCCGGCGGTCCGGTCCCAGCTTGAGGAAATCGCCCGCCTTGCACCCGGCGTGCCCCCGCTGCGCCAGCTTGAGTGCTGGATGGATTCGGATGCCAAGATCGCCCCGCTCAAGGCATTGCAGGGCATGGTCTGGGCGCAGGGCTATGCCGATGGCGTGCTCAAGGCCACGCTCTTCCCCGATGTGGTGCCCACGCTGCGCTGCTGGGCGGCGGCGGGGCTTGCGCTTGCGGTCTATTCCTCAGGCTCGGTTGCGGCGCAGAAGCTGATCTATGGCCACACGACCGAAGGTGATCTGAGCAGCGTGTTCGTGGGGTTCTATGACCTGCAGATGGGGGGCAAGCGGGATGCGGAAAGCTATCGCCGCATCGTGCAGGACGCGCAGTGGACCCCGGGCGATGTCCTGTTCCTGTCCGATGTGGTGGCCGAACTGGATGCGGCGGCACAGGCGGGGCTGCGTACCTGCCAGATCGTGCGCCCCGCCGATGGCACGCAGCCCGGCACCACCCACCCCGTTGCGGCGACACTGGCCGAGGTCGCGGACCGCTTCGGCCTGCCGCGCGTGGAGGCTGCATGAAAGCGCGGCTGCATACCGACTGGCGCGCCATACCCGATAGCGCCCGGGGCACGGTTGCGGCGCTGGGCAATTTTGATGGCGTGCATCTGGGGCATGCCCATCTGGTCCATGCGCTGCATGCCGCCCGCCCCGGCTGCGAACTGGCGGTCGTGACGTTCGAGCCGCATCCGCGTGAACTCTTTCGCCCGCAGGACCCGCCCTTTCGCCTGACACTTGAGCAGGAACGCTTCGCCGCCCTGGCCGCCCTGGGCGTGAAGCACGTGTTCCAGATCGGTTTCGACCGCGAATTCAGCACCATGAGCGCCGAGGACTTCGTCACCCGCGTGCTGCATGAAAGCCTTGGCCTGCGGCATGTGGCCTGCGGGCTCGATTTCGCGTTTGGTCACCGCAGGCGCGGCAACGTGGACTTCCTGGCCGAGCGCAGCGGGGAACTGGGTATCGGCCTGACCGTGGTGCCGCCGCTTTCCGACGGGCTGGGGCCATATTCCTCCAGCCGTATCCGCCGCCTGCTGCAGGATGGCTACCCCGAGCGCGCGGCCGAGGAACTGGGCCGCCCATGGTCGATTCGCGGCGTGGTCCAGCATGGGGACAAGCGTGGCCGCCTGCTGGGCTTTCCCACCGCCAACGTCCCCCTTGGCCGCCATCTTGAGCCCGCGCGCGGCGTCTATGCCGTCAGCGTGCGGCTGGCCGATGGCACGGTGCATCCCGGCGTCGCCAATATCGGGCGCAGGCCCACCATAAATGACGGGCAGGAGAGCCGGCTGGAAGTACACCTGCTGGGCTTTTCGGGCGACCTGTATGGCCAGCACCTGTCGGTGGCGCTGCATACGCTGCTGCGCGCCGAACGCCGCTTTGACGGTCTGGACGCGCTCAAGGCCCAGATCGCGCGTGACTCCGAACAGGCCGCCACCTACCTGTCCACCCGCCAGCCGGGGGCCGAACCCTCCAGAACTTGACCATACGGGGCCGTGATCCCCATAAGGTTGCCTTGCGCACGGGGCTTTCGCTCCGGCATGCGCTTCATCTTGCCAGAAGAACAGAACAGGCCATGTCCGAGTCAAAACCACAGGATCTCTATCGGGAAACGGTCTTCCTGCCGACCACTTCCTTTCCCATGCGTGGCAACCTGCCCAAGCGGGAGCCGGAGATTCTGGCGGGATGGGATGGCGAGAAGCTTGATACCCGATTGCTCGAGCAGGCACGGGGGCGTGACGTGTTCATGCTGCATGACGGGCCGCCCTACGCCAACGGCCACCTGCATATCGGCCACGCGCTGAACAAGATCCTGAAGGACGTGATCAACCGTGCCCACCGCATGGCGGGGTACGGCATCCATTACGTGCCCGGCTGGGACTGCCACGGCCTGCCCATCGAATGGAAGATCGAGGAAGCATACCGCAAGCGCGGGCAGGACAAGGACAGCGTGCCGGTCCTGCAGTTCCGTGCGGAATGCCGCGCCTATGCCCAGAAGTGGCTGGACACGCAGGCGGCCGAATTCCGCAGGCTGGGCGTGCAGGCGGAATGGGCGAACCGGTACGCCACGATGGATTTCTCATCCGAGGCGGCGATTGCGGACGAGATCGGCAAATTCCTGCTCAATGGTCTGCTGTATCGTGGCCTGCGCCCTGTCATGTGGAGCCCGGTTGAAAAGACCGCGCTGGCCGAGGCCGAGATCGAATACCGCGAGCATGAATCCACCGCCATTCACGTCGCCTTCCCCTTCGTGACCGATCCCACCCCCGCCCATGCGCTGGAAGATGTGGCGGCCGTGATCTGGACCACCACGCCGTGGACCATTCCCGCCAACCGCGCCATCGCCTACGGGCCGGACATCACCTATGCCGTGGTGCGCGTTGATGGCGTGGGTGACAGCGCGACACTGGAGCCCGAGGCCCGCGTGCTGGTGGCCGAGGACCTGATCGCGCCGTTCTGCGAGGCGGCGGACATCACCGCCCATCATGTGCTCTACACCCTGCCCGGCAGTGCGCTGGAAGGCGCCGTCTGCGCCCATCCGCTGCGCGGGCAGGGCTACGATTTCGACGTGCCGCTGCTCCCTGGCGCGCATGTCACGACCGAGGCGGGCACCGGCCTCGTGCACACCGCTCCCGCCCATGGCGAGGACGACTTCAACCTTGGCCGCGCCAATGGTCTGGAGATCACTGAACTGGTGCTTGATGACGGGCGGTATGCCGACTGGGTGCCGCTGTTTGGCGGCGGGCATGTGTTCAAGGCGGCCGAGCCGGTCTGCCAGGCGCTGCTGGAAGCCATGCAGCGCGCCGATGCTGCGGGCACGGCGCCCTGCGGCCTTGTGGCGCGGGCCACGCTGGTCCATTCCTACCCGCATTCATGGCGCTCACGCGCACCGATCATCTATCGCGCAACGCCCCAGTGGTTCATCCGCATGGATGGCGAAGGCCAGTTGCGCAGGCGTGCGCTGGATGCGCTTGATGACGTGACCTTCGTGCCGGCACAGGCGCGCAACCGCCTGACCTCCATGGTGGCGGGGCGTCCCGACTGGTGCATCAGCCGCCAGCGTGCCTGGGGCGTGCCGATTGCCGTGTTCGTGGAAAAGCGCACGGGCGAGGTGCTGCGTGACGCCGGTGTCATGACGCGCGTTGTCGAGGCCTTCCGCACGGAAGGTGCTGATGCGTGGTACAGTTCACCGGCCGCGCGCTTCCTGGGTGAAGGCCGCAACCCCGATGATTATGAACAGGTGTTCGATATCGTCGATGTATGGTTCGAAAGTGGCTCGACCCACGCCTTCGTGCTGGGTCATGGCGACATGAAATTTCCCGCCGACCTGTATCTGGAAGGCTCCGACCAGCATCGCGGCTGGTTCCAGTCCTCGCTGCTGGAGAGTGTCGGCACGCGCGGCGTCGCCCCTTACCGGGCGCTGGTCACCAACGGCTTCGTGCTGGACGAGCAGGGCCGCAAGATGTCCAAGTCGCTGGGCAACGTCATTGCGCCCCAGGATGTGAATGACACGCTGGGTGCGGACATCCTGCGCCTGTGGGTCATGAACTCGGACACCAACGAGGACCTGCGGATCGGCAAGGAAATCCTCAAGCAGCAGGGCGAACTCTACCGCCGCCTGCGTAATACGCTGCGCTGGCTGCTGGGCGCGCTGGACGGCTTTACCGAAGCCGAGCGCGTGCCTTACGCCGAACTGCCCGAGCTGGAGCGCTGGGTGCTGCACCGTCTGGGTGAACTGGGCGGCCTTGTGGCCCGCGCGGTGGAAACCCATGAATGGGTTGGCGTCTATCCCGCGCTGCACGGTTTCTGCGCGGCTGACCTGTCTGCCTTCTACTTCGATGTGCGCAAGGACACCATCTACTGTGATGGCCCCGCCAGCCTGAAGCGCCGGGCGGCGCGTACGGTGCTGGACCACCTGCATCGCTGCCTGTGCACATGGCTTGCCCCGGTCCTGGTCTTCACGGCCGAGGAAGCGTGGCTGGCCCGCCCCGGCAATACCGAAAGCGTGCACCTGCAGCCCTTCCCCGAACTGCCGGTGGAGTGGAACGACCCCGAACTGGGCGAACGCTGGGCCATGCTGCGTGCCGTGCGGCGTGTGATCACCACCGAGATCGAGACCGCAAGGCGTGACGGGCTGGTCAAGTCCTCGCTGCAGGCGGCGCTCGAACTGCCGCTGTCGGAAGCGGAAGCGGCCCGCTTTGCCGGTGTTGACTGGGCGGAACTGACCATCGTCTCGCAGGCGGAGGTCAATGTCATTGCCGGTGCGGGATCGATCTACCTGGGCGAGGATGAGGCACAGGACGGCACGCCCCACGGCATTCCGTCGGTCAGTGTCGCCGCGGGGCACAAATGCGCGCGATGCTGGAAAGTGCTGGAGGAAGTGGGCGGGAATGCCGCCCACCCCGAACTGTGCCTGCGCTGTGTCGATGTGGTGCAGGGCAGGGCATAGGCACGATGAACAACCGCGTTGCGGGCATGGCCTGCCTGCTGGGCGCGCTGGTGGCCGATCAGGCCAGCAAGTACTGGATACTCGATATCTATGACCTGCCGGCGCGCGAGAGCGTACCCCTGCTGCCCGTGCTCAACCTGACCATGGTGTGGAACCATGCCATCACGTTCGGCATGCTGGGTGGCGCGGGTGCGGCCGGGCGTGTGATCTTTTCCATCGCGGCCCTGCTTATCGTGGCAGGACTTGGCATCTGGCTTGCACGCACGCCACGGCGCTGGGTCGCGGTGGCGCTGGGGCTGATCATGGGCGGTGCGATCGGCAATGTGATCGACCGGCTGCGCTTCGGCGCGGTGGTCGATTTCATCCATGCGCATGCCTATGGCCATTCGTGGCCGGTGTTCAACATAGCCGATGCGCTGATAGATTGCGGCGTGGCAATCCTGATTATCGACAACATGCGTAATCGCGATGCAAACTAGGGCGGGGATGGCGCGCACATGCTTGCCGAACCGTTTCACTCACGGTAATAGGCGAGATATGGCGATTCCTGCTTTCAGACCCCTTTCCTGTGCATTGCTTGTATCCAGCGGCTTCATGCTGTCAGGCTGCACGGGCGCCGATGTTTCGCGTGCCTTCGGGCTGGAGCGGACCCTGCCGGATGAATACACGGTCACGACCCGTGCCCCGCTGTCCATGCCGCCCTCGGATGAGCTCGGTGCGCCCAACAGCAACGCAGTACAGCGCGCGCAGGACACCAATCCGCGCATGCAGGCGCTGGAAACCCTTTCCCCCAACGTTGCACTCCAGGGTGCCGATGGTCCTGGCAGTGCCGGGCAGACCGCACTGGTTGGCGCGGCGCAGGAAGCATCCAACGAACCCGATCGGGGCGAGATGGGCCGGGCGGATACCACTTTTGTCGACAAGCTGATGTTCTGGCATGGTGGTGGTGCGGGCAACCTTGTCAATGGCAAGGCCGAGAACGCCCGCCTGCGTGAGGATTCGGCGCTGGGCCGCAATCTGACCAAGGGGGCCACGCCCACGGTAAGCGGTCCCGCCAAATAAACAGGGTATCCGGTCTGGCCAGTCGTGGCCGGGCATGGGACCTGATGGCTGAAGTCCGGTTCCTGTCATGAACATGCATTCTGGTAACGACCTGCCGGTCATCCGTCGCCTGTCCGATCAGGTGGTCAACCGCATTGCCGCGGGTGAGGTGATCGAACGCCCGGCGGCGGCACTCAAGGAACTGGTGGAGAACGCCATCGATTCCGGCGCGCGACGGGTCGGAATCCGGCTGGACCGTGGCGGGATCGATCGGATCGAGGTGTGCGATGATGGCTGCGGCATGTCGCCCGATGACCTGCTGCTGGCGGTGGAGCGGCACTGCACCTCCAAGCTGCGTGACGAGACACTGGTACGTATTTCCACCCTTGGCTTCCGGGGTGAGGCGCTGCCTTCCATCGGTGCTGCGGCACGGCTGACGGTCATGTCGCGGCAGGCCGGGGCGGAATCCGCATGGTCCATCCGGGTGGAAGGCGGCATGGTCAGTGCGCCGGAACCCTGTGCGGGCGCGCCCGGTACCCGTGTGCTGGTGGAGGACATGTTCTTCGCCACCCCCGCGCGCCGCAAATTCCTCAAAAGCCCCCGTGTCGAGTCAGGCCATGCGGAAAACGTGGTGCGCAGGCTGGCCCTGTCCGCCCCGCATATCGCCTTCCGGCTGGAATTCGATGACCGCCTGATCCTTGACCTGCCGGTACAGGACAGGGCGGCGCGTGTCGCAGCCATTCTGGAGGCAGGTCAGGCGGACGGCCTGCTGGAAGTCGAAGGCCAGCGCGGGGACCTGAAGCTGAGCGGCTATATCTGCGCGCCATCCGTCCACCGCGCCACGGCCAATGGGCAGATGCTGCTGGTCAATGGTCGGCCGGTGGTGGACCCGGTGCTGCGCACGGCGGTCCGGGTGGCCTATCGCAACGTGATGGAGCACGGGCGGCACGCGGTGGTGGCGCTCTCGCTTGAAATCCCGCCCGAACAGGTGGACGTGAACGTGCACCCGGCCAAGACGGAACTGCGCTATGCCGATTCTGCAGCCGTGCGGGCGCTGGTCATTGTCGCGCTGGGGCGTGCGCTGGGTACAGGCGCGGGCGTGGCGGGCGTGCGGCCCGGCCTGCTCCAGTCACGCGGGGCTTCGCCTGCGCGCATCTGGTATCCGCCCGAACGCGCTGCGGATGCGGCCGACCTGTCCACACGGCTGGCCGAGCCGCTTGTTCCGGCCCGCCCCGATGCGGGTCTGCCGCCCGGCTTTGCCGAGTCGTCGCTACCGCTTGCCGGCCTGCCCGCAGCACGCCAGACAGCGCCGGACACCGCCCGTGACCCGGATGCAGCCATGGCTGCCATGGCGCACCCGCTGGGGGCCGCGGTGGCGCAGGTGCTGGGCACCTATATCGTATCCCAGACGGCGGATGGCGCGCTGGTTCTGGTGGACCAGCATGCCGCGCATGAGCGCCTGACACACGAGATCCTGCGCCAGCAGTATATGGGCGGCGAGATCCGCGCCCAGCGCCTGCTCCTGCCTGAAGTGGTGGACCTGCCTGCACGGCAGGTGGATGTGCTGCTGTGCTTTGGTGCCGCACTGGCCCGCCTAGGGATCGAGATCGAACCCTTTGGCGGGACGGCCGTTCTGGTCCGTACCATGCCCGCCCTGCTGGGCAAGGAAAATCCGGGTGGCATGCTGCGCGACCTGGCCGAGGAACTGGAAGCCGATGACCTGACCAGCCCCGCGCAGGCCGATGCGCTGGATGCGCGCATGGATGCGGTCATCGCGCGCATGGCCTGCCATGGCAGCGTGCGGGCCGGGCGCAGGCTGACACACGAGGAAATGAACGCCCTGCTGCGGGACATGGAGCGCACCCCCCGCGCGGGCACCTGCTCGCATGGCCGCCCCACCTGGCTCAGGCTGGAAAAGGCCGATATTGAGCGGATGTTCGGTCGCCGCTGACCCATGGCACGGCTGCGCAGGCGGACGTGCGGCACGTCGCCGCGCGGTAGCGGTGGCCCGCGTCCTCTGCATAATGTGAGCGCGACCGTACTGGATTCCCGGGCCGCAACGCTCCTAGGCTCATGCATTCCCCATGGATGATGTGAGACCGAATGTGCATCCGATCCTGCTCCCGCTAGTTACCTACCTGCCCCTTGCCGGGGTTGTGGCCATATTGCTGACCCGCGGCACGCCCCACACGGTCGAGACCACGGCGCGCTGGGTGGCGCTGTGGACCAGTGGCATCGTGTTCGCGCTGGCCGTGATCATGTGGGTGGAATTCGACCCGTCACGCCCGGGCATCCAGTTCGAGCAGCAGGTGGGGTGGGCCAGTGGCGCCGGCATCTCCTACCATGCCGGGGTGGATGGCATCAGCCTGATGTTCGTGCTGCTTTCCGCCTTCCTTACCCCGCTTTCCATCATTGGTGGGTGGCGGCAGATTACCGGGCGGGTGCGCGATTACATGATCGCCATGCTTTTGCTGGAAACCACGCTGATCGGCTTGTTCTCGGCCCTCGACATGGTGCTGTTCTATGTTTTCTATGAAGCGACACTGCTGCCCGCCAGCCTGATGGTGGGCGTATGGGGCGGGCCGAAGCGGGTCTGGGCCTCGCTGCAGTTCTTCCTGTTCACCTTTGGCGGCTCACTGTTCATGCTGCTCGCCCTGCTGGCGATGTGGAACGTGACCGGCACGACCGATATCATTGCCCTGCAGCATCACGGTTTTGGCCATGGCATGCAGTGCTGGCTGCTGGCGGGTTTCATCCTGGCCTTCGGCGTCAAGCTGCCGCTGTTCCCGCTGCATGCATGGCTGCCCGATGCCTATACCGAAGCGCCCACAACGGCTTCCGTCATGCTCTCGGGCGTGCTGTCCAAGGCCGGGGCCTACGGGCTGCTGCGCTTTGGCGTGCTCATGTTTCCCGACGCTGCCCGCCTGTTCGCCCCGGTGGTGCTGACGCTGGGCGTGATCGCGGTGATCTATGCCGCCATCATTGCCCTGGCCCAGACGGACATGAAGCGGGTGATCGCCTATTCTTCGTTCTCGCATATGGGGGTGATCGCCATTGGCCTGTTCACGCTGACACCGGCGGGGATCGATGGCGCGATTTTCCAGATGCTGTCGCATGGCATCGTGATCGCGGCGCTGTTCTTCTGTGTCTCCGCCGTGTCGTGGCGGGCGGAAACGCGTGAGATCAGTGCATTCTCCGGTGTGGCGCACAAGATGCCGGTACTGGCCACGC
The DNA here is from genome assembly GCF_021295335.1 of Komagataeibacter sp. FNDCF1. Lineage (NCBI taxonomy): Bacteria > Pseudomonadati > Pseudomonadota > Alphaproteobacteria > Acetobacterales > Acetobacteraceae > Komagataeibacter > Komagataeibacter sp. FNDCF1. The sequence continues at coordinate 1,985,008 of NZ_JAIWOT010000001.1, read as the reverse complement.
TGGCCATGCTGTTTGTCATGGCCAATATCGGCCTGCCGGGCACGGGTGCCTTCGTGGGTGAGTTCCTGGTCATGGTCGGCGCGCTGCATGTCTCGTTCTGGCTGGCTTTCCTGGGGGGGAGCAGCATGATCCTGGGGGCGGTTTACATGCTGGTACTCTATCGCCGGGTACTGTTCGGGGCCGACCGGGGGGGCGTGGTCGCCCTGCTGCGTGACCTGACGGGGCAGGAACTTGCCGTGCTGGTACCGCTGGCCGTCGTGACGATCTGGATGGGGGTGCACCCTGGCTCATTCCTGCGGGTGTTTGACCCGGCCGTGACCGGCCTGCTGCATCCGGTCACATCGGTTGCTACGCTGGATCCGCAGCCGGTCGTGCATGTGGCCGATGCGGGCTGAAGGGCCGGATGTTTCAAACAGTCAGCCCCAAAAATGAGGAAAGCTGTCGGGTGCCGCCTTTTTTAAAAAGGTGGCGCCCCCCTGAAGCTTTTTGAAAAAAGCCTCCCCAAAAATGTTTCTGTGATTCACGGCAGGCTTGACGGACGGCCTGATTGAAAAAAGCCCGGTCACCTTGCAACAGGTGACCGGGCTTTTTTGTTCCCGCTGTCTCAGACGTCGAGGTTATCAACCTGGCGGGCATGATCCTGAATGAAGCGGAAGCGCAGTTCCGCCTTGCGGCCCATCAGGTGCTCCACGCGCTCCAGTGTCAGCGCCCTGTCCTCAGGTGGGGTGATGACCTTGAGCAGGGTGCGGTGCCTGGGGTCCATGGTGGTCTGTTTCAGGTCGCCCGGCGGCATTTCCCCCAGCCCCTTGAAGCGTGAGACCTCGACCTTGCTGTTGGGCTTGAAGTCTTTCTTCAGCTTCCGCTCACGGTCGGCATCATCCATGGCATAGACGCTTTTGCCGCCCTGTGTCAGGCGGTACAGCGGTGGCTGGGCCAGGTACAGGTGGCCACCCCGGATCAGTCCGGGCAGTTCACGGTAGAAGAACGTCATGAGCAGGGAGGCGATATGCGCGCCGTCCACATCCGCATCCGTCATGATGATGATGCGGCCGTAACGCAGCTTGGTGGCGTCAAAGCGCTCGCCCATGCCACAGCCTAGTGCTTCCACCAGGTCACGCAGTTCCTGATTGCCGCGCAGCTTTTCCGTCGAGGCACTGGCCACGTTCAGGATCTTGCCACGCAGCGGCAATACGGCCTGTGTCTCCCGGTTGCGCGCCTGCTTGGCGGACCCACCGGCCGAATCGCCTTCCACCAGGAAGATTTCGGTCTCGGCCGCGTTTTCACGCGTGCAGTCGGTCAGCTTGCCCGGCAGGCGCAGGCGGCGGGTCGCACTCTTGCGCGGGGTTTCCTTCTGCTCCTTGCGGCGCAGGCGTTCCTCGGCGCGTTCGACCACAAAGGCCAGCAGGTTGTCCGCCTGCGGCGGGTTGCCCGCCAGCCAGTGGTCAAAGCGGTCGCGCAGTGCCGTCTCGACCAGCTTGCTGGCCTCGCTGCTGGTCAGCTTTTCCTTGGTCTGTCCCTGGAACTGCGGGTCACGGATGAAGACCGACAGCTTGGCGGCGATGCAGCCCATGATGTCGTCAGCCGCGATGCTGGCCGCGCGCTTGTTGGCACGCTGCTCACCCCAGTTGCGCAGCCCCTTGAGCAGTGCATTGCGAAAGCCCGTCTCATGCGTGCCGCCGTTGGGGGTCGGGATGGTATTGCAGTAGGAGGCCAGGGTGGCCGTGCCCTGCTCCAGAAAGGCGATGGCCCATTCCATGCGTCCGGTGTCAGCCCCGTCGGGGCCGGTGGGCAGGTCCGCGTCCCCCGACCACAGATCGGTCAGCAGCGCGGCCTTGTCCCCCAGTTCGTCGCGCAGGCTGTCGGCCAGGCCGCCGGGGAAGTGCAGGACCGCTTCGGCCGGGACATCCTCATTCTTTATCAGGGACGGATCGCACGACCAGCGGATGGTAACACCCCGGAACAGGAACGCCTTTGACCGGCACAGGCGGTACAGCCGCGCGGGCGAGAAGTGCAGCCGCCCGAAAATTTCGGGGTCGGGCGTGAAGCGGATCTGCGTGCCGCGCCGGTTATTGACCGGGCCGATCTTTTCAACACCGCCCAGCGGGTGGCCGCGTTCATAAACCTGCCGCCACAGTTCACGGTCACGCGCGATCTCGACTTCCATGCGTGACGCCAGTGCATTGACCACCGATGAACCGACGCCATGCAGGCCACCCGACGTGGCATAGGCCTTGCCCGAGAACTTGCCGCCCGCATGCAGCGTGGTCAGGATCACCTCCAGCGCCGAACGGTCGGGAAAACGGGGGTGCGGGTCCACCGGAATGCCGCGCCCGTTGTCGCGGATGGTCAGGCAGTCACCCGCTTCCAGCGTAACGTCGATGGTGGTGGCGTGGCCGGCCACGGCCTCGTCCATCGCGTTGTCGAGGATTTCGGAGGCGAGGTGATGGTACGCCGTCTCGTCCGTGCCGCCGATATACATGCCCGGACGGCGGCGGACGGGCTCCAGGCCCTCCAGCACCTCGATGGCGCTGGCGTCATAGGTATCGGGGCCGTTTTTCGCGTTATCTGCTGGCATGGTGGCGGGGGAAACCTTGCTTCGGGGCGGCTTGCCGGGGCTGGCGGGTACGGAAAAAAGATCGTCGTTCATGAAGCGTTCTTTGTTCTGTCGGGTCGCGTCCTGTCAAGCCATAAGGCCCGTGCACGCCTGCGGACTATGCGCGCTGTGACCGACATGAAAAAGGCCGGACACGGGTCCGGCCATATTTTTCTTTTCCTGCATGCCGGCACGCCGGCCGTGGGGTCAGCTCCGGACCGTGTGGCGGCTGGAGCTGCTGCGCGGGCGGGTGGTGGCGGCAGGGCGGTTGGGCGCCGTGCAGGTCAGGTAGGAAGCAGGCTGGAGGATATCCTTCGCCTGTGCGTAGTTGGACAGGTCGGCTGCCGTTTCCAGTTCCGCCACCTCATCGAACATGGACAGGCGCTGCTGGCAGAATGCTGTGCCCGACTTCAGGCCACGCTCGGACTGCACGTTGGCCAGCTGGGTAATGTAGTCATCATGCTGGCGCTGGGCGTTGCGGCCGTAGGTGCTGCTGAAATAACCGTTGAGGACATGCTCCTCGCTGGCCAGCTTGGTGCGGAACTTCATCACGAAATTATTGTACTTTTCCTGTGCGCTGCAGGACAGTGCCGTGACCATCAGCTCGCTTTTCAGGCCCTGCACGTCAAACGCCTCATGCGCGGGGGAGGGAGAGCAGGGGCCGGCAGCCAGTGCCTGCCCACCATTGACCAGCCCGGCAAGGGCAAGTGCGGCGGCGCCAGCGCGCCAGATCGACATCGACATCAGGACGGGTTCTCCAGACTATTGGGGCAGTTGCCAACGGGATGCACGGACCCCGCAAATTCCGGTGGGAATGAAAACTGGAACAGGTCTATAGCGCAAAGCCGCCCTTGCCAAAAGGGAGGGATATAACTTCACGTTCAAAAAGATGCGCCGGCACGCCGCCGTGGGATGACAGCATGCCGGCAGGCAGCTATGCCATACGGGCGGGACCTGCCCGCTTGCGTAAAACGACCAACGGGTCTTTCCCGGCGGGGTGCGTTGTTCTACAGCGTATGCCAAAGCGGTTTGCCGTTGTGCCGATGAAGCCCGTTACGGGACGGCGCGGGCGTAACTGTCCTGATAACGGGTGATGTATCAAATACAGCGGAGCTGACGAGTGCGACTGCGACTGTCTGCAATCATGATGACGACGGGCATTCTGCTCGCCGGATGTGACAACAAACCGGCCGTGAACCTTGGCGGTATCGGCGGAACCCCCAATCCCTACAATTACATGAAGCCATCGGGACAGTGCCAGGTCAGCACGCCGGCCGCCGCGGGCAAGAACACCAGAACCGCCACCATGCAGGTGCGCAGCGATGATGGCTACTGCGCGATCGAGACCCGTGTCTCGGCCGGTCATCCCTATGCCTCCTTCGGGGTGTCGCCCGCGCCGGAACATGGCAAGGCCTTCATCTATAATTACAACGATCACACTTATGTGACGTATACGGCCAATACGTCCTATTCCGGGGAAGACAAGTTCCGTGTCGTGCTGATCCCCGGTGGCAGCCAGCCGCGTGAATACATGGACGTGACCGCAACCGTCACGGCATCCGCCGTAAGCGGCGCGCAGTAACCACCCGGCCGGGCGGACGCCATGCGTCCGCCGGTACGTGGCCGGCCGTATCAGATCGAGAAGGTGATGGGTTCGGGCAGCGGGCGGCGCATGCCGGCATGTTCCGCGCGGCGCACCAGGTCATCCAGGCTGATCTTGTGGCATTCCGCGTCGATCATGCTGTCGAACTGCTCCCAGCACGGTTCGATGACCTTCTTGAACAGGCCACCCACGGGGCCGTCGTCCCTGTTGTCCTCCGCTGTAATGACGGACAGGATATCCGCCAGCAGGATATCCCGCCGCGGGCGGCCCAGCCGGTAGCCGCCGCGCGGGCCACGCACGCTTTCCAGCAGGCCGGAGCGTGACAGCGTCTGGAGCAGCGGCTCGATGCCACGCCGTGCCAGGCCCGCACGTTCGGCTATGTCGGCAGCGCTTATGGTGCCATTCCGCCCTGCGTGAAAGGCAACATCAAGCATGATCAGTATGGCGATCATGGTCCTGTCACGCCGGAGCAGCATATCGTTCAGCCTCGCTTTATGGTGGATATGGAAAGCAGTCTGCCTCATTTAGCAGCAATCAACCGATTGATCCACGCTTCTGTTGGGGAGGATGGTGGATTATGTCAGTCTGTACGCGTGAATTAGGCCATTGCCATGGAACGGAGTGATACCGCATGAAAAAGACCACCCCCCAGGAGCGCACGTACGGTTTTGCCGCGCCGCGTGGAAAGGTATACGACTCCATTGTTGAGACCGTGGGGGGCACGCCGCTGGTGGCGCTGCCGCATCTGACCCGTGAGGACGGGTTGCAGAGTCGCATCCTGATGAAGCTGGAGTTCTTCAACCCGCTTGCCTCGGTCAAGGACCGGATTGGCGCCGCCATGATCGAGGATGCGGAAAGCCGGGGCGAGATCGAACCCGGCCGGACCACGCTGGTGGAACCGACATCGGGCAATACCGGCATCTCGCTTGCCTTTGTTGCCGCGGCCCGGGGCTACCGGCTGATCGTGACCATGCCCGAAGGGGCATCCATCGAACGGCGCAAGATGCTGCGTCTGCTTGATGCCCAGCTTGAGCTGACGCCCTCCCGGCTTGGCATGGCGGGTGCGATTGCCCGGGCGGAGGAAATCCTTAAAAAAACGCCCAATGCCTGGATGCCGCGCCAGTTTGACAATCCGGCCAATCCCGATGTGCACGCCGCCACCACGGCGGAAGAAATCTGGGTCGATACGGGAGGAGAGGTCGATATCGTCGTGGCCGGACTGGGCACGGGCGGGACGGCCAGTGGCATCGCGCATGGCCTGAAGGCGCGCAAGCCGGGTGTGCAGGTCTATGGTGTCGAGCCGATGGAAAGTGCCATCCTGAATGGTGACGAGCCGGGGCCGCATGGCATTCAGGGCATCGGGCCGGGCTTCTGCCCCCGTACGCTGGACCTTGCGGCGCTGGACGGCGTGCTGCCGGTATCGGAACGGGAGGCCATTGCCGCCGCACGGCGCTGTGCGCGGCTGGATGGGGTGCCGGTGGGCATTTCCTCGGGTGCGGCGCTGCACGCGGCCGTACAGCTTGCAGAGCGGCCGGAAAACAGCGGCAAGACTATTGTCACGATCGCCCCGTCCTTTGCCGAGCGTTATCTTTCGACGTCCCTGTTCACCGGACTGGTCTGAAAAGAGACTGTTGAAAAATAACTGACGGATGAATGACAAAGGTTTCTGGATGCCGCCTTTTTTCCAAAAGGCAGTGTTCCCTCAGGCGTTCTGAAAAAAAAGCCCCAGCGGAAACCTCCCTGCAGGTCATGGACGGCTTTCGGGGATCATTTCAACAGGTGTCATGGACATGAAAAAAAGCGGCTGCCTTACGGCGCCGCTTTTTTTCATGCTCCGGCCCCATAAACGGGGTATCAGTGCAGGATGATCTCGACGCGGCGGTTCTGGGCTTCCCGCGTGTTGGCTACGGTCTGGACCAGGGGATTCGCGTCCCCGTACCCGTGGATGTCGATGGCCGGCCCGGGCACGCCGTCACGCACCAGTTCCGCCTTGATGACCTGCGCGCGCTTGAGGGAGAGCGCCTGGTTATACTGTTCCCCCTGCGGGCCGGGACGGGCCGCGGAGTTGTCGGTATAGCCGTTGACTTCGATGCGGGTTGTCTGCGTGTTGGTCGAAGCCTGCGCCGCCACGGCCACGATGGAGCGTGCCCGGTCGGTCAGGTCGCTGCGGTCCCAGTCGAAGAACACGAGATAGGTCCGGTTCTCCGCCGGTGCGGGGGCGGCAATGGTGGAGGGCGGTGGCGGCGGCGGCGGCGCGGGATTGAACTCGTAGCGCAGGCCAAGCATGAGCGAGTGATTGAAATCGGTCCGGCTGTCACGGTTGCCGTTACGGAAGCCGTAGTCACTGTTCATGGCGGTCAGCGCGCCACTGCTGCCACTGACAATGGAATGGTGGGACTGCGGGCCAAGCATGGTCCAGAACCGGTATTCCGCCGTGGCGGACAGGCCGACCGCAAACGGCATGGGGAAGGACAGGCCGAAAATACCCTGATAGGCGAAGTTGCCGAACGTGCCCCCGACATGCTGGCTGTAGCCCTGGCCATTCACGTTGCCGGTCATGGTGGTGTTCATGTTCTGCCAGCCATAGCCGATGCCCGCGCCGAAATACGGGAAAAGCCAGCTCTTGCCGATATCCATGTCGAACAGGGCATTGGCCATGATGCCCGATTCCTGCTGCCGGCCATCGGCATGGGCGTGGTAGGCGGCGTTGCCGCCTACGGTTTTCAGGTCATTGTTGCGGTAGAATCCTTCAACCTCGACACGGAAGCCGTTGCCCAGCCCCCAGCCGACGCTGCCGATGCCCGTGCCACCTGTCCTGAATTCATCACGCGCGGAAGAATGGCGTATGACCTGGCCCTGGTTGAAGCTCGCGCCGCCCGCACCGCTGATATACAGGCCCTGGACAGGCTGGGCGAATACCGGAGCGGAGACCAGCACGGAGCCCAGGGTAACCGCGGCAGTCAATAAAGACCCTGCAAGCAATCCGTACCGCAGATTCATACTCTTCTTCTCCCTTCGACGGGCCTCTTCCGGCATGTCGGCCCGGTCGGGTGCACGTGCCATATTCCTTGGAATGATCAGCATCAGCATTCTTTTGCTGAAAGAAACCAGCCCTGACAATCCATTGTAGCCACCTTTATCCGCCGCCTGGGGCAGCCGGGCGAACTGTCGTGGCCGAGTGTGTGCGAGATGCCACACCGTACGCCAGAGCGGATTGCCTGCTTTCAGTCCTGTGGAAACACGTCTTTCATATCAGCCTTGCTTCAAACGGTGGCACCAGATCAGGTGCGTCGAATTCAAGAACCCACAGATCCGGGTCCCGTTCCATCTGCCTTGCAACATAGGCGTCGACGCTGGCCTGATCCACAGCCGCCTCTCCTGTAGCGCGGAACCATGCCTGCCGTCCATCGGGGGTGCGTGTCCGGGCGAGCACACACATGTGTCCCGCGCGCCCCAGCAGTACGATCAGTACCTCGCCCGCGTCTTCGTCACCATGGTGCAGGACCATGCCCGGATTTCCGGTTTGTCCAGCCTGGCGCAGCATTGCCCGGATCCATATGCCGGTTTTCAGGCGCGCATCTTCCATTGGGGAACATCTCCGGTAATGCAGAAAAACACAGGGAGGCATGCAGGAATAGCAAAGTTGCCCCGTGGCCACGGGTCACCCGCCGTTGGGTGGGTTGGCCCCTTCATCGGGTATGGTGGCCAGGGCGGCGCGGTATTCCACCGGGTTGTCCAGCAGCGAATAGGCGGCATCCAGATCACCGTCCGTGCCGATGGCGGCGGGGCAGGCCTTGCGGATGGTCAGGATGCGGGACAGGTCAACGGGGTAACGGATCTGTCGGGCCGCCGTTACCCATTCCCTGCTGTCCGCCGTGCCTTCGGCCAGGTTCTGCAACTGACGGTCCAGTTCCGCTTCGCCCAGACTCGTGCAGACCTGTGGCATGATCCCCAGCCCCTGCAGCGGCCAGCCCAGCGGGGCAAGCACCCGACTCCATGTAACGAACAGCTCCGCCCCGTTGGGAAGCTGGCCGATGGTCTGCACCAGCCCCTTGCCCAGGGTCGCGCTGCCGACCACCACGCCGCGCTTCTGGTCGGCCAGCGCCGCGGCCAGGATCTCGGCTGCACTGGCGGTACGGCCATCGACCAGCACGATGATGGGCAGCCCGTTGGTCATGTCGCCGCCCTGCACCGCCCAGACGTGGTTGGCCTGCGGGTCACGTCCCTGCGTTATCGCGGCCACCCCGTGGTCGAGCATGAGTGCTGAGGTGGTGACCGCCTGCTGCAGCACGCCGCCGCGATTGCCGCGCAGGTCAATGACCAGCCCCGACAGGCCGGGCACGTTCATGGCTTCATCGAGGTACTGGCTCATCTCCTCGGCCGTATTGGCGGAGAAGGCGGTGATGTGCAGCACCACGTGCTTGCCGCTGGTATAGGCGAACACGGTCTCCGGTGGGGTGGAGGCGCGGTGAAGGGTGACCGTCATCTGCCGCCCCTTTGCTTCCACCGTTATGCGCACAAGGCTGCCACTGGGGCCGTTGAGCCACGCATTCACGGTATCGAGGCTGCGGGACTCGGTGGAGCGACCGTTGATGGCGCGCACGATCTGGCCCGCCGCCAGGGTGGTCGGCCATGCGGGACCATTGGCGTTGACCGCCGTGATCATGATCGCGTGGTGGTCCAGCCCCAGTGTCAGCCCCGCCGTGGCTTCGCCACCGGTGCGGGTGCTGCGGTCCGACACCGCCGCCTGGGGCGGAATGTAGCGTGAATAGGGATCGAGATGGTTGAACAGCTCATCAAAGAAGCCCTGCAGCACCCCATCGGCCCCGGTACTGCGCATGGCGGCGGAATGGTGCCAGGCCACGTCCAGTATGCGGGTGATGGCCGCACTCCATCCCGGTACGTCATCGGCTGCGGGCACTGGCAGGGCGAGCACCGTCTTCTGTGTCGCGGCCAGTTGCAGGAAGCCATGCTGTTCCTCGATGCTCAGCGAGGGATCGAGCGCGCTCAGCCCGTTCAGGCCCCACAGCGCGAAATCGTGGATCTCGTGGCTTTCCAGCGTGCGCGGTTGCAGGAAGGACAGGCTCGCCTGCATGACGGAGGAGATGACCGCAAGGTCCATCCCTGTCCCCTCCGCCGTGTCGACGCTGTCCTCCTGCGTGGGGGGCTGCGGCGTGGGGCTGCGGGGCGGGGCGGGCGTGTCATCGGCGCAGGCTGCCGTGGTCAGGCGTGCAATGACCAGCAGCAGGATGAACGTATCACGCGGGATGTGGCCCAGCGTGGAGATCCGGCGCCGCCATGTGGCGGCACTGTCACAGCCCATGGGGCGCAGGACAATGACCGGAAACCGGCGGCGTTTCACGCCCGCTGCCTTCGCCGGGGGGGAAGGGCATCGGGAAGTGCCAGCAGGACTGTTCCCCGGATGGCGCATGCTTCTTCTATCCGTACGCGCAGGGCCTGACCGGGGCGGAATGCCATGGTCTTGTCGCGTCCGTATAATGTCTGCGTTTTTTCGTCATGATGCCACTGATCTTCCGGCAGGGCAGACATGGGCAGGAGTGCGGATGTGCCCGTGGCGTCCAGCACCGTGAAAATGCCGAATCGCGACAGACTGGACACATGCGCGTCCATGACCGTGCCCACGCGTGCCTGCAGCCATGTGGCGGCGTAGCGCTCCAGCGTCTCACGTTCGGCCTGGGCCGCACGGCGCTCGGTGCGGGTTATGGCCGCGCCGGTTTCTTCCAGCACGGCATGGTCCGGGGCGGGGCCGGGTTCCAGCCCGGTGGCCACCAGCAGGGCGCGGTGGGTCAGCAGGTCGGCATAGCGGCGGATCGGGCTGGTAAAGTGGCTGTAGGCCGCAAGCGACAGACCAAAATGCCCGACCGGGTCCGGGCTGTATTCGGCCTGGTTCTGTGCGCGCAGGATCAGTTCGTTCACCAGCGCCGCCTGGTCGGTACCGCGTACCTCCTGCAGGATCCGGTCAAGATCGGCGGCACGCAGGCTGCCCACGGGCGGCAGCTTCAGCCCCATCGTATCGAGCGTACGGCGCAGGCCTTCCAGCCGTTCTGGCGTGGGGGGCGCGTGGATGCGGTACAGGCAGGGCAGGTGCCGCCCCTCCAGGCAGCGTGCGGCGGCGACGTTGGCCGCGATCATGCATTCCTCCACCACCCGGTGGCTGTCCAGCCGGATGCGGGGGGTGATGGTGGTGATCTGGCCATGGTCATCCAGCCGGACCATCTGTTCCGGCAGGTCAAGGTCCAGCGTGCCGCGTCGGGCGCGGGCACTGCTCAGGCAGCGCCATGCGCCGAACAGGCTGTCCAGAAGCCCCGCGGGTAGTGCGGCAATGGCGGCATCCGGCATGCCATCCCGCGCGTCCTGTACCTGTTCATAGGTCAGGCGGGCGGCACTGCGCATGATGCCGCGCCCGAAACGGGCATTGGCCACGCCACCATCGGCCGCCACATCCATGGTCACGAACAGGCAGCCGCGCTCTTCCCCCGGACGCAGCGAGCACCAGCCGTTGGAAAGCGCCTCGGGCAGCATGGGAATGACCCGGTCGGGAAAATAGACGGAATTGCCACGCAGGCGCGCTTCGCGGTCCAGCGCGCTGTCGGGGCGGACGTACCAGGCCACATCCGCGATGGCTACGGTAACGCGGAATCCATCGCCATCCGGCTCGGCATAAATCGCGTCATCAAAATCGCGGGCATCAGCGCCGTCTATGGTCACAAGCGGCATGTCGCGCAGGTCGGTGCGGCCGGCAGGCGTCACGGCGCGGGCGGCCTCTGCCTGGGCCAGGGCCCCGGTCGGGAAGACATGCGGAATGCCGAGCATGGCGAGAGCAACCATGCTTATCGTCCGCGCATCCCCCTGCGGGCCAAGCCGTTCGATGATCCGCGCGGGATGCAGCCCCGGCCCGGACCGGGGCAGGGGGGTCGCGATGACGATTTCGTTGTCCGGCGTGCCCGCGTCCTCGCCCTGCGGGATGATCCATTCCGCCTTTGCCCTGCGGTCGGCCGGTGTCAGCCTGCCTGCGGGGCGGAAGCGGGCGGGGGTGCTGGCCGCCGGGTCATCTGCCGCCAGGGTGCGGAACAGGCCCACGACCTGCATCGGCGCATCGGTCAGGCGGCGTAGCGTGCGGCCTTCATACCTGCCCGGGCCGGTGCGGCGCAGGCGCGCGACCACACGCTCCCCGGGGGCGAGGGCGGCGCGTCCGCGCAGTTCGGGGTGCATGAACACCACGGGGGCTGGTCCTTCGCCATCCCACTGCACGGGGCGGGCAACGGGGTCGCCATCGGCATCGGTGCCGGTGACCTGCACCACCATGGATTCGGGCAGCCGGTCCGAAACACGGAAGCGCCGTGCCCCGGCCGGGGCCAGCGTGCCGTCCAGCGCCATTTCGCGCAGCATCTGCCGCAATGCCTGCCGGTGTTCGGGACCAAGACCGAATTCCCGGCTGATCTCGCGCTTGCCGATCCGTCCGGTGGCGTTCTCGATGAATGCGCGGAGCTGTTCACGACCGGGCAGGCCACCCGTACGGGCGTGCGGCGTGCCCGTGGGCAGGCGGTCCGGCATCTCGGAAGTTGCTGGACGCTGCCTTTTCATGATCAGTCGGTCTCGCTCTAGGTCTTGGCCGGTGTGGCCTTTTTGCGCGTCGTTGTCTTGCGCGTGGTGGTTTTGGTGGCCGTCTTGCCGGCGGCCTTGCGTGGGGCGGCTTTTTTCTTTGGCGCGGTCTCGGCGCCCTCCGTGCCTTCCGCCGCCTTGGCCTTCGTTTTGCGGGCAGCCGGCTTGCGGGTGGTCGTGGCCTTCTTGCCCCTGGCCTTGAGCGGCTTGCCCTTTTCCGTCAGCAGCGCCAGGGCCTCGTCCATGGTCACATCCGCCATGTCCTGCCCGCGCGGCACGGTGGCCACGATGGCGCCATGCTGCACATAGGGGCCAAAGCGGCCCTTGCGCACCATGACCGGCTCGCCATCCTTGGGGTGGGGACCAATGGTGCGGATGGAGGCCAGCTTCTTGGCCAGCGCATCCACCGCGCGGTTCAGCCCCACGGTCAGGACATCATCATCCTTGTCCAGCGAGCCATAGACCGCGCCCATCTTCACATACGGCCCGAAACGGCCCAGCCCCGCCTCGATCGGCTCGCCCAGTTCGGGGTGGATGCCCACGATGCGCGGCAGCGACAGCAGGCCCACGGCCTGTTCCAGCGTGATCTTGTCCCCATCCAGCCCGCGCGGGATGGTGGCGCGCTTCGGCTTGGCCTTCTTGTCCTCGGGGTCAGGTTCGCCCTGCTGCACGTACAGGCCCCACGGGCCACGGCGCACGGTTACTTCCTCACCGGTGGGGGCGGCGCCCAGCACGCGCATGCCGTCCTTCAGCGTGGCCGCGTCCTCGCCTTCCTTTGGGTCCACCACCAGTTTGCGGGTAAACTGGCAGGTGGGGTAGTTGGAGCAGCCGATGAACGCGCCATACCGCCCCAGCTTCAGCCCCAGCCGCCCCGTGCCGCAGGCGGTACACACGCGCGGGTCCTGCCCGTCCTCGCGGTCGGGGAAGAAGTAGGGGGCAAGATCCGCATCCAGCGCGGTGATCACGTCGGATATCTTGAGATCCTTGGTCTGGTCGACCGCATGCGAGAAGTCGGACCAGAAGGCGGACATCACATCACGCCAGTTGGCGCGGCCGCCCGATATGTCATCAAGCTGTTCCTCCAGCCCCGCCGTGAACTGGGTATCGACGTAGCGTTCAAAGAAGGAGGTGAGGAAGGCCGTGACCAGCCGCCCCCGGTCCTCGGGCACGAAGCGCCGGTTTTCCAGCTGCACGTAGTTGCGGTCACGCAGCACGGTCAGGATGGAGGCGTAGGTGGAGGGACGGCCGATGCCGATCTCTTCCATCTTCTTGACCAGCGATGCTTCCGAATAGCGCGGCGGCGGCTGGGTGAAATGCTGGTCGGCCGTGACCTCGCCACGCCCGATGGCGTCGCGCTCGCCCATGGCGGGCAGCATGCGGTCCTGGTCGTCATCACCCTTGGCGGGCGAGTCGTCGCGGCCTTCGCTGTACAGGCGCAGGAAGCCGTCAAATGCGATGATGGAGCCGGTGGCACGCAGGGTGACGCGCTGCTGGCGGTCCGTGATGTCCACCGCGACCTGATCCAGTTCGGCGGACTGCATCTGGCTTGCGACCGAGCGCTTCCAGATCAGGTCATACAGTTTCTTCTGCTCGGGCGAGAGGTAGCGCGCCATGTCGGCCGGCGTGCGGCGCACATCGGTCGGGCGGATGGCTTCATGCGCTTCCTGCGCGTTCTTGGCCTTGGTGGAATAGATGCGCGCCTTCTCCGGCACGTATTCCGGTCCGAAGCTGTGGCCGATATGGCCACGGATGGCGCCAATGGCCTCTCCCGCCATCTGCACGCCATCGGTTCGCATGTAGGTGATCAGGCCGACCGTCTCACCGCCGATATCGATACCTTCATAAAGCTGCTGCGCCGTGCGCATGGCCACCTGCGCGCCCATGCCCAGCTTGCGCGATGCTTCCTGCTGCATGGTCGATGTGGTGAACGGTGGCGGCGGGTTGCGGCGGACCTTGCGGCGCTCGACCTTTTCAACACTGTAGTCGCCTGCTTCCACGGCAGCCTTGGCGGCCATGGCGCGGGCTTCGTCGTTCAGGTCGAACTGGTCGAGCTTGTGGCCATCCAGATGCGTCAGCCGCGCCGAGAAGGCGGCCCCCCCGGGCGTGGTCATGCGGGCGATGATCGACCAGTATTCCCGCGGCCTGAAGACCTCTATCTCGGCTTCGCGCTCACAGATCAGGCGCAGGGCGACGGACTGCACGCGCCCCGCACTGCGCGATCCGGGCAGCTTGCGCCACAGCACGGGCGAGAGCGTGAAGCCCACCAGATAGTCCAGCGCGCGCCGGGCGAGATATGCCTCGATCAGCGGGAAATCGAGGCCGCGCGGATGCGCCATCGCGGTCTTGATGGCGCTTTTGGTGATTTCATTGAATGTGACGCGCTGCACGTCGATTCCCTTGAGGAGGTTCTTCTCCTCAAGGATCGCGCGCACATGCCACGAAATGGCCTCCCCCTCCCGGTCGGGGTCAGTGGCGAGGTAAAGGTGCTTGGCCCCGCGCAGCGCCTTGGCAATGGCCGCGATCTGGCGGCTGCCGCGCTCGTCGGTTTCCCACACCATGGCAAAGCCTTCGTCGGGCTTGACGCTGCCATCCTTGGGCGGCAGGTCGCGCACATGCCCGAACGAGGCAAGAACCGTGTAGTTGTCACCCAGATACTTATTGATCGTTTTCGCCTTGGCCGGCGATTCGACCACCACGACGTCAGTCATTCTGTCTCCGGATCACGATTCTCAAACCTTGCTTGTTTCCAGCGCTCAGGCGGGGGGTGGACGTCGCACGACCATGTCCCCCGCAAGGAACTCGATCATGCCCGCAATTTCCATTTCCGACAGGGCGGCCAGGACTGCTGCTGTCGAGAACTGGCAGCGCCGTACGAGATCGTCAACAGGAGATGGTGTGAAAGATAGAAAACCCTCTATCATTTCATGAATGTCCCCTCCATCCCCGACGGGCGGCAAAGGGGTGGGGGATAAGCCCGCTGGTGCTTCTTCCTGCCCCTGGTCCCGATACGGGAGCGTATCATGGCGGGGTGGGGGGGCATTGTACGCAAAAAGACCGGTTTCTTCCATTGTTTCAGGGAGTTCGCGCAGGATATCGCGTTCGTTTTCCGTCAGTACCGCGCCCTGTCGTAGCAGGTCGTTGCTGCCATGGCAGCGCGGATCAAGCGGGGAGCCGGGCACGGCGAAGACGGTCCGGTCGTATTCCAGCGCCATGCGCGCGGTGATCAGGCTGCCCGAACGCAGTGCTGCCTCGATCACCACGCAGCCCAGCCCCAGCCCTGCGATCAGCCGGTTGCGACGCGGGAAATGCCGGGCCTGCGGCATGGTGCCCAGGGGCGCCTCGGTCACGACGGCACCCGTGCGGGCGATCCGGGCCTGCAAGTCGGCATGTTCGGGCGGATAGGGACAGTCCAGCCCGCCGGCAATGGCTGCGACCGTGCGCCCGGTGGTCATGGCGCCAAGATGGGCGGCGGCATCAATTCCGCGTGCAAGTCCCGACACGGTATCGATCCCCGCGGCGGCCAGCAGGGCGGACAGGCTTTCGGCCATGCGGATCCCGCCCGCCGATGCATTGCGTCCGCCCACGATCCCCACCATGCGGGCCGAAAGCAGGGCGGGATCGCCCAGCACGGCCAGCACCGGCGGTGCATCATGCAAGGCCGCCATCAGGGGCGGGTAGCCGGGCTGACCATGCAGCAGGAACTGGCCGCCCATGGCGTGCAGGCGCTCGATCTCGCGCAGCGCGTCATCGCGGCTGCAGGCATGGCCGATGCCGCGGCTGGAACCGGTGCCGCGCTCAAGCATGTCCAGGGCTGCCTGCACGCTGCCATGCGTGCGCAGAAGGCGGCGGTAGGTGACCGGGCCGATGCCGTCCGTCCGGGCCAGCCGCAGGCAGGCCAGCAGCGTTGCGGCATCGGGCGCGGTCATGTGCCTTTCTGGCCGATCCGGGGTTCGGTTCCCTTCAGGAGCCGGGTGATGTTGGCATGATGGCGGCACAGGATCATCACCGCGATCAGGCAGCCCGCCAGATAGGCGGGGGAGGAAAAGTCGATCCGTCCCGGCCGGATCATGAGCAGCGGGAGTGCGGCAAAGGCCACGATGGCCCCGGCCGAGGAGATGCGCGTGACCTTGGCAAAGATCAGCCACAGGGCGCAGCAGCACAGCCCCACGCCGGGCATGAGCGCCAGCACACAGCCCAGGCCCGTGGCCACACCCTTGCCGCCCCTGAATTTGAGCCAGACCGGAAAGCAGTGTCCCGCCACGGCAAAGATGGCGGCCAGGGATTCAGCGGCCAGCGTGTGGAACGGGCACAGCACGAAGGCGCAGAACACGGCAAACGCGCCCTTGGTGCCATCCAGCGCCAGCGTGCCCGCCGCAAGCCCCCTGCGCCCGGTGCGCAGCACGTTGGTTGCCCCGATATTGCCCGAGCCGATCTTGCGGATATCCCCCCCGCCCGAGAGCGCGGTCAGTACCAGCCCGAAGGGAATGCTGCCGATCAGGTAGGACAGGAACGCCACCCCGGCCATGAGTGGCAGGTCATAGGTCGGTATGCCGTATATCATGCGGCCTGCGCCCCGAATACACGGCGGCCCTTCTTCCACGTACCCATCACGCGGCCTTCCAGCGCGCGGCCGTCAAACGGGGTGTTCTGCGCCTTGCCCGGCAGTTCACCTGCACGCACGATCCAGCCGGTATCAGGATTGAACAGGCACAGGTCAGCGGGCATGCCGGCAGCCAGCGTGCCTGTCGTGCTGCCCAGCACGCGGGCCGGGCGGTGGGTCAGCAGTCCGATTGCCGCATTCATGTCCAGATTGCCCGCATGGACCTGCGCCAGCGTTACCGCCAGCAGCGTGCACAGCCCCGTGCCACCTGCCGCCGCCACGGCAAAGGGCTGGCGTTTGTCATCGGCATCGCACGGCATGTGGTCGGACGCCACGGCATCGATCGTGCCATCGGCCAGCCCCGCGCAGATGGCGCGGCGGTCGGCTTCCGCCCGCAGCGGGGGGGAAAGCTTGGCATAGGTCCGGAAATCACCGATCACGGTCTCGTTCAGGTCGAAATATGGTGGTGCCGTATCGCAGGTGACCTGCAGCCCGTCGGCCTTGGCCGCGCGGATCAGGTCCAGCCCTTCCGCAGTGGAGACATGGCCGAAATGCAGCCGACCGCCCGTCATGCGCGCAAGCCGCAGGTCGCGCGCGATCAGGATGGCCTCGGCCGCCGCCGGTATGCCCGGCAGGCCCAGGCGCGTGGCCAGTTCGCCATCGGTGGCACAGCCCCCGCGTGCCAGTGACGGGTCCTCGGGGTGCTGGACGATCAGCGCGCCGAAGCCTTTGGCATAGGTCAGCATCTGGCGCATGGTGCGGCTGTCGGCAATGGCGTGGGGGCCGTCGGTAAAGGCAATGGCGCCGGCTTCGGCCAGCAGCCCGATTTCCGCCATTTCCCTGCCCGCGCATTCGCGTGTCAGCGCGCCATAGGGCAGGATGTCGATCATGCCCGTTTCCTCGCCACGCGCGCGCAGCAGGCGGGCCAGGGCCGGGTTGTCTATGGTGGGGCTGGTATTGGGCAGCACCGCAATGGTGGTGATGCCACCGGCCACCGCCGCCTTTGCCGCGGACAGCACCGTCTCGCGGTATTCAAAACCGGGTTCGCCAATCGTGACCCGCATGTCCACCAGGCCGGGGCACAGGACAAGCTGGCCACCACCGTCAATAACCTCGGCCCCCTCCGGCGCGCCTTCGGCCTGTGGCAGGTCGGTGCCCGCGATCACGCCGTCGTGCACCAGCAGGCGACCGGGGCGGTCCATGGCGCTGGCGGGGTCGATCAGGCGGACGTTTTCAAACAGGACCGGCTTCATGCGCCTTCTCCCCCGCGTGCGAGGATGTCCAGAACCGCCATGCGCACGGCAACCCCCATTTCCACCTGTTCGCGAATCACGCTCTGGTCGGAATCGGCAACCCGGCTGTCAATTTCCACGCCCCGGTTCATCGGGCCGGGATGCATGACCAGCGCATGCGGCTTCGCCAGCGCAAGGCGCCTGCTGTCCAGTCCGTAGAAACGGAAATACTCACGCGCGCTGGGCACCTGCGTGCCCTTCATGCGCTCACGCTGCACGCGCAGCATCATGACCACGTCAACCCCGCGCAGCCCGTCTTCCATCGTGTGGTGGATGCTGACCCCCAGCGCCCCGATGGCGCCGGGCACCAGTGTCGGCGGCCCCACCACACGCACCTGACAGCCCATGGCGGTCAGCAGGTGGATGTTGGACCGGGCGACACGGCTGTGGCTCACGTCACCGCATATGGCCACGGTCAGCCCCTCGAACACGCCGAAGTGCCGGCGGATGGTCAGCGCGTCCAGCAGCGCCTGTGTCGGGTGTTCGTGCGTGCCGTCGCCGGCGTTGACCACGCTGGCCTGCACCTTCTGCGCCAGCAGGGCGGGGGCGCCGGACTGTGAATGACGGACCACCAGCAGGTCGGTATGCATGGCGTTGAGTGTTGCCGCCGTATCCAGCAGCGTCTCCCCCTTGTTGACCGAGGAACTGGCGACCGTCATGTTCACCACATCCGCGCCAAGCCGCTTGCCCGCCAGTTCGAACGAGGTACGCGTGCGCGTGCTGTCCTCGAAGAACAGGTTGATCAGCGTACGCCCGCGCAGCAGGTCGCGCGGTGTCTTGCGGGAGCGGTTGAGCAGGGCGTAGTGCTCCGCCAGATCCAGGATGGGCGTGATCCGGGCGGGATGCATGCCCTGCACGCCCAGCAGGTGCCGTGCCGTGCGGGTCAGGAAGACATTGCTGCCGTGGCTGCCGCGCTCACTCATGGGCGGCAACCGCGTTGATGCGGGCCAGTACCTCGTCACGGCCAAGGGCCGCCAGCGTGTCGTCAATGCCGGGCGACATGGTGCTGCCGGTCACGGCGGCGCGCAGGGGCTGCGCCACCTTGCCCAGCTTCATTTCATGCGTTTCGGCAAACTGGCGCAGGGTGGCGTCTATGCCTTCTTGTGCAAAAGGTTCGGTCGCCTTCAGGGCTGCGGCCAGCCTGCCCAGCATCACCCGGTTTTCCGGTGTGAGCTGCTTTTCGGCCTTGGGGTCGAATGCAAGCGGCAGCGAACGGCCAAGGAAGGCGGCGTTGTCCGCCAGTTCCACCAGCGTCTTGGCGCGTTCCTTCAGGCCGGGCATAAGCGCCAGCACTTTTGCGCGCGTGGCATCCGATGTATCCACGCCGTCCATTTTCGCAAGGCGTTCCATCACGTCATTGGTCAGGCGCACGTCATCGGCCTGCCGCAGCCAGACGCCGTTTATGTGCAGCAGCTTGGCGTAATCCATGCGTGAGGGCGAGCGGCCTACGCCATCAAGGTCGAACAGCCTGATCTGTTCCTCACGCGACAGGATCTCGGCATCGCCATGGCCCCAGCCAAGGCGCAGCAGGTAGTTGTTCAGCGCTTCGGGCAGGTAGCCCATGTCACGGAATTCGACCACCGACTGCGCCCCGTGCCGCTTGGACAGCTTGGCGCCATCCGGCCCGTGGATCAGCGGCAGGTGGGCGAAATGCGGCAGGTTCCAGCCCATGGCGCGGTAGATCATGGCCTGGCGGAACGTGTTGGTCAGGTGGTCATCGCCACGGATCACGTGGGTGATGTCCATGTCATGGTCATCCACCACCACGGCCAGCTGGTAGACCGGCGTGCCGTCCGCGCGCAGGATGATCATGTCATCCAGTTCGGCATTGGCCACGCGCACGTCACCCTGCACCAGGTCGTGGATTATGGTCTCGCCCTCACGCGGGGCCTTGATGCGGATGGTGTAGGGGGTGTTGGCGGGGGCTTCGGACGGGTCGCGGTCGCGCCACATGCCGTTGTAGCGGGGGGGACGGCCCTCGGCCATCGCGGTCTCGCGCATTTCCTTCAGTTCATCGGCCGTGCAGTAGCAGCGGTAGGCCAGCCCCTTTTCCAGCAGGCTGTGCGCCACCTCGGTATGGCGGGCCTGGCGGGTGGACTGGAAGACCGGCTTCTCATCGGATTCGATGCCCATCCAGGCCAGGCCGTCAAACAGTACATCGACCGCTTTCTGGGTCGAACGTTCACGGTCTGTATCCTCGATGCGGAGCAGGAACTGACCGCCATGGTGGCGGGCATAGAGGAAATTGAAAAGGGCGGCACGGGCGTTGCCGATATGCAGCAGGCCGGTGGGGCTGGGTGCGAAACGCGTACGGACTGTCATGAGCCGGCTCCTTAGCATGTTTTCGCCCTGCTGACAGGGGGCTGTCTGGCGTGCGGGCCATCTCGGCCGTTAGGGTATGCATTCCGGCCACGCATGGGCACGCCCCCCTCTGGCCTGCATGGATCATTATGGAGGATTTTCCCTCGCGCCAGCATATCGCCCGCCTTGCCGCCGCATTGTCGCGCATCGGTAAACCGGTGGCCGCATGGCTGTGGGGGCAGCATGCCCGCTTTGCCGTATGGCTGCCGGTCCTGCTGGCGGCGGGCATCGTCGCGTATTTCGCCCTGCCGTGGGAGCCGGGTGGCATGGATGCCGCAGCCATGGGCATGGTGGTGGCGGCCTGCGTGGTGGCGCGGCTGCTGTGGGGGAACGTCCTGTCCGTGCGCATGGGGTGCGGCGTGGTGGGTGGCTGTGCCGCGGGGCTGCTGCTGGCATGGGGGCAGGCACACCGCATGCCGCCTTTCCCCGATCTGCCACGCCGGGCGGTTCACCTGTCCGGCCGCGTTGCGGGCGTGGACGGACAGACCCTGCGCGATGGGACACAGGTGCAGCGCATGGCACTGGCGGATGTGCGGTTTCTTGATGGCATCAATATCGGCATGACCCCGCTGCGCCGACAGATCAGGTTGCGCCTTCGTCCCGATGATCCGGCGATTCCGGTTGCGGGTGACGCGCTGTCGGCCCGTGTCCTGCTGGCACCGCCCGCCTTTCCCGCCATACCGGGCGGGTATGATGCCCAGCGCCGCGCATGGTTTGACGGATTGGCCGGGCAAGGTCGCGCGCTGGATGGCGTGACATGCGTGCATGACCGGCGTCTGCCGGGCATGCAGGCGTGGCTGGACGGCCTGCGCCAGAAGCTGGAGCAGCGGATTCGCGCAGCTCTTCCCGGCCCCTCCGGCACGATTGCCGCGACCGTGCTGGCGGGGTCGGACGGCGCGGTTGACGCGGGCGTTCGCGAATCCTTTGCCGATGCGGGGCTGGCCCATCTGCTGGCCGTGGCGGGGCTGCACCTTGCCATTGTCATGGGGCTGGTCATGGCGGTGCTCCGCATGGGGCTGGCGCTGTCCGAGCGTGCGGCGCTGTTCTGGCCATGCCGCCAGATTGCCGCACTGGGTGCGCTGCTGACGGGTGCAGGCTACGTGCTGCTGACGGGCGCGCACCTGCCGGCACGGCGCAGCCTGATCATGGCGGGGCTGGCGGTGGTGGCGCTGCTTGCGGGCAGGCGGCCATTTTCCATGCGCGCGCTGGCGGTAGCGGCCGCCATTCTGATGGCGCTTGCCCCGGAACAGGTGACCGAACTGCCACTGCAGATGTCGATGGCCGCTGTCATGGCGCTGATTGCCGGATTCGACGCCCTGCGGCCCGTCCTGTCCGCATGGGCGCATGACGTGGCCTGGTGGCGGCGCATGGCCGGGCGTGCGGGCCGCCCCCTGCTGGCCAGCGTGCTGGCGGGCGGCGCGTGCATACCCGTGGGCATGGCGCATTTCGGTACGGTGCAGCCGTGGTTCGTGCTGGCCAACCTGCTGGCGGTGCCACTCATGTCGGTCTGGATCATGCCGTGGGGACTGGCATCGCTGCTGCTCATGCCGCTGGGGGCGGAAAAACTGGCGCTGGTGCCCATGGGGTGGGGTATTGATGTGGTGGCATGGCTGGCGCGGCTGGTGGCGGGCCTGCCGGTCGCGCGCATCGGGGTGCCCGCCATGGGCGGTGCCGGGCTGGTGCTGTTCTTTGCCGGGCTGTGCTGGCTGTGCCTGTGGGCGGGGCGGGTCCGGCTGCTGGGTGTCGTGCCGGTTGTGCTGGCGCTGTCGTCACCCTGGATGGGGCGGATGCCGGTCGTGCTGGTGTCACCCGATGCGCGCATGGTGGGGGTGGTGACCGGCGGCCGGGTGCTGACCGGGCCGGGCGGGCATCCCGATCCCTTCATTTTGCGGGAATGGCAACGGGTGACCGGCCTGCCTGCGGGCGTGCTGCCGGAAGATGGCATGCTAGCCAGCGTGGCATGCCAGCGCGGGGTCTGCCGCGTGGCGGGGCAGGGGGGTGATATCGTGCTGCTGCTGGGGGCGCGATTGCCCGATGCGGCGCTGTGCCTGGGGGCGGAGGTTGTGGTGAACCTGCACGGGCAGGCAGGCTGCCCGGGTGCTGACAGGATCGGACGCTTCGATGTATGGCGCGAGGGAGCCCATGCCCTCTACCCCCGTGCGGGGGGCGGGGTGGTGGTGACGCGCGACCGTGCGGCGCGTGGCGCGCGGCCATGGGTCATGCGGCCCGGCGGGGCAGGCATGCCCAACCTGCCGATGGCGCGGGCGGAATAGGGTTCAGCCTGCAGGCGCTTCGGCGCGGATGTCGGCTTTCAGGCGGTACTGGCAGGGATCAAAGGCGGGGCAGCGCCAGCATTCGGGCTTGCGGGCCTTGCAGATGTAGCGCCCGTGCAGGATCAGCCAGTGATGGGCGGGGCGCAGCATGTCGGCGGGAATGCGGCGCACAAGCTGGTCCTCCACCGCGCGCACGGTTGCCCCCGGCGCCAGACCCGTGCGGTTGCCGATGCGGAAGATATGGGTATCGACCGCCATGGTGCTGTCACCAAAGGCGACATT
This sequence comes from Komagataeibacter sp. FNDCF1, assembly GCF_021295335.1. Lineage (NCBI taxonomy): Bacteria > Pseudomonadati > Pseudomonadota > Alphaproteobacteria > Acetobacterales > Acetobacteraceae > Komagataeibacter > Komagataeibacter sp. FNDCF1. The sequence continues at coordinate 1,962,381 of NZ_JAIWOT010000001.1, read as the reverse complement.
CATCACGACGTTTGCCGTCTTGCGGCCCACGCCGGGCAGGGATTCCAGCGCCGTGCGGTCATAGGGCACCCTGCCGTCAAAACGGTCGATCAGCTGGCGCGAGAGCGCGACCACATTGCGTGCCTTGGTCCGCCACAGCCCGATGGTGCGGATGTGATCTCCCACCTTTTCCTCCCCCAGTTCGACCATGGCCTGCGGGGTGGGGGCATCACGGAACAGTGCTACGGTCGCCTTGTTGACCGAGGCATCGGTTGCCTGCGCGGACAGTACCACGGCGACCAGCAGCGTATAGTCATCAACAAAGTCGAGTTCGCTGCGCGCATCGGGGTTGGCGGTGGCCAGCAGGCTGACGAAGGCACGGACTTCCGCCAGCGTCATGGCGCGGCGTGCGGGTTTGTGGGGGCGGGCGGGGGTTTTCATGGGCTACTCGCTGCGGGTGGATGCGCGCTGCATTGTGCGGCGTGGGGGTGGTCCGTGTAAATCACCCGCCGGGGCATTCCCGTTCCGGATCACCGGCCTTGCATGCGGAGCAGGCGAAGGGTAGTCGTTCCAGCCCCGTGCGGCCCCGCCCTCATTCGTGGCCGGTTGCATGGTTTTCCTGCATCATGGCGCGTTGGCAATGGCATCCTTTTTCTCCCGCCCGGCATCGGGGCGACATGAATTTTCCGCCGTTCTGGGGTTTGTATGGCGTCGCTGGCGGGCCCAGCCCGCCTTTCTGGCGTGGACGCTGGCGGGCATTGCCGTGGCCACGGTTGCGGATGTGACGATGCCGCTGCTGGCGGGCTGGCTGGTGGATGACGTTTCCCGTCCCGCCACCACGGCTGGCGTGCGTGGCGCAATGTGGGACGTGGCGGGGCTGACGGGACTGGGCATGGCTGGCATCGTGGCCCGGCGCACGGCCTATGTTGCCATCTCGCACATGACATCCCGCGTCATGACCGGCATCGTGACGGAGGCGTTTGCCCGCGTGCAGCGCTTTTCCAGCGAATGGCATGCCAGCAATTTCGCGGGCTCCACCGTACGGCGGATCACGCGGGGCATGGGGGCGGTCGATACATTGGGTGATACCGTGCTGCTGATGCTGGTGCCCGAGGGGATCGTGCTGTGCGCCACCACTGCGGTACTGGCCGTTCACTGGCCGTTGATGGGGGTGGTGCTGGCCGTGGGGTCCGTGGCGCTGGTCTGCCTGTCGGTCGTGCTGACCCTGCGTTACGTCGCCCCGTCCGCCCGGCTGGCCAATGCATGGGATACCCGCATGGGGGCCACCCTGTCCGATGCCGTGACATGCAATGCCGTGGTCAAGGCCAGCGGGGCCGAAGCGCGGGAGGACGCGCGGCTGGCATGGGTGGCGGGACGGTGGCGGCGGCGCATGGTGCGTTCATGGCTGCGCGGCACCAACAGCGCCAACCTGCAGAACCTTGCGGCCCTGTTCATGCGCATGGCGCTGATCGCGGGTGTGGCGCTGCTGTGGATGCGGGGCCGCGCGGGACCGGGGGATGTGGCCTATGTGCTGACGATGATGTTCGTGATCCAGGGCTACCTGCGCGATATCGGGCAGCAGATTTCGGTCGTGCAGCGTTCGGTCAACGAAATGGAGGAACTGGTCAGCCTGTTCAGCATGCGCTCCGCCGTGACGGACCAGCCCGGCGCGGGCAGCCTGCGGGTGACACGGGGGCATATCCGCTTCAGTCACGTGCGCTTCGGGTATGTGCGCCAGCACGGGCGCGTGCTATTCGATGACCTGAACCTTGATATCGCGCCGGGCAGCAGGGTGGCGCTTGTCGGCCCGTCAGGTTCGGGCAAGACCACGCTGACGCGGCTGCTGCAGCGGCTTTATGATGTGCAGGCAGGGTGCATCACCATCGATGGCACCGACATCACGACAGTCACGCAGGCCAGCCTGCGTGCGCAGATCGCCATCGTGCCGCAGGAGCCGCTGCTGTTCCATCGGTCCCTTGCGAAAAACATTGCCTATGGCCGCCCCGACGCCACGATGGCGGAAATTGCTCATGCCGCCCGGCAGGCCAATGCGGCGGACTTCATCAACCGCCTGCCGCGTGGCTACGCTACCATGGTGGGGGAACGTGGGGTCAAGCTTTCGGGCGGGGAGCGGCAGCGCATCGCCATTGCGCGCGCGTTCCTGAGCCATGCGCGCATCGTGATCATGGATGAGGCGACCTCCAGCCTCGATTCCCGTTCCGAAATGCTGGTGCAGGAAGCTATGGAGCGGCTGATGGCGGGGCGCACCGTGCTGGTCATCGCCCACCGGCTTTCCACCGTCATGGGGCTGGACCGGATCATCGTGTTCCGCCATGGCCAGGTGTGCGAGGATGGCACCCATGCCGCCCTGATGGCACGCGAAGGGGGACTGTATCGCGGGCTGTTCGAACTGCAGTCCCTGTAGCAAAGGGTTTTTGGTCAAGCTTTTTACAAAAAGCTTGATAAGAATGCCGCCTTTTTTAAAAAAGGCGGCACCCGGAAACTTCCATTATTTTTTCAACAGTTTACCAGATCAGCCCGGCAGCATGGATCCAAGCGCACGCCCACCAAACAGGTGTACATGGAAATGTGGCACTTCCTGCCCGCCCTCGGCCCCGGTGTTGGAGACGAGCCGGTAACCCGGCGCCTCCAGCCCCAGGTCACGCGCAACCGTGCCCACGGCACGGATGAAGCCCGTGATTTCCGCCTCACTCGCCTTGGCGCTGAAATCGGCAAAGGAGACATAGGCTCCCTTCGGGATCACCAGCACATGCACCGGGGCCCTGGGGGCAATGTCGTGGAAGGCGAGGGCGTATGTGTCCTCATATACCTTCTTGCACGGCACTTCGCCGCGCAGGATGCGGGCAAAGATGTTCTGCGGGTCGTATGGACCAATGCCGCTTACGGCCATGGGTGTTCTCCTGTCGGCGGTGGTGGGGTCAGGCCAGCGGGTCGCGCGGGCGGGCAGCTTTTTCGGCAACACCGCTGGTGCCTTCGCGCCGGAGCAGTTCGGCCCAGACCTCGGCCGGTTTCACACCTGCATCCACCCACATTACGATCAGGTGGTAGAGTACGTCCGCACTTTCGCTGACCAGTTCGTCGCGGTTGCCGGCGACTGCCTCGATCAGGCATTCCACGGCTTCCTCACCGAATTTCTGCGCGATCTTGCGCCGCCCGCGTGCCAGAAGCCGGGCGGAATGACTGATGGCCGGATCGGTGCCGCGACGGGATTCCACAACCGCGAACAGCCGGTCCAGCACATCGGGGGTGGCGGGGCCCACGGCCTCGGGCTTCGGGGGAGTGGCGGACTTGGCCGGGGCGTTCTTGCGGGATTTTTCTGTCTTGGCCATGACAAGGCTCCGATAGGCTCGAATGAAGGGATCAGTCCGTCTGCCGGACCGGCAGGCCGGCTGCCGCCAGCGCCTGCTTGACCTGTGGAATGGTGAACTGGCCAAAGTGGAACACGCTTGCGGCCAGCAGGCCGGTCGCCCCCGCCCGCGCGCCTTCGACAAAGTGCTCAAGCTCGCCCACCCCGCCCGAGGCCACGATGGGAATGCGCACCGCGGCATTTGCCGCGCGCAGCAGGTCCAGGTCAAAACCCTTGCCCGTGCCGTCACGGTCCATGCTGGTCAGCAGGATTTCGCCCGCACCCCGCTCGGCCACTTCCCGGCACCAGTCTATCACGTTGCGCCCGGTGGGGGTGCGCCCGCCATGGGTATAGACTTCCCACCCGCCATGGCCGTCGCTGCGGGCGTCAATGGCCACGACCACGCACTGGCTGCCGAATTTCTGCGCGGCCTCACTGACCAGTTCGGGCCGCGAGACGGCGGCCGAGTTCATGGCGCATTTATCGGCACCCGCCAGCAGCAGGCGGCGCATGTCATCGGTGGTGCGCACGCCACCACCCACCGTAAGCGGCAGGAAGATGCGTTCCGCCGTGCGGCTGACCACATCAAGGATGGTATCACGGTTTTCGTTGCTGGCGGTGATGTCGAGGAAGGTCAGTTCATCCGCCCCCGCCGCATCGTACACGGCGGCCTGTTCCACCGGGTCGCCCGCATCGCGCAGCGAGACGAAGTTCACACCCTTGACCACCCGGCCATTCTTCACGTCCAGGCAGGGGATGACGCGCAGCTTCAGCATCAGCCCAGAACCCGCAGCGCATCACCCAGGTCGATGCGCCCGTCATACAGCGCGCGGCCCACGATCACGCCCTCGATTCCCGGCGCCTGTGCCGTGGCCGCGCGCAGGGCTTCCAGATGGCCAAGGTTGCCCACGCCCCCGCTGGCAATGACCGGGATGGACAGCGCGTTGGCCATGTCGGATGTCTGTTCGATATCGATGCCTGTCAGCATGCCGTCGCGGCTGATCTCGGTAAAGATGACGGCGGCCACACCGGCATCCTGCATGCGCAGGCCCAGTTCCACGGCCTTCATCTCCGATGTCTCGGCCCAGCCCTCGGTTGCGACCTGGCCGCTGCGGGCATCGATTCCCGCCACGATCCGGCCGGGGAACAGGCGGCAGGCTTCACGCACCAGTTCGGGGTTCTTGACCGCGATGGACCCCAGGATGACACGGCTGATCCCGGCATTGAGCCATTTGCCGATGCTTTCGAGGTCACGCAGGCCACCGCCCAGCTGCACCGGCACGGAGGCATTGGCGATGATCGCCTCGATCGCCTCGGTATTGGCGGAACGCCCGGCAAAGGCGCCGTTGAGGTCAACCACATGCAGCCAGCTGCATCCGGCGTGGATCCACGCCCGCGCCTGCGCACCGGGATCATCGGAATAGATTGTGGCGTTGTCCATCTCGCCCCGGCGCAGGCGCACGCAGTGGCCGTCCTTGAGGTCAATGGCGGGATAGAGTGTCAGGCTGTGTCCGGTCACGGGGGCATGTCCTGCTGCAGGAATGGGGGTTGCGGCATCCTGCGGGTGGGCGGGTACGATCCGCTCGTCCGCCTGCAGGCGCTTGGTGAAGAACAGGCCACGCACGGTACGGCCGTCCGTGCGGGCATAGCTGGGGTGGGTGCCCCAGTGGTGGAATCCGCTGCTGCGGAACAGCCGCACGGCTTCCGCCTGGGTTTCACGCACATCGAGGTTGATGATCTGGTAGCCCATGCTGCGCGCGCAGTTTTCCACTTCGGTCAGCAGCAGGCGGCCCAGCCCCAGCCCGCGCGCATAGGGTGCGATGTAGAAGTGCATGAGTGTCGCACTCATCGCCTGCGCTTCGTTATTGCGCGGGGGGCGGACAAGCTGGGCGGAACCCACGATCATGTCATCGAGGCGCGCCACGAACATCTGGCGTTCGGGCACCAGCAGCACGCCGCGGAAGTAGCGTTCCAGCGTCTCACGCGGGGGCGGGGCCAGCCAGCCGAAGCCGCCGCCGTCCAGGATGGCGGCGTTTGTGGCGTCACACAGGGCATGCAGGTCGTCCTCATGCATCGCCTGCAGGCGTTCGGCCAGAAGAACCGCCGTAGGAATGCCGGGGCGTGTCATGATCTGCCGGCCGACAGGGGGGCTGGTGTCCAGCGCAGGAAGTTGGACAGGATGCGCAGGCCCACCTTCTGGCTTTTTTCCACATGGAACTGCGTGCCCGCGCGGTTGCCGCGCGCCACGATGGCGGGGACCGTGCCACCGTAATCGGTCGTGGCCACCATGTCGGCCGCGTCATATCCCCCCAGTGCAAAGGAGTGGACGAAGTAGCCGTGGGCATCTGCGTCCAGCCCGTCCGTCAGCGGATGGGCGCCGGGGGTGAAGGCAAGCTGGTTCCACCCCATCTGCGGCAGGCGCAGGCCGGGGGCGTCCATCAGTGTGATTTCCCCCGCGATCCAGCCAAAGCCGGCGGTCACGCCATGCTCGCGCCCACGTTCGGCCATAAGCTGCATGCCAACGCATATGCCCAGGAAGGGGGTGCCTTCATCCGTGGCCTCCACAATGGCGTCGCGCAGGCCGGGCCGGGCGGCAAGTCCCGCAGCACAGTCGGCAAAGGCGCCCTGGCCGGGCAGCACGATCCGGTCGGCGTCGCGCACCGCCTGCGGGTCAGCCGTTATGGTGACGGTGGCGGCAATGCCACCATCGTGCGCCGCCCGGGTCAGGGCGCGGGCGGCGGAGGCAAGGTTGCCGCCATTATAGTCGATCACCACGATGGATTGCGTAGAAGAAGGCGCGGGCATGGGATGCCTCATGATACAGAAGAAAGGGAACGGGACCGGTCATGGTCCATCCAGCGCAGCAGGGCGCCCTTCGGGTCCGTTGCATAAACGCCGGATGCCGGCCGGTAGCCGCGCAGCCGCAGCTCCCACTCTCGCAGTTGCGGCGCGTTCAGCGCCAGGAACAGGTGCCCCCCGGCCAGAACCGGCAGGGCAACGGAGAGCGGCAGCACATGGCGCAGCAGGATGCAGCACCCCCCAGCCAGCAGCCCGCTGACCGGACAGCCCCGCAGCAACAGCCCCAGCCACCCGCATGCCAGCACCAGCCACGACATGCGGCAGGCGACCATGACCGGCCATCCGGCAGGTCCATCGGCCTGCCCGTGCCTAGGTGGCAGCAGGGCGGAATAGAAGGTCACAGGCTGCCCTTGGTGGAGGGGATGATGCCGCCCGCGCGGGGGTCGGGCTCGCTGGCGGCGCGCAGGGCGCGGGCCAGCGCCTTGAAGCCGGCTTCGGCAATATGGTGGCAGTTATGCCCCGCGCGCTGGATCACGTGCAGGGTGACAAGGGCGCTCATGGCAAAGGCACGGAAGAATTCCTCGAACAGTTCCGTGTCCATCTCCCCGATCTTGTCACGCCCGAACGTGACCGACCAGGCCAGGAAAGGACGGCCGGAGATGTCGACCACGGCTTCGCACAGCGCCTCGTCCAGCGGCACGGTGGCGCTGCCGTAGCGGCGGATGCCCCGCTTGTCGCCAATGGCCTGTGCAAAGGCCTTGCCCAGGGCGATTCCGGTATCCTCCACCGTATGGTGGTAGTCGATATGCAGGTCGCCCCTGGCCGTAACCGTCAGGTCGCACATGCTGTGGCGGCCGAGCGCGGTCAGCATATGGTCAAAAAAACCGATGCCGGTATCGATGCGGGTCTGGCCCGTGCCATCAAGGTTGATGGTGACGGTAATGTCGGTCTCGCTGGTGGCGCGGTGGACCGTGGCTGTGCGCGGGGTATTCATGTTCCCCCTTCTATAGAAGCCGGAAGCCGGAATCCATACCGATCCCGCGCCCCGGCATTGTGCATGGCCGGGTGGATATTGGCATGACGTGGCATCTGCTGCATGGTGGCGTGCCATTGCTCGCGCCGTGCAGGCTCCGACTGTCAGCGGGCAGCCGCCATAACCGATCAAGGGCACGACCATATGACATCGCTCGACCTTCTGCTGTCACGGTTTTCCACCGATGCTCTGGCTGAACCCGC